>QIAA01000283.1 GCA_003224905.1 Acidobacteriota bacterium
AGCGCTTTCCATTCACAACGCCGAGCTCGTTAGTATGCGTTAGACATTTTTACTTAAGTCAGCAGGAACGTTTGGCTACTACTGATTACAGTCCCGCGTACACGCTACCCGCCAATATAGAGGCTGAGCGCTCAATTCTTGGCGCGATTCTGCTGGACAATCTGGCTTACAGCCAGGCAGCGGAACATCTGAAAGCGGACGACTTCTCGCTTGACTCTCACCGCCGAATCTATTCGCGCATGGTGGATCTCGCCGAGTCTTCACATCCCATCGACATGATCACGCTGATCGAAGAACTCGACCGGCGTAAAGAGCTGGAAGCGATTGGCGACGTTGCTTATGTCTCCAGTCTCGTCGATGGAGTGCCGGATCGGCCCAGCATCGAACATTACATCAAGATTGTCCGTGATAAAGCGCTGCTGCGGGGATTGATTCATGTTGCCAACGCCGCAATCGCCCGCGCGACCGAACAGAGTGATCCGGCGGAAGAGATTCTGAACGATGCCGAGGCGGCAGTCTTTCAACTCTCAGAAAAGCGCATTGGCCGCGGATTTGTGGGCGTGCAGGAGATCGTCAAGGAATCCTTCGGCTCGGTCGATGCGCTGTTGCAACGCGGCCAGCGTATTACAGGGCTTGCCACTCACTACACCGATCTGGACGAAATGACCAGCGGCTTGCAGCGCGCCGACTTGGTGATCATTGCCGCGCGCCCCTCTATGGGGAAGACCGCGTTCGCCATGAACATCGCCGAAAATGCCGCAATTAACGATCAGAAAGTCGTCGGCATGTTTTCTCTGGAAATGTCCCGCGAGGCGTTGTTGCTTCGTCTGCTGTGTTCCCGAGCACGAGTGGACTCGCATAAGATGCGTACCGGCTCGCTCTGGCGCGATGACATGACGAAAGTAGTGCACGCCATGGAAGAGCTGGCACACGCGCCGATTTTTATCGACGACACTCCGGGAATTGCACTCAGCGAGATGCGCGCCAAGGCGCGTCGCCTGCAGCAATCGCAAGGCAGACTCGACTTGCTCATCGTGGATTACCTGCAGCTCATGTCCGGCGGTGGCCGGCGTTATGAAAACCGCACGCAGGAGGTTTCGGCGATCTCGCGCGGCTTGAAAGCGTTAGCTAAAGAATTGAATGTCCCGGTGGTCGCTCTTTCGCAGTTGAGCCGCGCTCCTGAAAGCCGCGGCGGCGATCATCGTCCCCAACTGGCCGATCTTCGCGAGTCGGGATCGATTGAGCAGGATGCAGATGTCGTCGCCTTTATTTTCCGGGAAGAAGTCTACAAACCGGACGATCCCGAGCTGGATGGCATCGCAGAAATCATTATCGCTAAACAGCGAAACGGCCCGACCGGCAAGATACGGCTGGCATTTATCAAACGAAGTACCCGCTTCGAGTCCATGGCCGCTGGCGGTCTGGACTCACCCGAATGAAGCACCGAACGGGAACATCTGTTGCGCCACAAGCTGTGGAAAGCTTGTGGAATTATTCAGTTTCTGATTTTGGAATGCTGATGCCAACCGTTCGGCAGCCCTGACGCCCCATCGGCAATGTCATCTAAAAGGTGCAGCCACTATGGCTTGCGGTGATTTGACGCAATCATCACTCTGGCCCTGAGTCTGCCAGTATCCGCCATACAACCTTTCGGATTTGCACATCCCAGGAGGCTGTGTCCGAGCATCCCCCTCGATGAATCCCATAACTGCCTCACACCGCATCCTGCCACCAACACTCGCTCCCCGCTAGTAGTTTCGTAACAGCCTCAAACCGCGAAGGATGGGGCAACCCTCAAGACTTTGGTGCTACAGCAAGAAATTCAAAGCGGCAAGGGTGGGGTGAATCGCTTGCAAAAGTGAGATCGTCGCATTGCGCCTCTCTTTCCACAGCTATTTGCTGACCAGCAAGCCTTGGGTATACCTCCTCCTGCGATCTTTTGGAATCATGATGTTAGCCGGAGAACATGAGCAAAATCTTTGGATCCAAAGGAGTTGCTGGCAAAATATAGAGAACAAATGGGTTATGGGCACACGTTTGGGGCTTCTCGGCATGGAGGTATATACCCCCTCTCCGGCATCTTGGGGAATCATCAGCTTAGCGGGAAGACACGGGCAAAATCTTTGGATCCAAAGGAGTTGCGGGTAAAATATAGATAAAGTGGGACTTAGTTGCGGGAATTGGACTGTTTTGGCGGCGGGAGGGACGGTAGGGCACGCTAAATCTTTGAATTCATTGGTGCGGAGCTACGAGGCGCTGTGTAAAATCTTGGAAGTAAAGGTGCTTACAGGTAAAATATTGAGCCGCAAAGGGTTAGCTGCGGGTGCTGAGGCTGGGAAGAATGGGCCATAGTACGACCGTACTATTTGGCACAGTCTGAAATCAGCAAGCATTTTGGGAGCCCGGGAGCAACTTACCTTCTTCTCTTATGGGGCAAAAGGGGAGGCGAAGTCAATGGAATTGTGCGTGGCCTCGCTTGAGCTTTTCCTTCCCCACCCAACGAAAACCGAGGCTGTTACGAAACTCAAATTTGAGCGTTGAAAACCACAATATGTTGTGATTGCGAAAACAGCAGATCACAATATGTGACAAACTTTTCGAGTTTCGTAACAGCCTCAAACCGCGAAGGGTTGATTGGATAAGAGCGAAGGCTCCGACGTTACCCTAAGGTGTCTTTCGGTTGAGGACCAAAGACGATTAGGAGAAGAAGGAGCTTTCGCACAGGATGATTATAGGCTGTGATTTTCATCCCAGCTGGCAGCAGGTGAGTTGGCTGGACACGGAAACGGGAGAAACCGGAGAG
>QIAA01000024.1 GCA_003224905.1 Acidobacteriota bacterium
TGTTTGCCCACAAAGAACCACACCAGCACACCCGCGAGCATGATGATGCCGCCAGCGTAGAGCCCCCACGACCAGCCGAAATACTTTGCGATCAGCGGCGTCAGCGCCGGAGCGATCATTCCTCCGAGATTGCCTCCGGTGTTGAAGATGGCGCCGCCGGTCCCGGCATGTTTTCCGCTCGCGTCAATGGCGGCAGCCCAATAGGGACCGTCGGTAGCCGCCGCCAATCCCAGCGAGAGGCACAGCAGTATTACAGTCGGCAAGGTGCCGGTGACGTTCGACCCCACATAAACCAAAACGGCGCTCAAGGTCAAACCCACCATGGGAACGATCCGGCGGCCGTTGCGCAGGCCGAAATGCACGATCAGCCGGTCGGAGACCCAGCCCCCTATGGGCGTCATCACCATCCAGGCCACCCACATCAGAGTTGTATAAATCGCGCTCTGGTCCATTCCCATGTGCCGGATCTGGCCGAAATAGTAATAAAGCCAAAAGAAAAAGATGTACTCGAAATAATCGACCGTGAAATAACCTGCGGTGAGCAACATCAGGTCGCGATTGGTGAGAAGTTCCTTCCACAGCGTTCGAGTGCGAGCAGGCGGAGGGCCGATTGAGCGCGGCCTCTCGGAAGCATAGTCGTGCGCATACCAGCACCAGATCGCGCCCAGGATAGCGCTTCCCAGAGCAGCTAACAGGAACGCGCTGCGCCAACCGGACCGTGCTTTCATCCACGAGAACAGCGCCGGCGTGATGGCCCCACCGATTCCAGCGCCGCAAGCGATCCATCCCCACACGCGTGCGCGCGCCTGGGGCGGATTCCAGTTCGCGTTCATTTTTCCGCTGGACGGATACATCGGGGCGGCGCAGATCCCCAGGCACATCCGGATCATCAGGAAGGATGGCACGATCCCGATATAGGTCCCCAAGCCGGGCGAGCCGCCGAGCGCCGTCAGACCGGTGAACAGCGCCGACCCGAGCGCCATGAACGTCAACGTCAGGCGGGGGCCGAACCTGTCGGCGAGGTACCCGCCCGGAATCATCATGATGGTGTAGCTGAACAGGTAGGCCGAATAAATCGTGCCCATCTGGGTTTCGGAAAGGGAAAAATCCTTGATAATGCCTGGGCCAGCAATGCTGATGATGATGCGATCGATATACGTCATCACGCTCAGAAAAACCATCAGCACCACGATGCCCATACGTCTGGAATGCTTCAATGCGCCCTCCCGAGAAGGAATCGATCAGAAAGATGTGAGCTTTTTCCCGCCAGGCGGACCTTAGCTCCGGAAAAGAATGCTCTGCCTCTTAAAGGTCCGGACCGAAATCCAGAATGCAATGGCGGCGTAGAAAGCATTGGACGCGAACGCCCTAAGAAATCCCGCGGGCGTGTACTTATCGAGCACACTGAACAGCCTGGTAACATGCCTTAGCTTTTCCCTATGACGTCCCTAGCCAGTTTGACGATCGCTTGGACCAAAATATCCCCGGCTTCCGAACGAAGATGAGCCACCCCATAATACCAAGGATCTTTGTAAGCCGCATAGTCATACCTGTACTTGCCTACGATGCGGTCAGCTCGCGAGAGACGAAGCGTTAATAGCCCTCCGCTTTCCCCATGACCATCTTGACCCTCTGTCCCGCCTTTATCTCCTCTTGGCCAATTGCTATAATAGGTTGCGTGACCCTGAAGCTGCATAACTCTCAGATGCGCGAATTCCTGGGGCTTTGGCCCGACGTCCCCATGGCCCCACAAGTGCGGAGTTCGTTGGAATCGGTAGAGCAGTTCATCCCGAAATGATAGTTTCCCCCTTTTTTTGGTTGTTTGTCATCGCCGCTGCTCATGCCGGGTTTCAAGCGCCTTCAGAAGATCCACATTTCTTGCGTGGGCTAGAGCTCCAGAACTCCGGAAAGATGGAACTGGCCATCAAGGAATATGAGCTTTCACTGAAAGCGCATCCAAGTTTTCCAGTGCTGGCCAACCTGGGAGCGGCTTATGCCGGGCTGGGACGTTATCAGGAGGCCGTTTCGAGATACGAGCAAGCTCTGCAGCTGGCTCCGGGACAGCCTCTGATCACCCTGAACCTCGGTCTGGCTCACTACAAAATGGGAAACATTCAGAAAGCCGCAGCACTTTTCGAGGAAGTCCAAAAAGCTGACCCTGAAAACTTGCAAGCACGCACCCTTCTGGCCGACTGCTATTCCCAGATGGGCGAGTACAAGAAGGTCATTTCCCAGTTGGACGAAGCAGCGGAAAAACATCCTGAGGACAGGTCGATTGCTTATCTGCTCGGCACCGCTTATTTGAGAGACAAGCAGATTGAAAAGGGACAGCGGCTGTTGGACCGCATTTTGCGCCAGGGAGATTCCGCCGAAGCCCACCTGATGATGGGAATTGCATCTCTTGAAGCTTACGAGAATAAAAAAGCGGTGGCCGAGTTTGAACAGTCCATTACCATTAATCCCAATCTTCCCCTGGCTCATTCCAGCCTGGGCCAGGCGTTCCTGCGCTCGGGCGATGCTGAAAAAGCCGTGCCCCAATTTGAAGCCGAGCTCAAAATCAATCCCAATGACTTCACCGCCAACCTGCACCTAGGGCTGTTACTCCGCCGGAACAACCAGCAGGACGAAGCACTTCCCTTCTTTCTGCGAGCTCTCGAACTCCGCCCCCACGATGTCTCCGCCGTTTATGAGGTCAGCCTCATCTATTTTCAGAAAGGCAACTTGGACAAAGCCCAGCAGATGTTGGAAGAGATTGTTCAAGGCACTCCGGACTTCATGGATGCACATGTAAACTTGGCTCGCATCTACTATAGAAAGAAAATGAAGGCCGAAGGAGACCGCGAACAGGAGACCATCGAAAGACTCAGAGTCGAGCAGCAGAAACGCCAGCCAGGGTCACAAAAGCGAGCAGAGGACGTGGAGAACAGCAAGACAGGCAAGGAGGAACAACCTCAGTGAAGAGAGAAGGGTGAAAGCTGAGAACCTCTATGCTCTCCGCTCTTTATTTACCGGCGTCAACCCACGCGACGAGTTTCAGCCATGAGAAATTTCCCTTGTCTATTGTTGGTCTTCCAAGTTGCATTGCCTGGGAGTCTCTCGGCTTTAGCTGAGGGGCAAGTGTCACCTCGAGCCTCACAAAAAAATAGTCCTTCCCTCTCCAACGCCTCGAGGAAAACTGACATGCCAACTTTTGAGACGCTCAAAGCCATGGCCAATGCTGCACGCGAGGCTGATGAAGTCCCCGAGGCGATCAGACTCTACACCGAGCTTGTTGGTATCAGACCCAATTGGACAGAAGGATGGTGGTACCTGGGAACCCTCTACTATGAGAAAGATCAATATACCGACGGAGCCAGAGCCTTTCAGCGCTTTGTGACTTTGGAGCCGAAGAACGGCCAGGGCTGGGCCATGCTGGGTCTTTGTAAGTACCAGACCAAGGACTATGTAACGTCGCTCGAGCATCTTGGGAAGGGACGCGAACTGGGTCTGGCGGGCAACGAGGAACTGGCGCGGGTGGTTCGGTATCACCAAGCAGTTCTCCTGACCCTTGGCAGACAATTTGAGGCGGCTCAGGCGCTGCTGAACGGGTTTGCCGTCGAGCATCGAGAGAGCGACAGCGTGCTGGATGCGTTAGGAATGGCGGTGCTGCGAATTTCTGATCCTCTTGAGAAATTGAATTCTCTGCAGCAGGAAATGATCAGACAATTTGGCAAGGCGGCTTTTCTGGCGGGGGAAAGGAAAGCGTCCGAATCGCGCAAACTGTATGATGAATTGGAAGAGCACTATCGCAACCGGCCGAATGTGGCTTACGCCTACGGTGTGTCGCTACTCGCCGAGAAAGAGCCGGAGCGCGCTATGACCTATTTCAAAGAGGAACTGAAGAGAAATCCGAATCATGTCGCTTCCATGCTGCAGATTGCCCTTCAGACCATGAGTTCTGGAAAATTCGAAGAAGCTCTACCTTATGCCAAAAAGGCGTCCACGGTTGATCCTGAGAATTTCGCTGCTTACTACGCCCTGGGCCGGATTTACCTGGGACTGAACGATGTGCCCAGCGCAATCACCATGCTGGTGAGAGCTTCGAAGGTCGCCCCGGATGTCCCCGGCGTCTACTTTGTTTTGGCGAGTGCCTATACACGCGCTAAGAAGCCTGCAGAGGCTGCTCGGGCCCGGGCTGAGTTTGCCCGTCTGGAAGCACTGGACAAGGAAAGGCGAGGTGAAGCGACGGCAGAGGATACGAAGTCTGACGCCCTGGAAAAGTCTGGCCCCCGCTGACGGAGCTTCTCCAGGATCTTGTAGGGAAAGCCAGTTTAGGCAATGCAGAATTGCTCAAACCGGATATGAGTCCCGTTTGTTGTGGCCAGGACGGTGACCTGGTCGGCCTGGACGCGGCCCGGCCATAGAAAAAGCCACAGCACAGATTTGGATTCCCTTGCGCAATGAATTTTCTGCTAACGTTTCCAGCAAGCGGTCCGCCCCGTTACTGCCGGACAGCCAATGTGAGCGCTGAATCCAGCGCAGCAGCCTCGAAACTGAATTCATCGAGCGGGCTGTTGAATGCCACACGACCCTGCTTGTCCAGCAAATAGACCCGGCTGGGCCAGCCGGCATATGCTCTTTCTGTCGAATTGTCGAGACCATCGACGGCGACCACGAACGGGATTTTGAGCTTGCGGATGCAGGAGGCGGCGTACTCGCATTTCTGCTCGAACGTCGCGGGATCGGGTAGCTCGATACCTTCACGAAGGTTGATGGTGCTAGTCCACGATCCGGCTCCATGCGCCTCGCGGATATAAACGAGCACGAACTCGACTTGATCGTGATACTGCGCGTAGAGCCTGCTCAGAGTCCCTGCCTGAGAACGGAACTTAGGACAAGTGTAGCTGCCCAGGATGACTACTACAGGCCGCTTGCCACGGAATGCGGACAGGTGCACCCGAAGACTACCGGACGAGGTGGGTAGGGAGAAATCCGGTGCCTGGGAACGAAGCGGAAGGCCGCCGCTTTCAGAGACACCGTCCAACTTGGCTGCGAGGGCGCGCTCGCGCACGGCTTCCGGTTTGAGACCAAGTTCTTCGTCAGCGACGGCGAGGGCGCGGTGGGCGTTGGCGTACTCCGGCCACCGGGCCACGACTTCTTCGAGACGACGGCGCGCCTTTTCCGGTTGGCTGGCGCGGAGGTCTAGTTCTGCAAGGCCGTAGGCGGCTTCGGCTGAGCCTGGACGTACTCGCAGGGCCCGTTCATAAAGCGGCAGCGCGTCCGCATACTCGTGTCGGTGAAACAGAATTTCGGCGAGTCGCAAATTCGCGTCGTAGTCGTTCGGATCGGAAGCTAGCTGCTTTTGGAAGGCGGTTATGGCTCCCTCGGCATCACCCGTGAATAATAAGGCTTGGCCGTAGTACGAGTAGAGCGAGGCCAAATCGGGATTGATAGCAATCGCCTGGGAGAATTGCTTGAGCGCATTCGGATAATCCTTCGCCATAAAGGCCACCGTGCCGAGCACAAAATGGCCCTCGGCGGAGCCGCCCTCGCGCAGAATGTCATTGACCAGGCCTTCGCCCTTGGCCACGTCTCCGCTGCGGATGAGTGCCATACCTAGCATGTAGTTGACGGCCCGGTTCTCGGGGTAGGCCGGGACTACGGGTGTAAGCAGGTCGATCACACGCTTCAGGTCACCGAGACGAAGATAACAGTCACCGGCGAGGAGTATAACTTGCAGGTCTCCCGGGATCTGCTTATGAACGCCTTCGAAGATGTGGACCGCTTCTTCGAGCTGGCCGGACTTGTAATACGCGAGACCGAGATTGGTGAGGAGCTGGTTAGAGGCGGCCGGGGGCGCGCTTTGAAGCGCCAGGCGATAGGCATCAATGGCTTCTTCGAAGTGGCCGATATGGGCAAGCGCCACGCCCAGATTGGAGCGCGCCTCAAAATTAGCGGGCTCCTGGGCAAGGGCCGCACGATATTCACGAATGGCGGCTTCGAAATCGCCTGCGCGCTGCAAACCGACCGCGCGTGCGAATGCCTGCTGCGCGCTTTCTAGCGGGTCTGCCGAGGCGCAGGCAACCGCCAGCAATCCAGCCCAGACGAAACCCCGGCGCCAGTGCATTTGAAGCTGTTGTAGATGGTTTTTTCTGTGGGCGCGAAATGCCTTGCAGTTTTTCACACCAAAGGGTCTTCTGTTCAGACTCATCGGTTTGAGGCACCCGCTCCTGAATCGTGTCCTTAGCAGCGGAAGCTTATCAGAAGAAGAACTTGACCGCGAGCTGGATGATCCGGCGGCCCTGCTTATCGGTTACCGTTCCGAAATCCGGCGTATTCAACTTCCCAGTGGTCCCGTCGAAGCCGAGACTGAGGTGGCTCCCGTTGAACGACCAAAGCGGGTGGTTCAGGAAGTTGTACGCGTTAATGCGGAACTGCAGCCTTTTCGACTCAGTGATCTGGAAATTCTTGAAGAGTCCGAGGTCCCAGTTGAAGTAGGCTGGCCCATAGATCGCCGGTAGTACGGTCGGGCCGTTCTGTCCGATCTGCGTCGGGAAGCTGAAGCAATTCGGGTTGATGAACTGATTGGGCCCGAGATTCGACGCCGGATCGCACGTCAGAATCGGGTTTAGCTGGATATTGGGCGTTCCCAGTAGTGCAACGTTGCTGACGACGTGGTTAGTGCCCGGAATGTTAAAGGTGTTGAGATTCAGGTTGAAGTTGGCGTGACTACTGAACCCTGTGAGGTTGGCGCCGCTCTGCCACTGCGTAATGCCGGAGAGCTGCCAGCCGTTGATCAAACCACCCGCGATCCTGCTGTGAGTGAAGTTGCCGAGCTCCACCGAATAGGCTGCGTTGAAGATATGCGTACGGTTGGACGGCTGCACACCATAATTGTTGTTCAGGTTGAACTGGTCGGCGAAGTTCACGATCCCTAAGGCCTTGCCGAACGTGTAATTCAGGTTGATGGTGTACCGTCCCTGCGTCCGTACCCAGGTTGCCTGCAACGAGTTGTAGTTTGCATATCCGTCGTTCGTCGAGAGATACAAATCTGCGAAACCTTGCAGCGGCCGGAACGCATCCGGGTTAAGCGTGTTCGGATCCGCGCCCCCGTTTTTCGATGACAGCATGGCGCCTACCGGAACCAGGTTGATGTTTTTGGTGTTAAAACCCAAGGTAGCGCCGTTACCGGTGCTTGGAATGTCGCGCGTCTGGTTCCCGACGTACGACACCTCCAACAGGCTCGACCACGGCAGTCGCCGCGAAATCGTAAAGCTGTAGCTGTCCGTATATGGCTGTTTGTCGTCTTTGCCGTCTGTTACGGTGGGAGACAGAGCCGCATTCGTGAAATCGATGGTGTCCAGATTTTTCGCAAACAATCGTTGCCCTATGGTCGACGGATGAAGGTTGACGCTGTACACAGCCTGGCCTAAATCTTGGGGACCTCCGAAGTTGCCAATGTGGTAGTAGTAGCGGCCCCAGCCGCCCCGGATCACGGTCTTGCCGCTGCCCGTGAGATCATAGGCCAAACCGAAGCGCGGTTGGTAGAACAGGGCGCGGGTGGGAAAGCCGCCGATAGGCACGCTCGCGTCACGCTTGTGCCACAAAAAGCCACAGTAGTCCGTAGGTGCGCAGCTCGGGCTGTACTTGGAATAGTCGAAAATGGCCATGCCAAACCCGTTCCGGTCGTTCCACGGCTGAAAATGGGTGAAGCGAACACCGAGATCTAGTGTCAGCCTCTTGCTGACCTTCCACGAATCCTGCACGAAGGCCTCGTATGTGTTGTACGCCGTGTCGTCATGGGGATTGTAATTGGTCTCGTCATAATGATCACTTATGTTTCCGGTGACCAAATCCGCAAACAGGTTGCCGTACGTGTACGCATTCGATGGCCCGACTGTAATGAAACCATTCGTGTCGCTACTCAGGGGTTCGGCGTTGCGGATGTATTCCCAGAAAAACCCTGCCTTAAAGGTATGTTTGCCCCAAACCTTCGACACCGTATCGCTTAAGCTGGGCATGTACTTAGTGGCGTAATGATAGTTGGCGCCGGTAGTGTCCCAACCGCCGGCGGGATTGAAGACCAGGGCGGCTTCAGCAGGACCCCAGGCCCCAAACGACGGAATCTGTGACACGCCATTCTTATACAAGCCTTGGTAGTTGTAGCCTAACGCACTCCGGTCCACCTTCTTCGGATCCTGGAAATAGGTCGGGAAGCCGATGTAGGTGTATCCGAAAACGAACTCGTTGGTCATCGACGGGCTGAACACGTGGGTTAAGGACGCCGTCACCGAATCGGACCGGTTCTTCCCTGCCAGCGGTGTTGGGTAAGGAACCTGATCGGAGTTGCGCCACCAATACCCAACCGGAAACAGTTGCGTCTCGCGCTGCAGATTGTAACGCACAAACAGCTTGGTGTTGTCGCTGATGTTGTAATCCACTCGCGACATCCACTGCGTGTTGTTCTGGTTGAAGATTGCTGACTGTATGTAGTTGTAAGGTTGGTCCAGATTCGGAGTGTGATTCGCTGCTGGGTACAGCTTCATTAAGGCCACCATGTTGGGGTCGATCATGCTCGCTGGAATGATTCCACCGGGGAACAGAGCTTGCGCTGCCGCGTTGAGCTGCCCCGGAGGAGCGCCGGAAGCGGTGTAGGGGCCGATTTTCGCGATTTCGGAGGGCGAAAAATTGCCCTGCAACATGCCTGGGGTGGGCACCGTTGCCCGTAGCAGTCCTGTGTCGAGAACTTGGTAGAAGTACTCGAAACCTGTAAAAAAGAACAGTTTGTTGCGATTTTTATTGAATCCAGTGCCAGGAATCAGCACCGGACCGCCGATGGTGACACCCGGATAGTAATATTTGTTCTCGGGCCTCGCCGTTTGGGTTGCGTTGTTCAGTGCATCATTAGCGTTCAAAACGTAGTTCCTCGCATAGAAGAAGCCTGAACCGTGGAAATCCTTGGTGCCCCACTTCGCCACCGAACTTGCCACAATGGGCCCTTTCTGGTTCTCGGCGCTGAAATTCGACATCTGCACTTTGAACTCGGCTACCATGTCCGAATTGGGATTTACCGGAGTGTCGCAGTTGCAGCCCGGATCGGAAACGTGTGCTCCGTCCGCGGTGATATCCAGCGAGTTGCTGGGTAGACCGTTATAGGAGAATGCATTATTTAGCGGGCTCTGGCTGCCGGCGTCGCCGTTGCCGTTGATGCCGATGACTTGACCATCGTAGTTTGCTCGATTCGATGTGCCGTTGTTAAGCGCGAAGCCCGGCATGATCTTGATGTACTCGGCGGCGTTGCTCCCGATCTGGACGTAGTTCTGCAACTCCTTGTTCCCAAGGGTGGCCGATTTTTCGCCCGAGTCAACAGTGGCGAGCTGCTCGACTTCTGCTTTGACCTCGATGGTTTCTGAAGTGGAGCCGACCTTCAGGGTGACGTTTATATTGCGCTTCTCGCCTCCGCCCAGCGCGATGCCCGATGCTTTGTAGGTCACGAAGCCCTGAGCCTCGAGGGTGAGCTCATATGTGAAGTCACCGGCGGCAAGCGAGGCGAAGCTGAAGTACCCATCAGAATTAGTGACTGTGTCACGCAGAGATCCTGTGCTTTCATTGCGCAGTCGCACCTTTGCGTTAGGGACCACCGCTCCCGATGGGTCGGACACGACACCGGTCAGAGTGGCGAAAATCGCCTGCCCGTAGGACAGGGAACCGAACAACATGTAGACGATAACCCAAGATGCGAATCGCTTCATGACTACCTCCTTC
>QIAA01000173.1 GCA_003224905.1 Acidobacteriota bacterium
TCCGATTGCTTACTTCGACTCGTGCGGTCTTCCCCGGTTGCTGGACGTCCTCTAGCTTAACCGAACTGAACCGCCGTATGCGGACCCGCATGTACGGTGGTGTGGCAGGGGAGAGTGGGTGACCACTCCCCCTATGCCGATTAGGGCAGTTCTTGATTCCCGGTTCTCAGTTCTCAGACATGATCAAGAGAGTCACATGTACGTTGCTGATGCTAGCGAACGCGGCAACGGCGACAACGTATTACGTTGATCCCGCCGGCAGCAATGCTAATGACGGGCTATCGCCTGCGACTGCCTGGCGGACTCTGCTGAAAGTGGGGATTTCGAGTTTTCAGCCCGGTGATGTCATCCGGTTCAAGCGTGACGGGGTTTGGAACGAATGGCTCACGCCACCTTCAAGCGGGACGGCCGGAAACGTGATCAAGTTCGATGCTTACGGGAACGGGCGGCCACCCGAGTTTACTGGGCTATACGCAACAAAGATTGGAGATTGGACGAATACATCTGCAAACATCTGGCAAGCTACGCTTTCTGCAACGCAACCGATCTCGCAGTTGAAATTTGTGCAGTTCGGAACGATTTGGGGAAGCTCCCAAGCTTCGCAAGATTCTCTGGCACATAATCGCGATTGGTACTACGACGCGACCAGTCAGATTCTTTACGTGTACTCGTCAGCCGGAAATCCGGTCAGCAGTTTCGGATCGGTCAGTCCGGTCATTTTGAGCGGGCAGGCGCTGGTCAATCTGAATGGCGCGAGCTATATCGAGATTCAGCACATCAAGATGGATTGGTACGACGCCTACGGAGTGCAGGTCCAGGGCGGAAGCGACCACATCTGGCTGGCAAACATGATGGCAGACAGCCAGGTACCCAATGGGGCGGTGCCGATCGGGTTTTACGTTCATCCCAGCGGATCGGCAGGAGACATCCACATCTGCAACACGGACGCGCACCGCAACTACATCGGCTACCGCTTTGATGGAACGGCATCGGCGATCGAGTTAAAAAACTGCCGCGGTTACGCAAACCGGACTTATGGCTTGATGGATAACACGGGAGCTGTGACTTACTCCTACTGCCACTTTTATGCCAACAACATTGCGACGGGGGTCTCGACTGATATTACCGGCACAGCGGGTCCGATTTATGGCGGCAACAATCTTGCCGCAGATACTCCTCCCAAAGTGCCGGGTTTTCTACGATATCCGGCGCGGATCAGTCTGACATATGACGATCCAGGATTGATCAACGGTTCGCATCAATATATCCAGTCACTCTTGCCGACGTTTCGCGCCAAAGGCGTGCCATTGAGTATTGCTGTCGTCACAGGGTATGACCTGTCGCAGCAACTGGTGCCAACTTTTCAGTCATGGGTTGACGCGGGTTGGGACGTGAACTGCCATTCCGCATCGCATCAGTATTTCGTGTTTCCGAACGCATTCACACTTCAGTACACCGGGACGGCTGCATCGAGCGTGACTCTCTCGATCGCGAACAAGCACCTGACGATCACGGCTCCTGGCGATCCGAATGCGCAGGTGAGCTGGGACCTGAGTTCATCGGGTACTGATCTGGTCCCAACGGGGCTCGACACACTTGGTGGTGTCGTCTTTACGCTGAACCAGCGGGACTGATCCAAATATGAAGAGCGCAGTGAAGAGCGAGGATCTGGCCGATGTGACCGCGCAGGACCTCAAGAGGGCACCGTACACGCTGATCTTGGACAAGTCGCAATTGATTACCGAT
The DNA here is from genome assembly GCA_003224905.1 of Acidobacteriota bacterium. Lineage (GTDB taxonomy): Bacteria > Acidobacteriota > Terriglobia > Terriglobales > Acidobacteriaceae > QIAA01. The sequence goes on from QIAA01000173.1 coordinate 1,747, forward strand.
GAACTCGCATGGTCCAAGGCATGGATGAACGCGAACCTTACTGGACTCGGCGGAGGGCACTCGGTTCATTTGACGTGGGCCGCCGAATCCGGAATCGATGGCTACAACGTCTATCGTTCTGCCACCAGCGGCGGACCGTACTCAAAGATTGCTGGTCCCCTCACGTCTCCTCAGTACACCGACTACGCGGTTAATCCGCAGCAGGTCTGGTATTACGTGGTGACCTCGCTGATCGGAACGAATGAATCGAATTTCTCGAGTGAGATCTCGGCAACGGTGCCCGGCACCTGGGTTTACGTATATCCCGGAAGCTTCGAGGACAGCTCGACTGAAGCAACGGCCGTGGCAGCGGGCTTTGCCGGAGCTCGTGGCTCTGGAGTGATGCAGCCCTCCCCCAGTGCTGCGACGGTGCTGAGCAGCGGAATCAATGTGCAGAACATTTTGAGCCAGGGAATGGTGCCCAATTTTCAGAACCTGAGTGATGCGCAGCTCGCCAATAAGCTCCGCGCGCTGACCTTCAAATCCGCGGCGTGGGGAGTACCAATGGGGCTGTTCTTTCAGGTTCGGTACCGCGGAAGCGGCCGCGCAATCGCCCGTGTCCTGAACCAGGCCAGCATCGACGCGTACCACAATGGAAACGACGACGGGGTGCGCGGCGCGATTCGCCACATCAGTGCGCCCGCTCCAAGAACATCGGCAGATTGCGAGAATGCTGCCTTAGCCCTGCTCGACGATGCCACTGGCCCAGCCTGGTCGGGCGAGTACGAAACCTGGAGCGACTTTCTCCCTGGCAATGCGTCAGATATTTTTCCCGGCGATGCTCTCAACGTGCACGTGCCCTCACGCGGCGCTGCCTTCCACGCAATCGTTCGACAGATACAGATCGATGTAAAAGATCTTGCGGGCGAGCACTCGAAATACAAGATCGCCTTTGCCACCGACGCCGCACAGCCGCTCGCCTTCGATTTCGATTCGGGCAACACCTCTCTCCCGGTGAACCTGCCAGTCTTGACCACGGATCAAGTGGGATCGCTCTTCCTGGCTGACCTGACCACCGCCCGAATCGCGCAACTCCCGACCTCGACCAGCGTCACCATCGACGCGGGAGTTGCGCCCCCTCCCGGCGGAGGCATCGAGGTCCGCTGGAGCGATTCCGGCTGGGGACCGGACAATGATCGAAACCTTGTTGGCCGCTTCTCCACCCAGACGTTTACCGTCCTGCGGCTGGGAAGCGTACAGAATTATTTCTTGCGTCAGTACGACGCCTCGTCGCCGACACGGTATTCACGCTATTCCGCAGCCCTGCACCTCAACTATCCGCTATGAACGAGTTCAACGATGACAACCCGGAATGTCGCGTCGCTGCAGGCAGACAGCCGCTCGTAGTGCGGGTCACGGATCACGACTTCCAGCACGAGTGCCTGGAAAAACTCAGCCGGCTGGAGACCAAGATGGAAATGCTGGTGGGCACGCACCAGCCCGGCCGCATGAAGCTGGCAGAAGACCGAATCACCGTGTTAGAGCGCAGCGAAATCCGCCGCAGCGTGTATGACCGCATCGTCAACGCCGTGATGACGGCCGTAATCAGCCTGGCGATTGCCCTGCATGATCGATGGTGGGGAAAGTAGGTCAGTGCCAGCGTCTGATCTTCAGAAACATATTTTTCAACAACCAATCAAAGGAGAAACAGCAATGGAATTTCTTTCCAAGCTGCTGCAGGGAATTTCTTTTCTTCCAGCAGTGATAAGCGGAATTGAAGGCCTTTTCGGAGGCCGCTCAGGAGCTCAGAAAAAAGATGCGGCCCTGTCCTTCGTGCAAGCGGCGCTCTCCATGAGCGATGCGGTCACAAATCGTCAGATCGTCGATGAGGAGAAGTTCAAACAGGGCCTCAGCAAATTGATTGACGGCACCGTGGATTGTTTGAACGCGTCAGTGTGGAGAAAGACAGCCCAGTGACTCTTTGCACCTCCTACCCGATCTCCTCGCTCCAGCTCTCCAGATTCTTCTTCACTAGCGCCATGAACTGATCGGCCACAGCGCCATCAACCAGTCGATGGTCGTAGCCGAGAGTAAGGTGAACCACAGAGCGGATGGCAATTGAATCGTTGCCGTCGGCGTCTGTAACAACCAGCGGCACCTTGCTTATGCCGCCCACTCCCATAATTGCCGAGTTCGGCTGGTTGATAATCGGCAGCCCAAACACGGCACCAAACTGGCCGGGATTAGTTATGGTGAAAGTCGAGCCTTCGACCTCTTCCGGCTTGAGTTTCTTGCTGCGAGCGCGTTCACCGAGATCGGTAATCCCGCGCTGCAAGCCGAGGAAATTGAGTTCGTCGGCATTCTTCAAGACCGGCACGATCAGACCCCAGTCCAGCGCGACAGCAATTCCCATATTCACGTGCCGATGATAGCGAATGCTCTCGCCCTCTATCGAAGCATTCACAATGGGGAACTGCTGCAGCGCAATGATGGCGGCACGGACGAAGAATGGCATGAACGTCAGTCGCGCTCCATGCCGTTGCTCAAAGACAGCTTTCGTTCTGTTGCGCAAGCTCACAATTCGGCTCACGTCAACCTCGAACATGCAGTGCACATGAGCGCTGGTCCGCCGCGATTCAACCATGCGCTGCGCGATGATCTTGCGCATCTGCGTCATCGCCACCAGATCCCCAGGAATGGCCGCAGGGGCTGGAACTGGGGCCTGAGCTGGCGCCGTCACAGCAGTAGGTGCCGGAGCAGCAGCCTGGCCTCTTTCAAGAAAAGCCATGATGTCCTGCTTAGTAATGCGCCCGCCGAGTCCGGTGCCCTGCACTTGAGAAAGATTTACATTGTGCTCACGCGCAATCTTTCGCACCAGCGGAGAGGAACGAGCGTGCTCGCCCTCCTCATGCGCGGCCGGTGCCGATTCCTGAACTGTCGCAGGCTGCGCCTTCGGAGGGGGAGGTTCCTTCTTTTCAGGAGCTGCTGGCGCTGGTGGTGCGGCCTTGGCCGGCGCAGCCGCGGGCTCTCCATCTGCGCTGATGATGCCAACCACTGTGTTCACCTGAACAGTAGTGCCTTCTGCGACCTTGATGTCCTGAAGAACGCCTGATGCAGGCGATGGAATCTCAGCGTCAACTTTGTCCGTAGAAATTTCGAAGAGCGGCTCGTCCCGTTGGACTTTGTCTCCTGGCTTCTTCAGCCATTTGGTAATCGTACCTTCGACAATGGACTCGCCCATCTGGGGCATGACAATCTCAGTCGGCATAGTCTCCTTCCACGTCCCGTATGCGGCGATTTGGGGCTGCGCAATCCATCATTATATATACGTGAAATTGAACCTCTAATCTCTGTCCTCGTGACCATGCCCATGCTCGTGCTCTTCGCCAGGCGCAGGCGGCGCAACTCCAAAGGATTTTTTCCAATACTCCTGAACTGCGGGCGAGAGCTTATCGAGGCGGGAGAGAAACGCAGTCACTTTCCAGATATCCTGCTCACCTAAAGCCTTGTTCCAGGCTGGCATTCCTGTATAGCGGACACCAGTGCGGATAGCGTAGAAAATGTGCCATTCTGGGTCATCGAGCGGTCGCAAGATCAGTTGGGGCGGCGGCGGGTAGAAGGAATGTTCCAGCGGACTGGGCTTCGTATCCAGCGTTCCGTGGCACACGGCGCAATTCATGGTGTAGATCTTCATGCCGTCGATAATGTTTTCATCAGTCGGCGGCAACGGATTACTAACTCGCGGAGCGTGATGATCCATGGACGCGTCCATGGCACTCATGGCAAAGCGCGATTCCCACCGCGGCGGAGTAGCATCAGCATTGGTGTGGATAAAGCCGAGCAGAGCGTAAGCCAAGCCGCCGAAGAGCAACACAAGAAGAGTAACCAGGACGCCAAGAATGAAGTTCCGCATCTTGCCTCCAGCATCGAAACCTTAAGCTTACAGATGATCTGGCGGGGCCGTCTGCCGCAGAATCGCAACTGCGTCCTGCGCGTCTGACTCACGCACCCGCAGCTTGATCCCGCCGAGTATATGCGAATGCCATCCTGCGATGCGAAGCATGTTCTCATCCGCAGCAAAGCATTCGATGTCCGCAGATTCAAGCCGTGCGCGGGCCAGCAGGAATTCCGGCTCGTTGTAGAAAGTCGCGACCGTGACAAGTGTCTCGTGAAAACTCAATACGCCTTCAACCTCCTCGCCTCACGAACTACATCACTCACCTTTGGAAGAAAGTATTCCTCCTGAGGAGGAGAAAATGGAACCGGCGTGTCCAGCGCAGTAACGCGAATGATAGGTCCATCGAGGTCGTCAAACGCTTCTTCATTGATGATCGCTGTGATCTCACCCGCCAGGCCGCCAGTGCGCGAATGCTCGTGAACGATGATTACTTTGTTCGTCTTCCGTACCGTCTCGATAATGGCCTCACGATCCAGTGGCGCGACCGTGCGAAGATCGAGAACCTCGATGTCAATTCCATCTTTCGCCAGGATCTCCGCCGCTTCCAGAGCGGTGTGCAGCATGGCCGCATAGGTAATTATGCTCAGATCGCGCCCTTCGCGCGCCCGGCGAGCTTTTCCAAGCGGAACCACGTAATCCTCTGTCGGCACCTCGCCCTTAATCCTGCGATACAGATATTTGTGCTCGAAGAAAACGACAGGGTTGTTATCGCGAATCGAAGCCTTAATCAGACCCTTGGCGTCATAAGCGGTTGCCGGGCAAACAACTTTCAGGCCGGGGTTGTGCACGAACCACATCTCCGGATTTTGCGAGTGAAACGGTCCGCCATGGACATTGCCACCGCTTGGTCCGCGTAAAACCAGAGGCGCCGGCGCGCCCCAAAGATAATGCGTCTTGGCGACCATGTTGCTGATCTGGTTGAAGGCGCAGCCGATGAAATCCATGAACTGGAACTCGGCCACCGGGCGCATGCCGGTGAGAGACGCCCCAAACGCCGCGCCCACTATCGCCGACTCGGCAATCGGCGTGTCAATTACGCGTTCCGGTCCAAACCTGTCAATAAACCCATCGGTGACTTTGAATGCCCCGCCGTAGATACCAATATCTTCGCCGAGACAAAAAACCGTGGGGTCGCGCTCCATCTCCTCCCAGATTCCCTGGCGAATGGCTTCGAGGTAGGTAAGCTGGGGCATAAGTATTCCCGCAACTGCAAATCATAGCAGCCCCTGCTTATTCGTTTTGTATGGATAATTCAGGCAGCCCGCGCAGTGAGCGGACACGCTGCCGCCAACGTTCGTGCCTGCGGACGAGGTAGTCGGAAAGCGGCCAGCGATCGAATCCGTACCATTCGGCCGCGGTCTTCTGAACGGCATGGATACAAGCCTTCGCCGACTTCCAAACCGTCTGATTTTCCTTCTCTCGCGCGTAGGTAAAGACCAGTTTTGTGAGCAGCTGCGCCTGCAGCCCGCGTGGATCCTGCTGCATGACTTTTAAGTAGTCAGGCTGGGGATGCCCGTCCTGCCGAGCGTATGTTTTCCATAGAGGCGAAGGAAATTTCAGCACGCTGATTTCATTTGTACAGGCGAAGTGGCAGCCTGCCCCGTAGGCGCGCCGCTGGAAAACAAAATCAACTCCTCCGATTTGATTCTGCGGGTCCGGCCACGGACCGCATTTTCCCGCAACTTCCCGCCGATGCAGCCAGCTTGATGGCGGAATGAAACGCGTCGCGTAAGTACCTCTGACGCCAGGAGTGCCAACCGCCCACATCGGCCCCTCCGGGCCGATCCAGGCAGTGACAGCATGAACCAAATCTGCGGCTGCACATTCCAATGTCGAGACCAGCGTCGCCAGGTGCCAGGGCAACCACAAGTCGTCCTGCCCGAGGTACGCGATGTACTCGCCTCCTGCCCGGCGCAAGCCCTCATTGTTGGGAGCGCTCTGGGTCCCGGCGTGATTCGGCAGATTCACCCAATGAAAACGTTCATCCCCGAATCCGCGCACGATGCACTCACTGTCATCCGTGCAGCAATCGCCGACAATCAAGGCTTCAAAATCTGCAAAGCTCTGATCTCGCAAGCTGGCGAGCGCGCATTTCAGCGTACGACTGCTGTTGTAAGCCGCAGTAATTACCGTGACCGCAGGCATGGACTAGGCGCCGGATCCGTCCGCAAATGCAAACGGAATGAGGTCGTTCTTCACCGCAAGACGATACTTATCGGGATCAGCATGGTTGTAAGGCCGGCTAGGCAGATTAATAAAGGAAGCGTCGTCCGTGCCTATGTTCTTGAGAGCGTGAAAAACTCCTTTGGGAATGATCACGAGGCCGCGGTTCCGCTCGCTCATGACGAAGACGTTCAGCATGCGGTACGTGTGCGAATCGGGACGATCGTCGAATAAGGCAATTCGTATCACGCCACGTAGGAAAAAGAGGCGATCATCCTGCAGTTTGTGCAGCACCCATCCCTTTACCCGTCCCGGGCGGATGGAGACGAAGTAGGCATACACTAGAGGTTGGGAATGAATTCCCCATTCGGGACTATAGATCTCCATCAGTTCACCGCGTTCATCCTCTTGTAAGGGCCTGCGGTGCACGACCACGCCCGTAATCCGCGGAGAAATGGGCTCGCCCCCAGGTAAAACCGTTTGTCGATCCTTTACCAGTGCTGCTCCGGACTTCAGTCCCCGCGCGCCTTCTTCACAGATTGAGAGCGTCATGCCATGCCTCCGTTGCCAATGTATCCAGGGATTGCCGGTCGTGCTGAAGTATTAAGCAAAGTTAACCCTTCAAAGACCTGGTTAAATTTGTTTAGCAAATGGCAGGCCGATATAGGACTTTTTTGCGAAAAAGCGCGCACCTCAGGACGTACGAGCGCTCAAAGTTCTCCTCTGTTTCCTCTGTGGTTAAAGGGGTTCTGGTGCGGACAGAGAAACTGGTGTGAAACTCACGGCGATCTATTTCAGGTGCACCGCAGCTTCTGTTTGCCTCGGCCCCGAGGCGACCTTCGCTCCCCGCACTTTCGGCATTCCGTACCTAGGCTTGATCTCGTGGCAGCCGTCCTCACAGTAAACTCCACCGACCGCCGATTCCGGTTTTGGCATCGGCGAGTTCACCGCGATCTCGCGCTCCGCCTCGAGCTCTCGTTCCACGTCAGCGATCAGAGCTCGATTCTCCTCCGAACTCAGCCACTTCTTCTCGTTGAGCAGGTAATTCTCAAAGCGCACGATTGGATCGCGTTTCCGCCAGTACTCCATCATTTCCGCAGGCACGTAGTCAGCCGCGTCATGGATGGCATGCCCCTTCATGCGCATCATCTTGGCCTCGATCAGCGTCGGCCCTTCTCCGCGACGCGCCCGCTCGCAGGCTTCGTGCGCAGCATCGTAAACCTGGCAAGCATCGGTGCCATCGACGATCACGCCTGGAATTCCGTACGCGATCGACCGTTCAGCCAGATCTTTCACCCGAAACTGCATCTCCGCCGGAGTCGAGTATCCCCACAGATTGTTTTCTACGAAAAGCACCAGGCCGAGATTCTGGACAGCGGCAAAATTCAGCCCTTCATACGTCACTCCCGTGGATTGCCCACCGTCCCCGATATAGGTCATCACAGCAATGTTGCGTCCTTGAAGACGAGCGCCCAGCGCCACCCCCGCCATCACCGGAATCAAATCTCCCAGCATGGAAATCGGCGAGACCACATTCCTTTCGTTAATGTCCCCGAAGTGTGAGGTCCCGTCGCGTCCCTTTGTCGGCGAATCGGCTTTCGCCATGTACTGCATCATTATGTCGCTGGACCGAAATCCACGCACCAGCAGCGAGCCCTGATTGCGGATCATGGGCGCGAGCCAATCGTCTTTCTGAAGCGCATACGCCGACGCGCAGGAGCAAGCCTCCTGGCCCAGCCCGAAATACACTCCGCCAACCACCTTGCCCTGCTTGTAAAGATTCTCCAACGACTGCTCCATCTTCCGATTCAGCAGCATCCACCGGTAGATCTCAATGGACTGCTGTTTCGTAAGGTACTGCGAGTCCCGGATGGGTGGAACCGGAGCAGAAAAATCGCCGTCGATCTCGTAGCAGAGCTCGTCACCTTTCCGGTTCTGACGAACGGTAAAACTGGATTTTTCCAGGCGGTAATCGAGTATCGTATAGGTGCGTTGTGATCCGTCGTTGCTCGTATTTGGCTTCTTGGGATCCTTGGCGGCGCGGTTGTGATTACCACTCGCTTGCACAACGCGCCTGGATCTGCTCTTGCTTTTCCTGGTCATTAATCTCCCAATACAAATTTAAACCGTGGCCCAAAGCTGTGCCAAAAGTAATGCGTGGGCATCGGAAGTTGGCACGAATCATTCTTCCCCAACCACCGCCTCCGCCTCAATCTCAACCAGCATCTCGGGCGAGATCAGAGCGCTCACCTGCACCATCGACGTCGCTGGGCGAATCTCCGCAAAGAACTCCCCATGTGCGCGACCAATCTTCTCCCACTCGGAAATGTTGGTTACGAACATGCGCGTGCGCACCACATCTTTCAGGCTCGCGCCAGCCTTGCCCAGAGCGGTTTCGATGTTCTTGAGTGTCTGGACCGTCTGGGCATAGGCGTCCCCAATACCCACAAGTTTGCCGTTCGGCCCGGTAGCCGTTGTTCCTGCTACATAGACATGACAACCAATTCTGACAGCCCGCGAGTAACCAACGACCGGCTCCCAAGGTGCACCACTGGAAATGTTCTGTCGCTCCATGAAATTCCCTACGTTGTCGGTGATTCTAAACTGAGCAGAAGACTGTACCTTAGCAGTCATGCTGCTCGTGTGCCAATGACTCGGAAGAGAAACCTTCCCCATCATTTGATCTTCTAAGTAGAAGGACAGCTTGCGCGACTTACAAAAGTCACTTGCGTTCGCTGATCAAGTAATGTATTTAATCGCGTCAAGCAGTGGGATTCCGTGCGGGCCGCGGAGTCAAAGGAGCCCTGGATGATTCCAGAATCGCATCCGCTGCAGAAACTTTTCGTTGAACTCGTCGGTCGGCACTACGCCGAGGAAATCGGCATCCGCGATCCTCAGATCGTCGGCTACGTCGCTCACCTTCTGTCTGAATTCTGCGACGCAGAGCAACTTTTCAAGATCCGCAATGCCGCCGGAGCGCCGCTTGCAGACGTAGGGGAGATGCTTGTCGAATCGAACCCAGTGTTCGGGCCGGCTCCCTCCTTTGATCGCGAGCGCCAGGTGCGCAAGCACATCGGAGACTACACGCTCTTCTTTACTGGCATGTTCCCCGAAAGCATCAATCACTTCCGCTTGCGCCGGAATCGCCTGGAAGGTTTTGTGGACTGGATGAAAGCGGGGAAAGAAAGCTATTTCATCGTCTCAAAGTTCGAGCATTTCGAATATGCCAAGGTAGCGCCGCTCTTTGCCAGCCTCTCGCACCATTTCGAACAGTGCGTATACGGATTGAACCGTGTGAAAAACGACCTCCAGGAAATGCAACATCCCATCATGCGCCGCGCCGATGAAATCTTGATGTAGCGCTCGGTCGTGCACACCTCTTGGAACTTTTGCGATGTCATCCTGACCGGCCGTTCAGGCCTCGAAGGATCTAGACCTGGTTTCATAAATAGGTTCTGCCTCTACCGAGGCACTTACGTAGTAAAGCCGCATGGATGCTTACTGCGGGCATGAGCTTACGCACCAGCGACTGGAAGCGCATCGAGAGATTTTTTCCCGCGCCACGGCGGCGGCGCGATGGTCGTGGCCGTCCGTGGGCGGCGAATCGGGCCTGTGTGGAGGGCATTCTGTGGTTGCTGCGTTCGGGTGCACGCTGGCGCGACATGCCGGTGCCGTATCCCAGCGGCGTGACCTGCTGGCGGCGCTTGCGGCGTTGGCAGGAGCTGGAGGTTTGGGAAAAAGCCTGGCGGCAACTGCTGCGCCAACTGGACCAGCGGGGACACCTCGACTGGGACGAGGCCTTTCTGGACGCCACGTTCCTGCAGGCCAAAATAGGGGCGAAGCAGTCGGCCAAACCCTGCGCGGAAAAGGGATGAAGCTGGTTCTGATCGTAGAGCGGCACGGCACCCCGCTGGGCGTATATGGGACTTCGGCCCAGCCGTCGGAACATCGCGGGGCCGAGCCGGCCCGGACTACGATCCGTGTGCCCGTGCCGGTCGCGGGCGTCCGCGCAGCCAACCACGTCGCGTGGTCGCGGATCGGGGCTACGACAGCGACCCGATGCGGCTGCGACTCCGTCGTCGCGGCTCGACCTGATTGCCCCTACCGCTGCAATAGCGTGCTGCGGCAGTACGAAGACAAACGCAAGCTGCGGCGCTACCGCAAACGCTGGAAAATCGAGCGCTCGATCGCTTGGGTACAGAACTTCCGTCGCGTGTACGTGCGGTACGACCGCATTCTCACCGTGTATTTGGGCTTTGTGTACTGCGCGTGCTTGTTGATTGCGCTCACGCATTTATGAAACCAGCTCTAGATCCTTCTGCCTCGCTGCGCTTGGCATCAGGAGGACAAGTCTGAGGAATTGTGCCTCGAGGTGCGGCGAGGATTGCCGAAGTGCGCTTCCATTGCGCCCAATGTACAGAGCACGTAAAAGAGCGCGGCGTTGGCCGGAATTTGCAGATTGGAATCGACAAAACTGTGCACCAGAATTCCGCTGACCCCCAGCAGCGTGGCAACCGCGACTGCACCATTTGGGCGTTCGGTCCAGTTTCGGATCTTGGCCACAGATTGTCTGTAAACAGTTACGACAAACCAGAGCATGGTGACGAAGCCGAGAGCGCCCATTTCGGTAAGCAACTGCAGATAGTCGTTGTGAGCGTGGTTGATGAAGAAATTCGTGGAGAAGGTACGAAATTCGGGGAAGACATCGGGGAATACAGCGAGGCCCCAGCCCAGCATAGGCCGGTGGGCGAACATGTTGAGACCATCACGATTGATAGACATCCTCGTGCCGCCGGATAGTTCTGTGCGGGTTTCTGTATCAACAGTCGCGAGGCGATGAGTCAGTTCGGCACCGCCTACCCAGGCGAGGAGGCCGACAACAGTCATCAAGAACAGGGCAAGGCCGATCATGGTTCTGCGATGGGTGTGCTTGACAGTTAACAGTGATGCCAGGATTGCCATCTGAACAGAGAATGCCACCATGCCGCCGCGCGATCCGGAGAGGAAGATTGTGCTCGCCATGAGCGCCGCTGAAACGGCGGCCATGGTTTTTCGGGGACCGCGCGCGAAGCGGGTGAGGCAGAACACTAGCGGGATAGGTACGAGCATCTCCATCAGACCCGCATAGTGATTGTGGTTCACGTAGGGACCATAGATCCAACCGCCCTGTTGCGGGATTCGGAGCCAGTAAAGTTTGCCATTTGACGAAATGCTCTGAATGAGGGCAAAAGCGGCTACTACGAATCCGTAGACGGAAAGGATGATGGCAAGCGTCCTCACTTGCCGTGTTCGGCGCAAATTTTGGTTGATAAGAAAGCAGAAGATGCCGTAGGCACAGTACAGCAGACCCTGTGACACAGTTGAGTAGCGATAGGCCGAACGGCCGGCGGCAATTTGAACTCCAATGAGCGCGGCGAAAACCAACATCGGCGGAAACAACGGATGATTGGCGAGCTGCAATTCTTTCGAGAGGAATTGTCGAACGCACCAGAGGAGTAGGAGCAGGGCGGGCCCGGCTTCCATAATAAAAAGGGACCACCATTCGACCGCGCCGAAGGCGAGAGGGCCAAACATGAGCAGGCTGAAGGTTCCGTACAGGAGGATGGATTCCAAGCGCGAGGGGAATGGAAGCGGCTGCACCGCCAAGCCAGCTCCAGGGGGGCTCGGGATTTGAGATGCGATCGGCGACGTCAATGGTGCAGTCATGAACCATTACCCTGCTGCTTGTGTGGAGCAAGACGGATACTGCTGATCCACAGTTTGCCGCGAATCGCGCTGGCCGCCGGAACCCGCAGGATACGCAAGGCCAGCAACTTTGTTTCGGGGCCAGTCGCGAAATTGCCGTCCACGGGCTTCCAGAAATCGGCATCTTTCAGATCATCGCTGGCGTAGAACGTGTGCTCACTGTATGCGTCCTGAATAGTGAACTGGGGGCCGCCCGCGCCCTGGATATCTTCAGCTTTGAAGGACGCGGAGAAGTCGTAGGCAGAGCTGGGCTGCACGGGAATGAGCTGGCGGATGCCGCTCTCAGAGACTCCTGGGCCTTCGAACACAATCAACAAGGACCGGCTGCCGTAGTGGGTTTGCGTGGGATCGAGAGCCAGGGCGACTCCTTTGGGCTGCGAATAAAGCCAGTCGAACCCGCCGTTGAGAACCTCAAGACTGAAATCGCCGTTGACGACAAGATTTTCTGCAGAAGGTTGATAGGACGCGAGTCCACTGATAGCCGCGGCTTGTTGCCATACAAGCTGAGCCTGATGGACCTCGCGTTGCCCGATCAAATAGCGGATGTATTCGAAGACGCGACTCGCGGGAAAGGGTTGCCGCAACTCGACAATTCTGGACCACACTTTCGCGGCAGCGGCGTTTTCTCCCTTCGTGGTTAGCAGCTCCAGAAAGCTCGAATAAGCAATGACTGTGGGCGGCACGACGTCGCGCAGCAAAAGGTCGACATCAGGCTGGACTCTCCAGCACATCTGCAGAGCAGAGGCCGGAAGATAGGGATCGTTTTCAATGACGACACGAAATTCGTGCAATGCTTTTTGCGTGTTTCCCTGAACTAAGTACTGATTGGCGGCCTCCCAGGCGAGTTCAGGGGTGGTGGGATCTGCTGAGATCGCGCGCTGCATGGCCTCAGTCTGACGTTCTGTATCTTCTAACGACTGGTAGTCGTTGGCGAGATCGAACCAGTAGTGTGCCTGATGGGGATTGAGAGCGACCGCGGCTCGATAGGAAGGCAATGCCAGCTCGGGAGAATTTTGGATAAGCGAGAGGTATTGTCCCAGCTTGTCGTGGTATTCAGCATTGCCCGGTTCCAGGCGAACCGCGCGTTGGAGATCGGACGGATCAGATGATTTAGCGAAGTACGCTGCCACAGACTGCTTTGTGACAAGCCCTAAATATGCCGACGTCAGGAGCAGGCATGGGATCAGGAAGCATAATCTTCTGACTCGGTTTTGCAGCGCGATGCGTATGCCAGCCTGCTCTCCTGACATGAATGGGGTTACGCACTGGTCTGTGTGACCTGTGCGCCGGATTCCTCCAGATCCTTTACTTCATCTTCCTGGTAATAACGCTGGCCGTATTTCCCTTGATATTCGTAGTAGTAGTAGTAATCCGGCGAATTGAGATCGACTGCGTTCAGCAGGACGCCTGAAATGCGCGAGTTCACTTGCATCAGGATGTCGCGCGAGCGGCGGAGAGCCTGTTTTGTGGTTTGCCCCGAGCGAATCACGAGAACGACTGTATCGGCGCGAGTGGACATCACTACGGCGTCGGTGACCGAGAGTGTCGGTGGTGTATCCACGATGATGTGATCGTATTGATCGCGCAGCTCGGCGAGGACGTCGCGCATATTGGAAGAAGCCACAAGCTCCGCAGGATTGGGCGGCGGTGGGCCTGCAGGAAGCACGAACAGGCTGGGCAGAACGTTAGAGCGGACGATTGCCTGCTGAAGGGGCGCGTTTCCAGTCAGCACGTTGCTTAAACCGATTTTGGGGCCCATGCCGAGGGTCTTGTGAATACTGGGACGGCGAAGATCGGCATCGATCAGCAACACGCGTGTGCCCTTCTGCGCCAGGACAACTGCGGTGTTGATGCTGGTGGTGGTTTTGCCCTCCTGAGGGAGTGCGCTGGTGATCAAAATGATTTTGGGCGGTGCGCCTAGAGAAGTCAGTAATAAGGAGGTGCGCAAGGCGCGATAGGATTCGGCCATCTGCGACTGAGGGCGTGATTGGGTGACCAACTCCACCACTTCGCGGGAAGAGGCCAAGGAAAGCCGCTTGCTTTTCGAGTCGGAACTGCTCTTTGATCCGAGAGGGATCATGCCGAGCGATGGCAGGCCGGAAATGGCTTCTGCCTGCTCGGGCGTCCGCACAGTGTTGTCGATGCCTTCGAGCAGGAACGCCAGACCGATGCCGGTGGTGATTCCGAGCGCAAGGGCGAAAGAAAGATTGCGAGGGACGTTGGGCTCCGCAGGCGACCTGGGAGCGCGGGCAATATCAACATTGCGGATGTTGTTAGAGCGCAGTCCGGCGGTGACGCCGGCTTCTTTCAGTTTTTCCAGCAAGCCTTCGTAGAGTGTGCGGTTGGTTTCGACGTCGCGCTTGAGGAGACTGTAGTCTATCGCGCTTTCATTCAGCCGGTTTGCCTGCTGTTTTTGCCGATCGAGGGCATCACGAAGCATATTCTCCCGCTGCAATGAGGCCAGGTAATCGCTGCGCACGCGCGAGGTAATCTTTTTCATTTCTACCTGGGTTTGCGCTTCCACTTCCTTCAGTTGATTATTCAGCTGTGCCAGCCGTGGATAAGAAGGGCCGAACTGCGTGCTGAGTTGGGCTGTCTGAATTCTGATGTCCGCTTGCTGTTCGCGCAGTTTCTCCAGTAACCCTGAAGTCGACGAGTTGGTTCCCGCTGTACCCGCAGCACTGAGTGCGGCCGACGCCGCGGTATCAGGATCGCCGGACTGCACCAACCGGTACACCGATTCTTTTTGCATGCGGTCCGATTCGGCGGCGGTCAGCTCTTTGTTCAGTTCGTCGAGCTTCGAAGTGATGATGTTCTGCTTCTCGTCGATGCCGAGAATTCCGTGTTCCTTCTGATACTTGACCAGCTTCTCCTGTGAGGTTTCGACCTTGAGTTGCAAATCGACCAGCTGTTTCGAAAGCCAGTCGGAAGCCTGCATCGTGGATTCGAAGCGGGTCTTGAAGTTTTGTTCGATGTAGGTGCTGGTGAGCGCATTGACCACGTGTGCGGCAAGTTGGCGGTCGGGGCTGCGAAAATGGATGTCTACCACCCGGGAATCAGGTTGCAGGGCGACTCTGAGATTTCCCTTGAAAGCGGAAAGAAGAGCTGTGGTTTGTTCGGAGTCCGGCTGGAGTGCGTCGGTGGTCAGTGCGAGTGAATTGCCGGAGCTTTCGCCTTTACCGCCGAACTCCGGGCGCTTATCGAGATTCAGTTGTCTGATTACCTGCAGCGCCAGCAGATCGCTTTTAAGAATCCTGACTTCCGTGTCCAGGTCGGCGGGATCGTAGTACTCGATAGGAGCGTTCGCGGAATCTTTTATATTTAACAAGGCCGGGTCGGATTTGTTGATCGCAATGCTGCCAGATGCGTCGTAGATTGGAATGCTTTTCAAAGTCGCTATTGCTACGACGCCGAAGATGACTGTGACGCTGCTGATCACGATCCATTTGCGTTTGATCAGGACCCGGAGATATTCGCGCAGTACTGAGTCCTGCGATGGGAGCACAGGATAGGCGTAGTGTTGCGTGGTGCGGTTCACTTCCACCGGCAAAGGATCTGGGGATTCGCGGAGGCCCTGAGCGTTCGCCGGCATCAAAGTTCCTGAGTACACCTACACTCCTTGCACGCGTGCGCTGAGGCGACCACGAAGGCACGGAAATGCATGGACTCCTTCGCACTCAGGATGACTAATAAATTCGCTGCCGTTTCGTGCTTGCCCTAAAAACTGTGCATATTCTATCTGCGGTAGAAGTTCGGCGATCTTAATTCGGCTGGTTCCAGGAGTACGAACTTGGTTCATTGCGGAATGATTTGTATTTCGCGCGGCTATAATCCGGCAAAATTCAGCCATGCAAACGATGAACTGGGCGGAGCAGGTGGTGCTCGTGACGGGCGGCACCGGTTCCTTCGGCAGGAAGTTCGTCGAGATCATGCTGCGGGAATATCATCCGCGCAAACTGATCGTCTTCAGTCGGGATGAACTCAAGCAGCACGACATGCGAGCGGCGGGCTTTGATCATCCGTCGCTGCGCTACTTCATCGGGGATGTGCGCGACTTGCAGCGTCTGGAGCGGGCGCTATCAGGTGTAACAGTTGTGATTCATGCGGCCGCGCTCAAGCAGGTTCCTGCCTGTGAATACAACCCATTCGAGGCGATCCAGACAAACATCATCGGCGGGCGCAACGTTATCGATGCCTCGATCAATCAAGGTGTACGGCGGATTCTGGCGCTTAGTACTGATAAGGCTGTGAACCCCATCAATCTTTACGGCGCGACAAAACTCTGCGCGGAGAAGATGTTCGTGCAGGCAAATGCCTATGTCGGCGCTCAGGAAACGCGCTTCAGTTGCGCGCGGTATGGAAACGTTGTCGCGAGCCGCGGCAGCGTGATTCCCGTTTTTCTGGAACAGAAAAAGCGCGGCAAGATTACTGTGACCGACCCCAGGATGACGCGTTTCTGGCTCACGCTGGAGCATGGAGTGCGATTTGTGCTGCGGTGCATCGCGCAAATGCACGGCGGAGAGATCTTTGTTCCCAAGATCCCGAGCATGAAACTCGCCGAAATGGCGGCGGCGCTTGCTCCGGGATGCGATGTTGAATACGTAGGTATTCGTGCCGGAGAAAAGCTTCATGAGGTGTTGGTTTCGGAGGATGAAGCGCGTAACACGCTGGAACTTGCGGATATGTATGTGATCCAGCCGGCGCATTCCTGGTGGCGCAAGGAAAACTGGAAAAGTGCGCGGGCATTGCCCGATGGTTTTCGTTACGCCAGTGACACGAATCCGCGGTGGCTTACTGCGGAAGAGCTGCAGGAGTTGGTGGGATCCATGCAGGGGAAAGGCGAGGATTTTGTTTGGCCGAACGCTGATGCGCTGGAGCCTGATCGAATTTCATGGCAACAACTGCGATAAATCGGGGAGTTCTGGCGATCGATGGTGGAGTGCCGGTGCGCAGGACTTTGTTGCCATATGGGCGTCAGTCCATTGACGAAGATGATATTCAGGCAGTTGTAGAGACGCTGCGCTCTGACTGGCTGACTACGGGTCCGAATGTCGCCGAGTTCGAAGAGGCGTTTGCGGAATGGGTAGGCGCGAGGTACGCGGTGAGCTTCAGTTCTGGAACGGCAGCCCTGCATGGGGCGGCATTCGTGGCCGGCCTCAGAGTGGGCGACGAGGCTCTCACTTCGCCGCTGACTTTCGTGGCGACTGCGAATTGCGTTTTGTATCAGCGGGCAACGCCTGTCTTCGTGGACGTGTGCGCGGATACGTTGAACCTGGATCCGGAGCAACTGGAGTGCAGGATCTCTAACAAGGCCAGGGCGATTCTCGCTGTGGATTATGCCGGTCATCCTGCCGATTTCGAGGCCATCGTTCGAATAGCTGAGTCTCGTGGGTTGGTGGTTATTGAAGATGCATGTCACGCGCTGGGCGCGGAGTATCGCGGACGCCGAGTTGGCAGTCTCGCGCACTTGACCGTGTTCAGCTTTCATCCCGTCAAACATCTGAGCACCGGCGAAGGTGGCATGGTCACCACTGACGATGCTGGCTGGGCGCAGATGCTGCGCCAGTTTCGCAATCACGGGATCAGCAGCGAAGCTCGGGAGCGCCGTGGCTGGCAGTACGAGATGGTCATGCTCGGATTCAACTACCGGCTGACGGATATTGCCTGTGCTCTCGGAATCTCCCAGCTGACGAAGATTGAAGCGAATCTGGCCCGCCGCAGAGAAATTGCCGCTCAATATGCGGCGGCATTGCAGGGCATGCCTGAACTTCTTCTCCCTTGTGTGCGTGCTGATGTTGATCCCGCATGGCACTTGTATCCCATACGTCTGAATCTGGGACGGCTGCCGGCGACGCGGGAGCAAATTTTTCGGGCGCTGCGCGCAGAGAACATTGGTGTGAATGTTCACTACATCCCGGTTCATCTCCAGCCTTATTACCGCGGCCGGTTCGGTTACAGAGGCGGCGAGTATCCGGTTGCCGAGAATGCTTACGAGCACCTCATCAGTCTGCCAATGTTTCACGGGATGACTGATGAGGACGTGGGCGACGTCATCAGTGCAGTGGAAAAAGTATGCTCAGCGTACTCCCAGTAAGGCCACGATTGTCGAGCGGTGAATTTATCGCCGGCTCGCAGGTTTACCTCCGCGCCTTCAGGGCTGAGGACCTGACCGAAAGATACCTGGGTTGGTTGAACGATCCCGAGGCCACGCGCTACATGGAGAGTGGAATCTTTCCATCGACCATGCGGGATCTCGAGAGTTTCTATCAACGGATTGCCGTATCCCGCAGCGATGTTTTGATGGCGGTGATCGATAAGGGATCCGGTGAACATATCGGTAACATGAAGCTGGGACCGATTCAGTGGGTTCATCGCAGCGCAATTTTTGGAATCATGATCGGTGAAAAGAGGTTTCGGGGGCGAGGGGTGGGAAGAGAGGCTACGCGCCTCATGGTGGAGTATGGGTTCGATCGCCTCAACCTGAATCGTATAGACCTCGGGGTTTTTGCCGAGCACGAGGCCGGAGTTCGTTGTTACCAAAAACTAGGGTTCAAGGTGGAAGGCCGCCTGCGCCAGGATCTGTTTCAAGACGGGGAGTACAAAGATCGCCTCTGGATGGGGTTGCTGCGCTCCGAGTATGAGAGACGACAGATGGGAAAACCGAAATGAAGGCGCTGGTTATTGGGGCCGGTTCGATTGGGGAACGTCATCTTCAGAATTTGACTTCGATGGGTCTCGCAGCGGCGGTTGTCGAGCCGATCGCAACTCGTCGCGAGGCTTTAAGCAATCGACTGGGGATCCCGGCGTTCGCTTCGCTTGATGAGGGATTGGACTGGCCCGCCGATTTCGCGGTGATTGCCAGTCCAACACATCTACACCTGCAGCATGCGCTCAAGGTAGTCCGCCACGGGCTCGACGTTTTCGTGGAAAAACCACTCTCGAACGTGCGCAGCGGCTTGCCGGAACTGGCGGAGCTGGCAGAAAAAAGGAACGTGGTTTCGCTCGTCGGCTGCAACATGAGGTTTCATCCAGGGCCGGGGAAAATTAAGGAACTCCTTCAGCACAATTGTTTAGGAAGGATTCTTTTTGCGAGAGTCCATGTCGGTTCCTACTTGCCGGGATGGCGTCCCGGCACAGATTACCGCGAGAACTATGCCGCCAAGAAGGAAACCGGCGGGGGATGCATTCTGGATTGTATTCACGAAATCGATCTGGCGCGCTGGTATTTGGGGGAAGTTGAGCAAGTGAGCTGCATGGCAGGGCACTTGAGCTCGCTGGAAATCGATACGGAAGACGTGGTCGCAATGATGTTTCGGCATGTTAGCGGAGCGATCTCGGAAATTCATCTTGATTATGTGCAGAGAAGTTATGAGCGGGGCTGCCAGATTGTGGGCGAATCGGGCTCGGTTTTTTGGGATTTCAACCGTCCAGAAGTTCGGTGGTTCGACGGCATGGCAGGACATTGGGTTTCCTTTGCTCTGCCTGAAAGCTGGAAAATCAATCAGATGTACATGGATGAAATGCAGCATTTTCTGGATTGTGTCAAAGGCCGGCGTCGAACGACGTTGGATATTAGCGAGGCTGTGGAGCTGATGGAAGTTGTGTTTAGCGCCAAAGATTCTGCCGCGCACTGGCGTAGTTATTTCGACAGCCAGGGCCGTTCCAGCATGAATCTCGCAGTAATTCAAGCGCGAATGGGCTCGACGCGCTTTCCGGGAAAAACTCTGGCGGATGTGTGTGGCCGGCCGATGCTTTCGCGTGTGGTGGAACGGGTGCGTAAGGCGAAGCTGATAGACAGGACTGTCGTAGCAACTACGGCATGTGCATGTGACGATGCGATCGCGTCTGCGTGCCAGGAAATGGATGTGGCTTGCTATCGCGGCAACGCAGAGGATGTGCTCGATCGATTTTATTGGGCTGCAAAGGCACATTCTGCCGACGCGGTAGTGCGAGTCACGGCGGATTGTCCGTTGATTGACCCTGAAGTGATCGACAAAGTTGTGGAGCGTTTTCAAGAAGGCGATTGCGATTACGTTTCGAACACACTCAGGTACAGCTATCCTGACGGACTGGATACGGAAGTGTTTTCATTCCGGGCGCTGGAAGAGGCATGGCAACAGGCCACGCTAGTTTCGGAGCGGGAACATGTGACGCCCTATTTGCGTAAGGCAATATTTCGCACGGCCAACGTGGAGTGTGAATCGACCGTCCCGCTTCAGCGCCAGCGTTGGACGGTTGACTATCCTTCCGATCTGGATTTTGTACGAAAAATTTATTCCGAATTTACGGGAAATGGTTCGTTCGGATTTCGAGATGTAGTCCGGTTGCTGGAAAGAAAGCCGGCAATCGCCGCCGTGCGGGGAAAAATTATCTGCAACGAGGGATACTATCGCGGACTATGTCGTGAAGCGGTTGCGGGCTCGGCACCGAAGCTGCCGATTACGCAATCGCTGGCATGGCTGGCGCGCTCACAGAAAGTAATTCCCGGCGGCGCTCAGACCTTCAGCAAAGCACATACACAGTACGTTCAGGGTGTGGCGCCGATTTTCCTGGCACGAGGCAAGGGTGCACGCGTCTGGGACGTGGATGGCAACGAGTACATCGATTACGTGCAGGGCTTGTTGCCCAATATCCTTGGTTATGCGGACGAAGAAGTGAACCGGGCGGTCGCAGAACAGATTGCCGAAGGCCATAGTTTTTCCCTGGCGCACCCGATCGAGGTCGAATTAGCAGAGCGGCTTGTCGAAATCATTCCCTGTGCAGAGATGGTGCGGTTTGGAAAGAATGGCTCTGACGTGACGTCTGGCGCAGTGCGCGCCGCGCGCGCTCACACTGGCCGCGAGAGGATCGCGTGCTGTGGATATCACGGCTGGCAGGATTGGTATATCGGCAGCACCTCCCGCCATCTCGGAGTTCCGGCTGCGGTGCGGGGCCTGACGCATTCCTTCCGCTATAACGACCTTGGCTCGCTGGAAGTCGTGCTTACAACTTACAACGGCGAATTTGCAGCCGTGATCATGGAGCCGTTCAATTTTCAGGAACCCGCTCCCGGATTCCTGCAGGGCGTGAAGGATCTTGCGCACAAGCACGGCGCTCTTCTGATCTTCGATGAAATCTGCAGCGGCTTTCACTTCGGTCTGGGCGGCGCGCAGAAACTCTTCGGGGTGATACCGGACCTGGCTTGCTTCGGAAAGGCCATGGGCAATGGCTTTCCAATTTCCTGCGTAGTTGGACGCGCCGATGTAATGCGGACGATGGAAGAAATCTTCTTCAGCTTTACGTTCGCGGGTGAGACCTCCGCGATGGCGGCGGCGATGAAGGTACTCGATATCCTGGAGAACACGGACGCTCTGGCCAGGATCGAAGCCAGCGGGCGCGTGCTGCAGGACGGAACCAATGTCCTGGCGAAGGAAGCAGGACTGGAGAAGCGGTTGGAGTGCGTTGGGCGGCCACAATGGTCTTTGTTGAAGTTTTATGCGGAGGATGGCGGCGAGAGTCTTTTGCTCAAGAATTTATTTCAGCAGGAAGCGGTAAAGCGAGGCGTGTTGCTGCTTGCAACTCACAATCTGACTGCGGCGCATGACAATGCGATCATCGACAGGACATTGCACATCTATGCGTCGGTGATCAAGACATTGGCCGACTGGTCAGAGGATGCAAGTCCAGCGCGGTTCTTGGAAGGGGCTATGAGCCAGCCGATTTTCCGGGTGCGATGAGGCTGATTATCCGCACGGACGCGAGCGTTGCGATTGGTTCGGGGCACGTCATGCGTTGCCTGGCCTTGGCGCAAGCATGGCATGACCGCGGCGGCGAGTGCATTTTTGCGATGGCGGTGTCGACAACTGCAGTGCTTCAGCGATTGCGTGCCGAGGGATTCGAGACTTATACGGTTACTGGAACAGCCGGCGGTCCTGGAGATGCGCGTCAAATCATCGGCCTGTCACGCGAAAGAAACGCCGGATGGATCGCGGTGGACGGATATCACTTCGACGTTGAGTATCACAAACGTTTGCGAGACGCCGGACTGAAGCTGCTGTTAATCGCTGATCAAGCCAATGCGGCACATTGCGTTGCAGATATCGTGGTGAATCAGAACTCACATGCTTGCGACGGTATGTACGCGAAACACGAACCGTACACACAATTGCTGCTCGGACCGCGATACGCGCTGTTGCGACGGGAATTCAGAAGCTGGGAGAAGTGGAAGCGTGATGTCGCTCCAATCGGGCGCAAGGTGCTGGTCACGATGGGAGGCAGCGATCCGAAGAACATCACTTCGCTCGTGATTCGTGCGCTCGGCCTGCTGAAGATAGAGTTTGAGGCACGGGTTGTGGCGGGTGGCGGCAATCCACATATTGCGCAATTAGAGAGCCTGGTCTCACAAACTTCGCACATCGAACTCCACATAGACTCTTCAAATATTTCGGACTTGATGGCCTGGGCGGATGTAGCGGTTTCCGGCGCGGGCTCAACTTGCTGGGAGATATGTCTCCTTGGGCTGCCGGCCATTCTGATCGACATTGCAGAAAATCAAAAACCGATTGCGGAGGATCTCGACAAGAAAAGTGTTGCCATTCACCCCGGATCTGGACAAGAAATTGTTACTGAACAGCTTGCCGCAAGACTGGAACAATTGCTCCTGACGACCGATCTCCGGGCCGCAATGTCGCAGCGGGGCTGTGAGCTTGTGGATGGGCGTGGCGCATCAAGGGTGGTTTCAGCGATGCGTAATGATTCTCTACATCTCCGGCGCGTCGTGCGGGAGGACTGTCGAGTGCTCTGGGAATGGGCAAACGATCAGGAATCCCGCAAGTATTCTTTCCAATCGCAACAAATTACCTGGGATCAGCACGTCAGGTGGCTCGACTCCAAAATAGATGATCCAAATTACATTTTGTTCATGGTGACCAATACTGACGACGTACCAGTGGGTCACGTTCGTTATGAACTGAACAAATGTCGCGCCGTGGTCTCGATCAATATGGCGCCGCTGTTCCGGAGCAATGGGTTGGGCAAGGAAGTGCTCAGGATGGCCACGCAGGAACTGTTTGTCAGCTCAAGAGCAACTGAGGTAAATGCCTATGTGAAACCTGTTAACGAACGCTCTCTGCGGCTTTTTGCGGGTGAAGGTTTCGAGCGTCAGGCGGACAGTACAGTCGCGGGACAGCACGCGGCACACTTCGTCCTGAAGAAGGCTTTCCAATAATGGAGACCATTCAAATCGGCTCCCGGCCGGTGGGCCCCGGACACAGTGTCTACATCGTTGCGGAAATTTCCGCGAATCATGGCCAGAAGTTCGAGCAGGCGGTTGAAATCATCCACGCCGCGAGGAAGGCAGGAGCGGACGCCGTGAAGCTGCAGACCTATACGCCGGACACGATGACGATCCGTGGCGATAGCGATCTATTGCGCATTAACGGGGGGACGCTCTGGGATGGGCGCACGTTACACGAACTGTACAGTGAAGCGTACATGCCATGGGAGTGGCAGCCGAAACTCAAGCAGGTGGCCAACGAAGCCGGGCTGGAACTGTTTTCTTCTCCGTTTGATGGCAGTGCAGTGGATTTTCTTGAGCGGATGGAAGTCACGGCATACAAGATCGCTTCGTTTGAAATAGTCGATCTCCCGCTGATCAAGAGAATCGCGCAGACGGGAAAACCGCTCATCATTTCAACCGGAATGGCAACCTTCGAGGAAATTCAGGAAGCGCTGACTACGGCGCGCGGAGCCGGCGCCACTCAGATCGCATTATTGAAATGCACCAGTGCGTATCCGGCTCCGGCAGATGAAATGAATCTGCGTACACTGCCGGAACTCGCGCGCAGGTTTCAAGTACCGGTTGGCTTGTCCGACCACATGATCGGGATTACGGCCCCAATAGCGGCGGTTGCTCTGGGCGCGAGCATTATCGAGAAGCACATCACACTATCTCGGTCGATCAAGGGTCCCGACAGCGAATTCTCACTCGAGCCACAGGAATTCAGGCAAATGGTAGAAGCCGTGCGCAGCACCGAGCGGGCGCTTGGCAAAGTGCAGTTCGGGCCAGGAGTGAATGAGTCGAAATGCCGCATTTTCCGCAGATCGCTGTTTGTTGTTGAGGATCTGAAGCAGGGGCAGGTTTTCGATGAAGGAAATGTGCGCTCGATCCGTCCTGCGCATGGGTTGCATACGCGCCATCTTGGGGAGGTTCTGGGGAAACACGCTTCCCGGGACATAGAAGGCGGCACGCCGCTCAGTTGGGATCTGGTCGCCAATAAATGAAGGTTCTGCTGCTTCATCCCGAGGATGGCCTGCCTGGTTCGGATTTGCGCGGACAATACGACTTGATCGTCGATTTTGCGCGTGCTCCTTTATCCACGTATGAGAGATGGAGTCAGCAAGCGGGCTGTCGAGTAATCAGCTTGTTTGATTTTGCCGACGGCTTCGAGGACGTTTATCGCATCAGGGATCTGTTGCGCCTCGGAATGGGGTACATCGTAGATGAGTGGGGCGTCGACTGGTGGGACGTGCTCTCTCTGCTGATTGAACCTGATCTCCTGAAAACGTTGATGATGGAACGGCTCGCGAAGGAGTTGACGGATTGCAAGCTGTCCTCGAGCCGCAATGATGGTTGGGTTGGGGGATTGCACGCGCTGACAGGGGGCGAACTGAAAGTACTTGGGAGTCTCGCGGTATTTCAGAGGATACGACACTACCATGAGGTTCTTGGCCAGTTGAATGTTCGTCAGATTTCGCAGGTGATCGAAGATAAGTTTGATGGTCAACACCGGTTCAGACGTCGTATTGCGAAGCGTAGAAGAAGCTCCAGAACTCCAGTAGTGTTGCTGCCTTCGGCGTACATAAACGTCTCGCGCACGGCGGCAGGCTATGCCTCGCTGCTGCCGGATCAGAAATTTCTGCTGGTTTATTCGAGGAGCAGCGGCAAGCTCAGGAATACGCCGGCGAATGTTGAAATGGTCTCGTTCGATCGTTACTGCACCGCGATGAACGACAACGGATTCAACTCTTTGCACAAACGCTGGACGATTCTGAGAAGTCATCTGGTTTCGATTGCTTCAGAGTTTCGACTAACTAATGCAGCGGGAGTTTTCTCTCGAATTCCTTCACTACTGCGCTGGGGAATCGCGTTGCGAAATGGATGGAACCTGGTATTCGACTCTGAGAATGTGGTTGCGTGCCTGTCGGCGGACGATACGAATCCACACACAAGAATTCCGATCATTCTGGCGAAGCATAGGGGCATCCCGACTGTGGCCTGCCATCATGGCGCGCTCGATTACCGGATGGCATTGAAGAAGAATCATGCTGATAGTTACCTGGTGAAAGATGCGATGGAGCGCGAATACCTGTCCCGGATGTGCCGTTTATCGCCGAGGACAATGATTGAGGGAAACGCGCGCTACATTGAGAATGCAAAAATCGGTCAATCGTCTGTTGAGCCCTGCCTGACGTATTTCTCCGAGCCGTATCAGACTGATGGCTGGAGAGTTGATGAAGTCTATCGCGATCTGCTGCCCAGATTGTGGAAGCTAAGTCAGAGCTGTGGGTTAAAGCTGGTGTTGAAGCTGCATCCCTTCGAGAGCCGAAAGGCGCACACAAGATATTTGCGGCGGCACCTGCGCGATCACATAAATGAAGTCACGATAGTCTCGGGGACCGTGCCCGTAGAGTTGTGGCAGAGAACGCACATTGCCCTAACCGTGGAGTCGACGATTGCGCTGGACTGTGCCGCACGCGGCATTCCGGTTTTTTTCTGCGCATGGCTTGGAACGCCGCATTCAGGGTACATCGACCAGTTCGCGAAGTTTGGCGTGGGTGAAGTGTTGCAATCGGCCGACGATCTGGACGATGTGCGGAATTTTCTTGTATCGCATAAGCGTGCGCGACGCGGGCCGCAGCGGCGAGAGATCGATCGGGAAACACTGCGGAATATTCTTTACGGTCGAAAGCTCGCAGTGGCGGCAGGTTAACTTTTATAAGAATATGTCAGCTTCGGCTTCAATCGAGAGCATCACCTTGCCGAGCGCGGCAAAGCCGGTCTGCGCCGAGAGTTGGCAATTCCAACAGCAGATTGGGCACATATCACGGCAATCCGCAGTCTATTTTGCCGGCACGATCTTCACAGCCCTGAGTGGTTATCTGTTTAAGGTTTATCTCGCGCGAGCGCTGGGCGCAACAGCACTGGGACTCTATGCATTAGGTATGACGCTGGTCGGATTCCTGGGAGTTTTCAATGCTCTTGGATTGCCGCAATCCGCAGTGCGGTTCGTTGCCAGCTACACGGTACTTGGTAAAACCGACCTGCTTCGAGGATTTCTCGTTCGCAGCACGATTCTGCTGCTGGTGTCGAATGCCGTGCTGGGAGCATTGGTTGTGCTGGCCGGGCCCTGGATCGCTTCTCACGTTTACCACACGTCCGCGTTGAATCCATATCTTGCCTGGTTTGCCGTGATTATGGCATCCGGTGCGCTGAATGTGTTCCTGGGGCAGGTTCTGGCAGGGTTTAAGGATGTGGCGCGCCGTACCGTCATTTCCAACTTTGTTGCGGGGCCACTGACGATAGTCCTCACTATTGTTCTAGTTCAAGGCGGACTCCGCCTGAGGGGCTACATTGTTGCTCAGGTTGTCAGCGGGTGTGTAGTTCTGCTGCTGTTGCTGGTTTCAATTGGAAAGTTCATACCGAGAACCGTGTCCGGACAGTTGCCATTATTAGAACAAGAGGTGATTGCCTTTTCGGGTATCGCACTGGGAGTGGCGTTTCTAGAGTTTGTGATGGCGCAAGCCGACAAGGTGCTCATCGGGATTTACCTGAATGCGCGCGAAGTGGGTATCTATGCAGTTGCCGCTGCGTTAGTTGCATTCACCCCCATCGTTCTTCAGTCAGTCAATCAGATTTTCTCGCCCGTTATCGCTGAGCTTTATTCATCTGGGCAACTCGAATTACTCAGGCGAATTTTTCAAACATTGACCAAGTGGATTCTGGGTTTGACGCTCCCTCTGGCTGCCGCCATGATCGTATTCGCACCAGCCATTATGCGCATTTTTGGGGGTGACTTCGAAGCAGGCTGGGCAATACTCGTGATCGGCACGTTGGGACAGCTCGTAAACTGCGCTGTGGGATCAGTCGGGTATCTCTTACTGATGTCCGGGCATCAGGGCACGCTCATCAGGATTCAGATCGTAGTCGCATGTGTAATGGTGCTGCTCAACGCAGTGTTGATACCGCAATGGGGCATTATCGGCGCGTCAGTTTCCGCTGCGGTCACGAACGTCGTAAGCAACTTTTGGTATCTGCGGAGTGTGCGCCGGAAGTTGGGTTTGTCGCCGCACAACCGAGGTTATCTCCGGCTCATGCCCGCTGTGGCAACAGCGGTAATGCTGTTGCTGGCAATTGCGAAAATGCTTCATTCGTTTCATCCGGAATGGATGGCAATTGTTGCAGGTGTGTTCGTGGCCTACGCGGGGTTCAGTGCAGTTGCAGTCCTAGTTGGTTTCGATGAAGATGACCGGCTCATTGCAGGCGCGGTATGGCGGAGGATAAGAACGACGTTTGGCGGTGCTCTGGCATGAGGCGGGATGACATGCGTGAACTGCGGCTGCCTTGCAATCTCTGCGAGAGAGTGGAACAGCGCTTTGGAAGCCGGTTCGACAACCTCGAGGGATTTCTCACGCGTGTGCTGGTGGAACTTCTTCGAGATGACGCTGCACAGATGGACCAAGCCGAACAGCGTCTGATCGAAAAACGGCTGCAGGATCTCGGCTACCTCTAGAGCCCGGTTCTATGGATTTTTTCCGACCAGATGACAGAGACTTTGGAGCAGGTCAAAGAGGCCGAAAGGGAACGACTCTACCCATCAATTACAAACCCGAACTGGCTCGTGCTGCGTAAGCGCCGGGAGTTGTTTCGCAGGTGGCTGAGGGACTCCCTGCCGAAAGACCCATTGATACTGGATGTCGGTGGGCGTATTCAGCCTTACCGCGCGCTCCTTCCACAAGAGAGTTCTTATTTTGCGGTTGATCTGCGGCCGACGCCCCTGGTGAACTGCATAGCCGCAGCGCAGCAGCTACCCTTCCCAAATGATCTGTTCGATTTAGTCCTGTGCACGCAGATGCTGGAGTACGCGCCTGAGCCAGCGTGTGTGATCTCCGAGATTCATAGAATTCTTAAACGTGGAGGTGTGCTGTTATTGAGTCTTCCCAGTGTGTTTCCCCGCGATGCGGATGAGGACCGATGGCGATTTCTGCCCCGCGCTATCCGCGAGTTGCTGTCAGATTTCGCTGCGGTCGAGGTTACTCCGGAGGGTAGCAGTATCGCGGGATTCTTCCGTGCCGTTACTATCTGCTGTCACGTGTTCGCGAAGTACGCTGTGGTGCGGACAGCCGTGAGTTACACGCTGATTCCCGTGTTCAATGTTGCAGGTTGGATGCTCGAAGAATCGATCCGAAGTAGCAATGATGTTTTCGCCGCGAACTACAGCGTGCGTGCACTGAAGTAAGCCTGCTGATCACGCCGATTCAGCGTACGGAGACGATCAATATTAGGCACTCCTCGGCAATGCTGCTTCTTGGTACGTTCGTTGCGTGCGAACTCCTGGCCATCGCCTGATCACAACATTCCGGGTTAAGAAAGCCGGTTGGGAGTTGCGAAAGCGGCGGCCTTCCCGAGAGCCATACAGCTACGCTGCCACACTGTTTTTTCTGCTCGCGATCACGGCTGTGTCACTCAGGCCCTATCTATATTCCTTGTATGACATGGACATGCTCGGGTACATGGGCAATGCGGTGGCCATGCGTGGAGCAAGCATTCGAGAGATTCACGACACTGTTTACGCCGATGTCCTCAGGTCCGTGCCGGAGGCAACGCGGGCTCATTTGTTGGGGCAAGATGGGCAGGGTCCCGTGTCGCAGATTGCGTCGCGAAAAGATCGGTTCGCGAATGCTTACCACTTTGCAGAGTTTCTGCCGTGCTTCGCAATCCGGCCAATCTTTAATGAACTCATCTATGTTTTGCATTACAAGCTTGGGATTGGCCTGGTCCGAGCAACGATCGTCATTCCAGTTTTGTCGTACTGGCTGCTCGGGATCATCACTTTCTTGTGGATTTCGAGATATTCAGGGCATCTGCTGGCCGTCCCGTTGTCGCTAGTGCTGATGCTTTGTCCGCCGCTTCTGGGACTTGCGCGATTCAACTCGCCAGACGCGTTGTCGTGCCTGTTCTTGATGACCGGCCTGTTTCTAATTCTCGAGCAGCAGAACGTTTCCTGGGGCCTGGTTGTGGTCCTTTCCTCAATTTACGTCAGGACGGATAACGTGTTGCTGGTTCTCGTCGTGCTGGCGTACTGCGCGTTTTCATCACGGATGCTCACTAAGGTGCAAGGCCTTCTGTTGGCGTCTGTTTCGGTCGGTTCTGTGCTGCTCATCAACCATTTCGCGGGCGATTACGGAATGCGAGTTCTGTATTACCGAAGCTTTATCGAAGTTCCGATGGCGCCAGGCGAATTGGTTGTTGACTTTGGTTGGAAGAACTATCTCAGCGCTTTGAGAACAGCAGTGTCAGAGCTCGCCAACGGGTATTTCTTCCCGTTCACTTTTGTGGGATTGCTCGGGTTGCGCTCCGGGAGCAAACGAATCGCCTTGATGGCGATTGTGTTCGCATTCTTTGCGCTTCATTTCCTGTTATTTCCTTCAGGCCAGGAACGATTCTGGGGGCCTTATTACTTGGGCATGGGGATAACGGCGATCATGAGCTTGCCGCGAAAAACGTGCTTGGATGAAGAGACGGCCGGGCAGGAAGAGGACCTCCTGCTTGAGCTTGCCGTATGAGGTGCAAAGACGAAGCGGGCGCTAAGCCGAACCGCTGCTAATCGCATGCTCAATTTCATCAACCGATTCCGACGTGTTGACGGGAGTGCGTCGACCTTCTCGTTCTCTAGGTCACTGGTGGTGTTGCAAAGCGACGACTGGGGACGGATTGGGATTCGCGATCGCGGAGGGTATGAAGAGCTGCAGGCGAGCGGCATCCA
This sequence comes from Acidobacteriota bacterium, assembly GCA_003224905.1. Lineage (GTDB taxonomy): Bacteria > Acidobacteriota > Terriglobia > Terriglobales > Acidobacteriaceae > QIAA01. The sequence goes on from QIAA01000173.1 coordinate 31,615, forward strand.
GTTGGGTGAGCATCCGTATGACTCCTACAGTCTGGAAACATCGGACGACGTCTTAGCGGTCAAGGACGTTTTGAAACGACATCGCGACTGTACTGGCCGTTCGGCTTGCATGGTCATGAATTTTGTCGTCGCCAACGTGGACTTTTCCCAGAGTGCGCTTTCGGGATTCCGCAGGATTCATTTGAAGTATTTATACGAAGGCCTGCCCGGGAAATGGCTACGGCCGGGGCTTTTCGAAGCTTATCGCGATGGAATCGCAGATGGAGTTTTCTATCCTGCCCTCCACGGGTTGACACATTTCTGCCATCGTGCGGTGGAACGCTCGCTTCGATGTGCAGACGAGCGCGGCCAATTGTTGCAGAAGTTGTGGCGAGCCGAGACACCCTACATCTATTGGAGAATGCCGTGGGTGGGATATGAGTATTGCAATCCTGGTGGAGGTTTCCTGCGGAAGAATGTTCAAGCAGCGCTAATTTGTGAGGCGGCGGAGGCTTTCAAAAAGGTCTTCTTTACGTCAGCCGTTTCCGCTTGTGCTCCCGGATACCGTTCAAATGCGGACACGCACCGGAGCTGGGCGGAGTGCGGCATTCGGGTTGCGCAAAATGGCAGCGGGGCACGGATAGCTCCCCCCCACCTGGATGAGTGGGGACTCTTGAATCTGTATCGAACTGTTGATTTTGAACCTGCGCAGCGGGCCGTTTCGGTAAAGGCGTGTGTTCAACGGGCAGAAAGATGCTTCGAACGTGGATTGCCAGCCGTTGTGTCGATACATTCCATCAATTTTCATTCCACCCTCAAAGACTTTCGTGGGCCGACGCTGCGTGCTCTGGATCAATTTCTTTCAGCACTGGAAGCAAAGCATCCCGATCTGTTGTATGTGAATGACGGCGATTTGTACGAAATCGTGGACAGCGGGCGCTTGAATGGTTCGCGGGCGCCGGTTTCGGTCACGGTGCGAGGGAAAACGAAAGCAATGAATCAACGGGCAAGCTAGCATGAGAGCAAGGTCGATTGTCTTGATTACTGTCGATTGCCTGCGCGCGGATCACGCGGGTTTTCTTGGTTATCATCGTCCGACCACCCCGTTTCTGGATTCGTTAGCTGCCGAGAGTTTCGTCTTCTCAAACGCGTTTGCGGCGGGAGTTCCTACCTATTATTCCTTCCCGGCGATCATGGCGTCCCGATATCCACTTGCACTCGGCCGCGACGTAGTGGGTCTGGCGCCGGGCGAAACCACGCTGGCTTCGGTGCTACGTGATGCGGGATATGCAAGCGCCGGGTTCGTCGCTGCAAATCCTTATTTGTCGTCGCGATTTGGATATGACTCGGGATTTGAAACTTTCCGTGACTTTCTGGATGAAGAACTCGGATTCGAGCACCGCGAGTTAGAACCATCTCCGAAATGGCGCACGCGAACCAATCAGAGCATTGCACGAGCCTGTCACAGTTTGTGGCCGCTCGGCGCCGCCTACGATGAGATCTATTTCCAGTATTGCCAAAGAATCGCATCCGGCGTCGAACTCTCAGTCGATAAACTGCGTCGATTTCCATCTGCTCAGGTGATCGTAGACCAGGGACTGCAATGGCTAGAGGAATTTGGCGACTCACCCTTCTTCCTGTGGCTGCACCTAATGGATCCACATGCGCCTTACTATCCAGCGCAGGACGCGCTCAACGCGATGGACAACTCAAGTTCTGGATCGCAGGCGAGATTCCTGAACTCGTTCTGGAATCGGCATGATGTCAGTGCAAGTAGATTGAAGCGACATAACGAAGATCTGATGGCGCTGTACGACGCCGGCATTCGCAAAGTTGATATTGAAATCGCGAGGTTAGTTGACAAGTTACGCAGGAGTGCCTTGTGGGACGACTGTGTTTTTGCGGTTACCGCGGATCATGGAGAAGAATTTCTCGACCATGGAGGCCGCTTCCACGCCCCGTCGAATCTCTGGGAAGAGTCGATCCGCGTCCCCTTGCTGCTGCACATGCCAGGAGGGCGGGTTGCACGTCACGTAAAAAGCGTGTTCAGTCTTGTGCACCTGGGCCCGACTCTCCTGGAGGCAGCCGGTACGCGGATACCCGCAGAATTCCATGGCCGAAGCTGCTGGAGTGCTCTGCAGGCCGGCTCGGCGTTTGAAGGTCACGCCATTATTGAATCAGTCGGCCGATGCGGCAATCCATTGCGTCTCAGCGATCGATTGCAGGCGCGCATGCTCGCGGTGAGGGAAGAGCAATACAAGCTGGTGCTGGATTTCGGTTCAGGTCGAGAGGATCTATTTGATCTGCGGGGCGATCCCGGCGAATGTAACCCGCTCTACTTATCCGCGGAAAAAGGAACGCGCCGTAGATTGCTCGGCAGAGCGCAGGCTCACTTGACGGAATCTGCGGGTCGGCGCAATGAAGATCATCGCCTTGCTGCGCGCATCCGCGATCTTAAATTCCAGTGGGCAGCGCCACGAGCGCGGAGCTACGCTGCATGAGTTGTCTTTCGGAGGTTCACACCCGGCCAGCAACAGCGACGCGTCGATTACCCCTCCGTATTCTGGTTGACTCTCTCGTCGACAAGGGACTGCCGAACGCTCAGATGAGCAATGCGCGGGAGATCATCCGCCGCCTGGATCCCGAACAATTCCACGTCAGCACTTTTCATTTTCGCGAGCCGGATGAAACGATTGCCCGGCGTCCCAACACCAGGCTGATCCCGCTGCCAGAGCGGGGGCAGACAGTCCCGATCGCACGAGAGTTTATCTTTGGCACGCACGACATTCTTTTTTATGTGAAGTCCTCTCCAGCCAGCAGGTTTTACATGCGATGGCGTAGGCGATTCAGAGACAAGCGCATCACCGTGGGTACGATTGAGTCGCAATCGAATTTGCGTCAGGAACCCACAATCAAACAGGAAAGCGTGCGGCTGTGGGAGCAGACGGTGCTTCGCTGTGACTACCTATTCAGCAACTCGCGCTCAGTCAGAGGCAGCTTGCGTTCGCAATATGGACTTGCCAGCGAATTGATGCCTACTGGTGTCGATACGAAATTCTTTTCGCCAACCTGGGATCGGGCTGCCAATGACAGGCCCCGCGTTTTGTTTGTCGGATCTTTGCGTCCGTTCAAACAGCCTAACCTGCTGCTGGAAGCCGCCGCACGGTTTTCGCAGGCAGACTTTCTCCTGGCCGGCGATGGAGTAATGGCACGAGAACTGAACGAGCGGATTCATCGCGAAAACCTCGATAACGTAAGACTTCTCGGTGTGCTTGGCGCCGGGGAATTGCTACGTGAATACCAGCAGGCGGATGTTTTCCTGTTTCCGTCTATATGGGAGGGCTCACCAAAGGTCATTCTTGAAGCCGCTGCCTGCGGGCTGCCGGTGATCGCGCGGCAGAATTACAAGCCGGAGACCGTGCTTGATGGCAAGAGCGGCTACCTGGTCGGTTCGGATGAAGAATTGTTCGTGCGGCTGGAGGAATTGCTTTCGTCTCCGGAACGGCGGCGGGCATATGGAGAGGTGGGCCGAAAGCACATCCTGCAGTACGACTGGGATCTGATCACCCCGCGCTGGGAAGAAATATTTCTCAGCCTTACGCGAGCGGAGCGGGTCGCATGATCGCTGAGCTTGTCGCTCCAGCGAAAGTCGTAAGCAGAGCAAAACGGCTGATCCATGTACTGACGCTCACGCCCTTTTTCCCGTCAGCTGACGATGATGCCTCGGGCTGCTTTGTGTCCGAGCCTTTGCCATGGTTGGAACGGCTTGGGATTGCAAACACGGTAATTGCTGCGCAACCGTTTTATCGCCGCAGCCGAGTAAATAGTCCTTCTGTATGTGCAGAGTGGGCCAACTTCTTTTCGATTCCCTGCAATGCAGGTCTGCCCAGCGCTGGACGTTTCCTGCATGCCAGCATTCTGCGCCGAGTCCAGGAAATCCATCGTTCTGATCCTGTGGACTTGATTCATGCTCATTCTGCTTTGCCATGCGGGCACGCAGCTGGGTTGATCAAGCGTGAGCTTGGGATTCCTTTCGTGGTCGGTGTCCACGGGCTGGATGCGTTCTCGGCTCATCAGGCTGGGCGGCTTGTTGGAAGCCAGTGCGCTCGTATATCGCGATGGGTTTACCGTGCGGCAGAACGCGTAATCTGCGTGAGCAAGAAGGTCGAAGAGAAAGTGTTGCAGGGAACTGCCTGTCAGGCGCGGACCGAAGTTGTATACAACGGAGTTGATCCTGAGCTTTTCTCACCTGCAGACGAGTCGGCCGGAACGCTGTTGAGTGTCGGAAACCTGATTCCGATCAAGAATCACGAACTGCTGCTGCGGGCTTTTGCTGCAATTGCGCCGAACTTCCCGAATCTTCGCTGGGACATCATCGGAGATGGCCCGGAGCGTGGGCGTCTATACGCTTTGGTAAACAAATTGAGTTTGAAAGGAAGGGCTTGCTTTCTTGGGCAGCAGAGCCGAGTTGAAGTTGCTAGGGCCATGCAGCGTTGCGCGGTGTTTGCGCTGCCCAGTCGATATGAAGCTCTGGGGTGTGTTTACTTGGAAGCGATGGCAGGAGGAAGGCCGGTCATTGCGTGTCGAGGGCAGGGCATAGATGAAGTTATCGAGCATGGCAATAACGGTTGGCTCGTGGATGGGGATAGTGTCGAAGAACTAGTCAGCGCGCTCAATCTCTTGTTGGCAAATTCCCGATTACGCGAACGATTGGGACAGGCGGCGCGAACAACGATCCTCAACGGGTTCACGCTGCAGCACCAGGCTCGAAGGCTTGTCGACATCTACGGAAAGTGCATCGCATGAAGCGGCGTGTGGTGCTCTTGACAGAGATCATTGCTCCTTATCGAATCCCAGTATTCAACATCCTCGCTCGTGATCCCGGAATTGATCTGCATGTAATCTTCCTCGCGGAGACGGATCCTGACCTGCGTCAATGGGTCGTATACAAGGATGAAATCCGGTTTTCTTACGAGGTTCTACGATCCTGGAGATGGCGCTCTGCGGAGCGTAGCCTGCTGCTTAACTTTGGACTGAGGAAAGCGATTAAGCGAGCTTCGCCGGATGTTTTGATTTGCGGTGGCTACAACTATCCCGCCTCCTGGCACGCGATGCAATGGTCGCGGCGTGAAAGGGTGCCGTTCCTGTTGTGGGTTGAGAGTACGAGCAAAGATCAGCGAAACCACTATCGCTTCATCGAGCAGATGAAGACGAATTTTCTTCAGCGCTGCGATGCGTTCATCGTGCCCGGAACGGCATCTTCCGAGTACCTCACGAATTACGGTGTATGTGAAGCAAACATCTTCACAGCTCCAAACGCGGTTGACATAAGGCTTTTTGCGCGACTGGCGGAGTTGGCGCGGCGTTCTGCGGCAATGTGCCGAAGCACGTTGCGACTGCCGCAACGCTTCTTTCTTTTCGTGGGGAGAGTCGTGAGGGATAAAGGAGTTTTCGATTTGCTCGAGGCTTACACAGACCTGTCCCCTGAGTTGAGGAAGGATATGGGCCTTGTATTTGTAGGAGACGGAGCAGCGCGTGACGAACTGGGCAGGCGGGCCACAAGCATCGTGCCCGGTACAGTGCGGTTCGCTGGTTTCACGCAGCGTGACGAACTAGCCAGCTACTACGCATTAGCCGAGGCCCTCGTATTCCCGACGCGGACGGATCCGTGGGGATTGGTAGTGAATGAAGCCATGGCCTGTGGTCTGCCGATTATCGGCAGCGATGCCGCTGGTTGCGCGGCAGATCTGATCGAAAACAATTGGAATGGATGGAGGGTGCAATCGGGAAATGTTGCGCAGCTCACTGGCGTGATGAGTGAGATGGCTCGAAGTCCTGACATGCGGGATTCGATGGGAACACGCAGCTGGCAGCGTATCCAGGATTTTTCACCGGAAGCCTGCGCGAATGGGATTGCGAAAGCAGTTGCTGCGTCAGGGGCCAGAGCATGACCGATCGCCTGTCTCGTATTGCCCTACCAGCCTGCTGCGGACTGCTGGCAATTTACCTGGTAGTGTTCCGGCCTGGGTACCTGGTTAGCGATTATTACCTGGGAACGTTTATTTTTCTCCAGATTTTGGGCGCGGCCCTGTGGGATTTCTCATCGCGATTTTTTCCATTATTAATCACCGTGTTTCTGTGGGCCGGCATCAACTTGCCGTTAGGCGGTGCGTGGTCGCGAGGGCGATGGTTCGTGCTTGCTGTCGGAGCGATCGTGGGTTTCGTAATCTACATGAGCGACCGCCGGTACCGGTTCGGAGCCCTTCACCTGCTGGCCCTGAGCGCTGTGCTGGCAGCGCTGATCTCTTCCATGGTGTCTGCTTATCCATACATTGCCAGTCTAAAAACCTTGAGTTTGTTCTTGCTCTTTCTGTACGGATCAGCAGGATCCCGGCTGGCGATTCTAGGTCGTGAGGCAAGATTCTTTTCAGGGCTGCTGCTTGGCTGTGAGCTTCTGGCATACGGTAGCGCACTGGCTTATTTTGTTTTCCACCACAAACTTTTTGGAAATCCCAACTCCCTGGGAGCCGTAATGGGAGTTGTTGCAGTTCCGCTGATGATCTGGGGAGTTCTTTCTGCTCAGACTGCAGCCGTTCGCCGCCGCAGAAGTCTTGCTCTTGTACTCTCGCTTGTGTTGCTGCTGTTCAGCCTGGCACGTGCCGGCATTGTGGCTGGCGCGGTTGCGAGCCTTGTGCTTTGCATCGGCCTGCGACAGTACAGACTAATGCTGAAAGGGTTGGCGATCACGGCTGTCTTAGCGGCGTGCGTTGCGTTCTTCGCACCGCCGCCGGGGCAATCGGATTCTGTCGCTTCGACTTTTCTTTACAAAGGTAAGCAACAGGCGGGGCTTTGGGGTTCCCGTCAGGCCGCGTGGCAAAAAACCTGGGAAGTGATTCAGGAGCGTCCATGGTTCGGGACAGGCTTCGGCACCAGCAACAGCAGCCCAGTGGACGTCCCATTCAGTCATTTCTCTTCGGATGCCTTTTATAACCGCGAGCATGGAAACAGCTATCTCGCGATTACGGAGTCGGTCGGCTTGCTGGGAGTCGCGCCGTTCTTTGTTCTGCTCGTGGCGATTGCGGCGAAAATCTGGCGCATGCTGGCGTGGATGCGTCGTACAGGAGACATTTTTTCACCTGCGGTGCCTATCGCGATGGTGGTTACCGCAGGCCTGATCCATGCTGCATTTGAAGATTGGCTCTTCGCGGTCGGCTACTACATTTGCGTCTTCTTCTGGACGTTCGCGTTTGCGCTTGATGATCTGATTCCAGCCGAGGCTCGTGCTGTCGCGACTCGGAGATCATCGATTCGCATGGTGAACACGATGGGAGTGCCGGCAGGAAATTGATGCATTTATTCCTCAACGGATTGGCAGCCAGCGCTGGCGGCGGCCTGACGTATTTGCGCAATGTCATTCCACATCTCTCTTCCAGAACAGATCTGCGCACTACGGTTGCAATCAATAGCGATTTGCGTTCCGAATTCGGCGCGCCAAGAGCCATTTCATTCCTGGGCTTAAACGTTCCGGTCAGCGCTCTACGCCGTTTCTGTTGGGAGCAGATGATGCTGCCAGGAATCATTCGCAGCACCAGGGCAGCGGTGCTGGTGTCAGCGGGCAATTTTGCGTTGCGGAACTCTCCCGTGCCGCAAATTCTGCTCTCGCGGAACTCGCTTTATTTGTCGAAGAATTTCTATCACGATCTGAGAGCGCGTGGGGAACATGCGATGCGCGTCGAAACTCGCGCCAAGGCGTCGCTTGCCAGAAGGTCGGTAAAATGGGCGGACTGCACAGTTGCTCCAAGTGAATCGTTTGCCAGAGAACTGCGCGAGTGGACAGGGAGAGACATTCAATGCATTTACCACGGATTCGATCACGAAAGCTTCTTCGGGGATCATTCAGTGCTACCGGCGGAAGTGCAGACCAAGTTTGATGCCGCCGCCGATTCCTTCCGGCTACTGTTCGTAAGCCATTACAACTACTACCGTAACTTCGAAACACTCTTCAGGGCGTTGCCGCTGCTGCGCAACCGCTTCGGCAAAAACGTGAAATTGCTTCTCACCTGCCGTTTGCGCGTGGGAGAAAATCCGGGGTCGTACTGTACTAACACTGCTGCCGACCTAACACGTAAGCTCCATATTTCCGACATGGTTGTTGAATTGGGAGCGGTACCGTACTCGCAATTACATCATGTCTACAAGGCATGCAATGCCTATGTCACGCCCGCATATGCTGAATCATTTGCGCATCCGTTAGTCGAGGCCATGGCTAGCGGGTTGCCGATAGTTGCATCTGAAACCCCGGTTCACCGGGAAATTTGTCAGGAGGCGGCCGTTTACTTTCCTCCCTTTTCACCAGAGATTTTGGCTGACAAAGTTGCGGGCATGATCGCTTCTCCGCAGATAGCCGACGGTCTCTCGCATGGAGGAAGGCTTAGGTCACGAAACTTCTCGTGGGGAAAGCACGTTACGGAGCTAGTCGCATTAGCAGAGGGACTTCTCTCCAGGACTAGTCCCACGTCTCAAGAACCCGCGACTGGGATGGCACAAGTTGCATCGGGGACATGTTACTGAAGTCATCTTTACCACCAATTGCGTTCTTAATAGCCTGAGATTGGTGGATTTTAATGAAGCGCTTAGCTTCAGCCGCGACCCTCATCCTGTGTTGGCTCCTCCCGCTAATTACCATGCCCGCGCCTGCCCAGCAGGAACAGGGAGGGAGCGGACGCAAAATAGTGAATCGCGTTGTGCCCGTCTATCCTCCGCTGGCGCGCACCATGAATCTCCGAGGAACGGTCAGACTTGATGCAATAGTGCAGGTGAATGGGACTGTCAAGACGGTCGAACTGAAGGGCGGACATCCCGTGCTGGCGCAGGCAGCCGAGATTGCTATTCGAAAATGGAAATGGGAACCAGCCACACACGAGAGTCGCGAACCGATTGAGTTTCACTTTGATCCGCAGTAGTTAATTCGGCTACTCCTGCTCTCCCCGGCAACAGCATACGGTTGTGATACAAATTGCAGTGAACTCATGCGCGCGGCCGGCATCTATCTCTTCATCCTGTACTGCGGTGACGGATTTCGGTGCTGAGGGCGCTCTTCATCTCTCTTTCAGAGAGCCGTTCCCTGCGTGGACTGGCCGAGCGTTCTTCAGTCGGCCAGCGAATATCCAGCCGCTTCATTGCTGGAACCCAAGTACAAAATGTGCTCCCGGTGGTCAGCCGGCTGAATCAGGCCGGGCAAAGCGTTTCCGTCGACAACCTGGGAGAGAACGTTACCAACCCCGAAGAAGCCCGCGCCAGCGCGCAGCTCTACCATCAACTGCTGGATGAAATCGCCAGGCTGAAGCTGGATGCCAACGTGAGTCTGAAGCTCACGCACATGGGCCTTGATGTGGATGAAAGCCTCGCGCGCGAACTCGTTTTCGGACTGGTTGCAAAGGCCGCTTCTTTGACGCCTAAGAATTTTGTTCGCGTCGACATGGAAGGCTCTGCCTACACCCAGCGCACGCTTGACTTTGTTCATGAGCTTCATAGCAGTCCCGGCAATCGTGGCTGCATCGGGGCCGTAATTCAGTCTTACATGCATCAAGCGGAAGAGGATGTCGCGAAGCTGCTGCGGGCCGGGATTCGCATTCGGCTTTGCAAAGGAGCCTACAAAGAGCCGCCGGAGGTGGCGTTTCAGCAGAAATCTGAAGTGGATGCCAATTACATCAAGCTGATGAAGGTTCTGATGAAGAGTGGAATCTATCACGGTTTGGCGACGCATGATGAAAAGATCATCAAAGAGGCGAAAGCCTTTGCTTTGCGAGAAAGCATTGCGCGCGACGCCTTCGAATTCCAGATGCTTTACGGTATTCGGCGCGACTTGCAACGAAGCCTGGTACGTGACGGCTGGCGCATGCGGGTTTATGTTCCCTTCGGAACCGAGTGGTATCCGTACTTCATGCGGCGCCTGGCTGAGCGGCCGGCGAATGTATTGTTTGTTGCGAGAAATCTCCTGCGAAGATAGCTCGTGGGTTTGCCACCTCTGTGCCCTCTGTGCCCTCTGTGGTAATTTTGAATCAGCCGATGAAAGAGATCGCCGCCTGGGCCCTTAACGTCGCAGCTCTGAGAGGGGCTTCTTACGCCGACGCACGAATGGTAGACGAGCGCAGCCGCGCGCTTGCCACGAAGAATGGCAAGATTGGCACCGCATCGGACTCTGAGTCGCTCGGCATCGGTGTCCGTGTACTTGCAGATGGCGCCTGGGGTTTTGCCGCGTCCGATGATCTGAGTCGGAGCGCTGTCGAAGCTACTGCCGCGCGTGCGGTCGAAGTTGCACGCGCTTCGGCGCGAGTAAAGCAACACGATGTCCAGCTTGCGCCGGAGAAGCCTGCGACCGCCGAGTGGACTTGTCCATGCAAAATTGATCCTTTTACCACTTCTGTTGAGCAGAATCTCGATCTGCTTCTGAAAGTCGACTCTGAACTGCGCTCCGTTCAGGGCGTCACGCTGGCGGAAACCAATATGAATTTCCGGCGTGATGAGCAGTGGTTTGCGTCCTCAGAAGGCGCCGACATTCATCAGACGAAATACGTAACGGGAGTAGGTTACGCAGCTTACGCGTTCGCAGGAAGTGAAATCCAGAAACGTTCGTACCCTAACTCATACGGTGGGCAGTGGCAGAACAAAGGTTACGAACTCGTTGAAGAGCTGAAGCTGGTCGAAAATGCGCGGCGTGTGGGCGAGGAAGCGGTTGCGCTGCTGAAGTCCGAGCGGTGTCCGGAAGGAACTTCGAACATCATTCTCGAGAGTTCGCAGCTCGCTCTGCAGATCCATGAGTCCATCGGCCATCCTATCGAACTCGATCGCGTGTTGGGCATGGAGGCCAATTTCGCGGGCACGTCTTTTCTCACCCTCGATAAGCTTAGAAACCTGCGATACGGGACCGATTTGGTGAACGTTGTCGCCGATGCCCGGCCAGAGCACGGCCCCGGCCTGGGAACATTTGCTTTTGACGATGAGGGCGTACCCGCGCAATGCACTCCAATCATCACCAATGGTTTGTTCACCGGATATCTAAGCTCGCGTGAAACTGCGCACACGATCGGTGCAAGCCGCTCCGGCGGGACGCTCCGGGCGGAAGGCTGGAATCGGCTTCCCATCATTCGCATGACCAACGTCAGCATTCTTCCGGGCAATAAACCGCTGACACGTGAACAACTGATTGGGGATACGGATTCCGGCATCTACATGGAGACGAATCGTTCCTGGTCGATCGACGATAAGCGCTACAACTTCCAGTTCGGTTGCGAGATTGGCTGGGAGATCAAAAATGGCAAGCGCGTTCGTACGCTGAAGAATCCGTCGTACTCAGGGATCACAACAGATTTCTGGAATTCGATGGACGCGATCTGCTCGCGGGACGAATGGACGCTGTGGGGTACGCCCAACTGCGGCAAGGGACAGCCGCAACAAGTGATGGGGACGGGCCATGGAGCTGCACCGGCAAGGTTCCGGAATGTTAAAGTCGGCAGTGCATACCGCGGGATGTGATATCCGTCACAGAGCATTTGGCACTTAGCACATAGCATTTGGCCCTCACAAAAAGGGGGCAACCATGAAGGATTTCCGGAACTTGAAAGTCTGGGAAGAAGCACACAGTTTGACCCTAGAGATTTATGGAGCCACCGCGCGGTTTCCGAGAGAAGAGCTCTATGGGCTTTCAAGTCAAATGCGAGGTTGCAGTTCTTCAATCGGTGCAAACATTGCGGAGGGATGTGGGAAGCGCGGCAATGGGGAGTTTCAACGTTTTCTTCAGATCGCGTCGGGTTCGGCCAGTGAATTGGACTATCACCTTCTCCTTGCACGGGACCTGCACTTTCTCCGGGATTCTGATTACCGCCAGATCCAAAATCATCTTTCCGAGTTGCGGAGAATGCTGACGTCGTTAATTAAGAAGGTCGAACTGGAACGTCTTATGACCAAGTGCTAAGTGCTAAGTGCCAATTGCTAATTGCTGAAAGCGAATGCTGACCCAGGACAGAGCCGCTGATCTCTTCGCCCGACTCACTCAGTACTCGTCCGCCGACGAATTGGAAGTCCTTTTTTATGGCGGGCGGTCGGCACTCACACGTTTCGCCAACAACACCATTCATCAGAACGTGGCCGAGGAAAACTATGCAGTTTCAGTGCGTAGCGTATTTGATAAACGAACAGCACGGGCTACGACGAACAAATTCGACGACGAGAATCTCAAGCGGGTAGTACAGGCGTCCGAGAGCCTGGCGCGAGTTCAGCATCCCGATCCGGATTTACTTCCGGTGCCGGAATCGCGTGGCGCGGGCGATCTCGTCCGCGAGTGCTTGCCGATCCGGCATTTTGAGCAGACGGCTGCGATCACGCCTGAGCAGCGCGCCGACGGCGTACAGAAAATAGTTACGATTGCCAATAAGCACAAACTTACGACTGCCGGCATTTTTTCGTGCTCAGAGTCTGCCGAAGGATTGTTCAACTCACGCGGTTTAGGCCGCTGGCATTCACAAACCTCGTCCGAGATTTCGATCACCATGCTGGCTGCTGATTCTTCCGGGTGGCAGAAGGCGAATTCACCAGAGGTGCGCAATCTCGATCCTGCGGCTCTGGCTGAAGTTGCAGTCCAAAAGGCGCTCGATTCAGCTCACCCCAAAGAGCTTCCTGCGGGAAAATACATTGCCATTCTTGAGCCGGCCGCAGTGCTCGATATTACTGGCTTCATGTTTTTCGATTTCGGCGGCATCGCGATACTCGATCAGCGATCATTCCTAAATAACCGAGTGGGAACGCAGCTGTTTGGTCAAAACATTTCTATTTCCGATGACGTTCGGCACCCGCTGCAATCCGGCTCGCCGTTCGACGGCGAGGGTGTGGCTCGTCAACGCGTGAACCTGGTCGAGAACGGCGTAGTCAAACGATTGGTCTACGCTCGGGGCACGGCAGAGCGAATGAAAAGCTCAGAACACCAGGACAAGTTAGGCCCCATCGAACCTACAGGGCACGGGTTCCCTATCCCCAATGAAATGGGCGAAGCGCCGATGAATATTGTCTTCGCCACTCCCGCCGAACCTAAAACTGTGGATCAGATGGTTGCTTCCACCGAACGGGGCGTTCTGGTTACCCGGCTGTGGTATATCCGTGAAGTCGATCCCTACCAAAAGATTCTCACTGGCATGACGCGGGATGGGACGTTTTGGGTTGAAGACGGAAAAGTTCGTCACGGCGTGCGGAACTTTCGTTTCAATGAGAGTTTGATCGAGATGCTTTCGAAAGTCGACCAGATGGGAACGCCAGTTCGAGCCAGCGGCGAAGAATCCTTCGACATGGTCGTCCCTGCGATGAAAGTGCGGGACTTCAATTTCACTGAAGTCACCAAGTTCTAGGCCTTCGCTTTGCTCGGCCGATCCTTAAGCCGTCTTACGAACTTCAGGCCTGACCACGTTTCGGTTACGGCGCAAACTTTGACGTCGACTAAGCCATTCTGCAATCCGATTTCTCTTACCTTATCTTCCGTAAGATCCGTTGGGACTCCTGAAGACTTCTTCGGCCAGCTCACCCACAGCATTCCGGCGGGCGCCAGCCGCCGGGGTAGTCCAGGAAATTGTTTCTTCAACTCGCTCTGTGCCTTAACAAATGCCATTGCGAAATCCAGCGCTCCAGTTTCATCGTCTTCGATGTGGCACTCGGAGACCGCCGCCTTCAATGCTTTTCTCACAGCAGCGGGCAATTCAACGAAAGCCACTCGCGCTTGCGGCTTGATGCCCAGTTTTTGAGGAAGAGGAGTGCCGGAATATCCTGCCATGCCAGTTATTGGGCTGGGGCGTAGTAGCCACGGCGGCTGCGTACGCGCAGACCTTTATGATTTTGCGCGAGGATCTCTATGCTGTGGTAGCGCCCGTCCGCGCGGAAATCTGCCGGCCTGTAAGAGAGTGCGTATTGGCTGCGCAGCTCATCCTGGATTTCCAAAAAGACGTTGGCTATATCGGTCAATTGGAAGGGGAAGAAAGCGCGTCCACCTGTAGCCTCGGCGATGCGTTCCAACACCTTGTCACCGCGACCCCGGGAACCAGCCACGTTGGTGCTGATGGTGTACACAATTACTTCGGCTCGCTGCGCCATTTCAATGGCTTCTTCGCGGCTTACATGGCTCTGGTTGTCATCGCCGTCGCTGAGCAGGATGACTGCTCGGCGCATGGGTCCGATTTGCGGCGCCTTCAACAGCTTGTCGCGGCACGAGAAGTACAGTGCGTCATACATCGCGGTGCCGCCACCCGGGCGAAGCGCGCGGATGCCGCGTGATAGAGCTTCCGTGTTGTCGGTGAAATCCTGTGTCACTTCCGGAGTCACATCGAAACCGACAACAAAAGCTTTGTCATATCGTGGCCGGATCGTCTGATTCAGGAATTCGATTGCAGATTCCTGCTCGAATTTGAAGCGATCGCGGATGGAATTGCTGGCATCCACCAAAAGCCCGACTCGCAGCGGCAGATCGGTTTCGGTGTGGAAGCTGCGGATTTCCTGCGCCGGCCGGTTGTCGTCCACGACAGTGAAATCATTCTTCTTAAGATCCTTCACATATCGCCCGTGTTTGTCGGTAACGGTGAAAACGACATTCACTTCGTTAACGGTGCGGCGGATGGTCTCGGCCGTGTCGTCCGCGGCGGAAGAGCTGGAGCTTGCAGATTGCGCAGCCTGAGCAGGTTGGCTGGCGTTGTCTGAGGGCGGGTTTTCAGTCGCGTCGTGCGGTGCGGCGGACTGAGCTGCGGAGTCGTTTGAGACCTTCGGCTTGGCGGCGCGTGGCGCCGCTTTGCTGTCCAGTTTCGACGCCGAAGGCGCTGCCGGCAAGTCGAGCTTCTCTTGCGCTACGGTGTACGTCGAAAACAGGGAAATCGCGAGAAGAAACAGAATGATACTGCGGGCCCTCATCTTGGCTAATTATAGCCTCACACGGCTGCCGTTGATCTACTCACATTGGCCGGTTGGAAGTCAGCGCGAATTGATTTGTTCCAGAAATTTTTGCAGTTCATCCGGCAAGGCCGATGAGAGCGAAAGCTGCTCTCCGCTTCGAGGATGGGAAAACTGCAAAGCCGCCGCATGGAGAAAATTCCGGGGCAAAGAGATATTTGAAGCTTCCTTGCTATGCATCACCCGCGGCGCTCCGTAAAGCGTGTCTCCCACCACCGGATGACCGAGAGACGCCAGGTGCACCCGAATCTGGTGAGTACGGCCGGTATCGATTCGCAGTTCAAGCAGACTGAACTTTCCAAACTTAGAATCGATTCGACTTGAAACCTTGTAATGCGTGATCGCCTCGCGGCCACCTTCGCGGCGTGTCGTCATGCGGGTGCGCCGGATTCGATCGCGGCTGATGCTGCTGGAAATTGTTCCGCGATCCTGCTTCAGCCATCCGTGAACCAGCGCAATGTATGTTTTCTTGACCCGCCGACGGGAGAACTCCGTCGCCAGTTTGCGATGAGCTATGTCGTTCTTTGCGACTATGATCAGCCCGCTCGTAGCCTTATCCAGGCGATGCACTATTCCCGGCCGCGATTCACCGCCTACCCCGGAGAGTTGCCCAAAGCGATACAGGAGCGCATTGACTAATGTGCCGCGATTGCGCTGATCATGGGTGGCGCCAGCACCTGCATGTACCATCATTCCCGCAGGTTTATTAATCACAGCAAGATCGTCGTCCTCATAAACTATGTCCAGAGAAATATCCTCTGGCAGGGCACGAAGCGGCGGGACCTGTGCCGGGCCTAAGATCGCGATGTGCTCGCCACCGCGTAATCGCAGAGAAGGTTTGGCCTCCGCTTCGTTGACGTGCACCTTTCCTTGCGAGATCAACTGCTGCACGCGGGCTCGGCTGATTTCGGGAAGCTGTGCAGCCAGAAACTGATCCAGACGCTTGCCCGCAGCGTCGGCCGTGACCTGGAAAACGACTGGAGTTTGTTCAGACATCCTGGAACTTACTTTTTCGACAGGAAGGATATCTGAACACATCGACGAACGTTGCAAGAAGGTTTATTTCGGAACAATTCAGCGGGCTGCCTGCGCCGGCAACGCTCTGGGTGCCGGCCGCCACCACCAGATGAATGCGCCAAAGAGCACCAGGCAGATCGAGATCAATTGGGTTCCAGTCATGATGCCGCCGAAGACGGATCCGCGGCCGGGGTCGTCGCGAAGGAATTCCAGGAAATAGCGCGCAACTCCGTAGAGGAACAGGTACGCCCCGAACACCTGGCCTTCAAATTTCTTGCGCTGCAACATCCAGGTGAGGACGCCGAAGTTCGCCAGCTCGACAGCCGATTCGAAAAGCTGTGTAGGTTCCAGCGGTATTCCGAGAGGAGTACCCACCCACGCATGGGCCAGCGGGTTTTTGAAGGTTACGCCCCAGAAATGAGTAGTTGGCTTGCCATAGCAACAGCCAGCCGCAAAACAACCCACGCGCCCAATTGCATGCCCCAGAGCTAATCCCGGCGCGAAGCAATCGCACGTGCCAAGGGCAGGCATTTTGTGCCGGCGGATGTACCAGGTCGCCGCTGCCAGCGCTCCGATCAGGCCTCCAGAAAACACGCCACCGGCTTGCAGGGTTCCGATGCTGAAAATCTCGCTGGGGTGTGCCGTGTAGTAGTCCCAGTCATTGATGATGTAAAGAATCTTGGCCCCGACAATGCCGCAAAGCACCACCAGGATCCCAAGATTCCATGCATTTTCGGCATTGATGCCCTGTTTTTCGGAGTTGCGCACACTGACCCATAAGCCGATCAGAACTCCTGTCGCGACCAGGAGTCCATAGGTTGGCAAGCTGAACGTGCCTATGTGAAAGAGTCGTGGAAGCACTTACCTAGTTCGATGCTCCGGCAAGGTGAATCGCTGCTGATTCAGTTTAGCAGGATTGGAATTTCCTGAACCAGGGCCGGAGCATGCGGTTGTGACGCTGGAACCCAACTGAATTTCAAAGTAGCTCACTACCAATTTTCTTGACAGGCTGCAAAAGGTACCAGAATGGAGCCTGTCCAGATTTCAGGTTCGCAGTCCTTTTTCTTCCAGTTTTTACACCACATCGTTCTCTGGCCTAAATCCTCCGGCAAATCAAAAGGAGCCGCTATGCCCAATCTCCTCCCAGTAATTCTGAAACGATCCATTAAAACGGTTTTTAGAGTAACGTCAACAAGACATCCGGTGCTGCCCAAACAACGTCCAAGTGCGGCGCCCTGTACATAGTTCAAAGATTGTCAGGAATATATATCGAGCGCGTCTTTCCTGCTGTGTTTTGCATTCGTGCCCCAGAACCTGGGGCATCGGGCAATCATGATGGCGATCACCGCATCTGAGCGACGACGGCAACGTCGAACTTTGAATAGTATTTCTTCACATCGCCGGCCCCATACTTTGCGCGAAATTTCTCGATCACAGAGGAAACCTGGGTTTGATCAGTAACAGGAACAGCGTGGAATTCAGCGTCTGCGCCACGCGCGTCAATCCGAATTGACGGGTGCTTGAGCACATTCTTGTACCACTGGGTCTCCGAGCCCCGCACCGGCAGGAGATAAACCTTATCATTATCATTGTCCAAGACGAACCAGACCGGCTGTGAGATGGTCCGTCCTGACCTTCTGCCGGTCACACTCAGGTTAATTTGACGATAACGGGAGAGGCGGTCTTTCAGAGCATCGTCCTGCGCGGGCATGTGCACTCCTCTCTTTGAAGTTCCTGGCGCGTGGGCCGGAACAGAACTCGTTCTCGTTCACGTCCCCGCTCAGCGGCCGGTCAGTTGCTCCAGCCGTTCCGGGTAGCGAGCGCCTTCCACCTTGATCTTTGAGGAGGCGCTTTCGATCTCGCGGAGATCGCCGGGTGTAAGTTCGACGGCAGCCGCTCCGAGGTTTTCTTCCAGGCGATGAAGCTTCGTCGTCCCGGGGATTGGTACGATCCACGGCTTTTGCGCAAGCAGCCAGGCGAGCGCGATCTGAGCAGGCGTCGCCTTCTTTCGTTCTGCGATGTTGCTGACAAGATCCACCAGGGCCTGATTCGTTTTTCGAGCTTCCGGGGTAAAGCGAGGAACGACGTTGCGGAAATCGCTGCTATCGAATTTCGTATTCTCGTCGATCTTGCCGGTGAGAAAGCCCTTACCCAGCGGGCTAAAGGGAACGAATCCGATGCCGAGTTCTTCGAGAGTTGGCAACACCTCCTGTTCGGGGTGTCTCCACCACAGCGAGTATTCGCTCTGAACTGCGGTGACCGGCTGGACCCGGTGGGCGCGACGGATGGTCTGCGCTCCCGGTTCAGAAAGGCCGAAGTGCTTCACCTTACCCTTCTGAATGAGGTCCTTCACCGCTCCGGCGACATCTTCGATGGGCACCTCTGAGTCGACACGGTGTTGATAGAAGAGATCGATGGTCTCGACCTTGAGCCGCTTGAGTGAGGCGTCGGCGACCTGCTTGATGTGCTCAGGCCGGCTGTTGAGGGCAGTCCACTTGCCTCCATCGTCTGGATTCGGCTCGAAGCCGAATTTGGTTGCTATCGCCACTTGGAGGCGGACAGGAGCAAGCGCCTCGCCGACCAGTTCTTCATTGGTGAAGGGGCCGTAGACTTCGGCAGTGTCGAAGAATGTGACGCCACGGTCGACGGCGGTGCGGATGAGGGAGATCATCTCCTGCTTGTCGGCAGGAGGGCCGTAGCCGAAGCTCATCCCCATGCAGCCGAGGCCGAGAGCCGAGACTTCCAGATTGCTTTTTCCGAGTTTGCGCTTCTGCATTGCTGCTCCTTCGAGGTATTTCCGCTATTGATGAGCCAAGGCTGTGGGTCGGCTCAAAAATCAAGTGGGTTGGAAGCCATCCGCGCTGATAGCTATCGCGGATGAGTGAACCCGCATTGTTTCCAGAGTTTTTCCCAGGACCAGATTTCGTAGGCGGCCTTGTTCGGCAGCGGGAAACCGAGCTGATGGGCCAGCATGCATACCTGGCCGCGATGATGGGCATCATGCACGATCATGTAGGCGAACATGGCGGCGCCGCCGGGCCAGGGTCTGGCCCAGCCGTCGCGGCGGAATTGCTGGACGCGACCCGCAGGGCGGTCCAGGGCTTCTGCGAGCATCTCCGAGCAGCGCAGCGCGCTTTCCGCCAGCGCGGCTCGTGCCTGCTGTTGCGTGCAGCGGGTGCGATCGAGCTGCTCTGGAAGCTGGAGATGCGGGGCCGAGAGCCTGAGCCACTTGCGGCGGATGTTGTGTACATGGGCGAATATCGCCGCGATCGTGCGCGCCTTGCGGCCGGGAGGTTTTGCCCGCCAGGCGCGAGGATGGAGATGCTCGAGGATGAGCTGGTTCATTCGGTCATTGACGGCGTAGGTCTCGAGCAGCGCGTGGCGAAAATCCGGGGCGGGCAAAGCCGGGGCGCGAGCCATGGGATCTCCCCCGATTCTGTTGGGGGTATACAGAGTAACGCCGAATTATGGTTGAGGCGAGTGGCGGGTGCGCCTTCGCAGCTCAGTTCCGTCATCCACCCGCGATTTAGAACCGCCCAGGATCAGCCGTAGCTGAGTTCTATTTCACGACTTTTTTGGCACCAACAGCAAGTTGATGATGGCGGTGATCCAAGGCACCGCTCACCCGAACACGCTGTTTATTATGGGCTCAACTAGAGACACTCAACTTCTGGGCAAACTGAAATAGAATGTTGCGCCTCGCCCGACTTCCCCGTCGGCCCACGTTTTGCCCCCGTGCCGGGCAACAATCCGTCGGACGCTTGCCAAGCCCACGCCCGTTCCCTCGAATTCACTCTCTTTGTGCAATCGCTGAAAGACCCCAAACAGCTTGTCTGCGTGTTGGGAATCGAACCCGACACCGTTGTCACGCACAAAGAAGACTGTTTCACCTGAATCGTTCTCAAGGACACTGATTTCAATTTCTGCCGGGTTGCTTAGTCGGCTGTACTTCAAAGCGTTAGAGATGAGATTCACTACTACCTGTCGCAGCAAAGCTACGTCGCCCCAGGCGCCTGGTAACTGCGTGTGCTTCCACACGACATTGCGGCCTTGGACCTCAGCGTTGTGGTCTCGAATGACACTATCCACGATTGCGTTTAGATCAACTGATTCCCGGTTCAGTTCCACATGTGAAAAGCGAGAAAAGTGCAGCAACTCATCAATAAGAGTGGACATCTTGGTTGCGGATTGCTTAATTCTGGTCAAGTGTTGTTGCGATTTCTCGCCTAGGGCAGGATTCGCTTCTTCGTGCAGCATGGTTGCGTAGCCAAGGATATGGCGAAGGGGTGCCCGCAAGTCATGCGATACGGAGTAGGAAAATGTTTCTAATTCTTCATTGGCCGCTTCCAGGAGTCCGGCTCGCTGTTGCAGGTCCCTGTTCAGTTGTTTGACCTCTTCCTCGGCTCTTCTTCGCTCGGCAATTTCCTTCACCAATTCAGCATTGGTCTCCGAGAGTTGTGCCATCCGCTCCGCCACCCGCTGTTCCAGTTCCAAGGTCAAGAGCATGACTTCATGGTTGGTGGTGGACAGCTCGGTCTGCAGCAAACCGATTAAGGTCTGGGGATCTTTCATGTCGACGTCTGATTCTTTTGAATGACTGGGAACCATGATTTCAACGCTTCAGTTGTTCACCGCTAGAATTGTGGCGTCGTCATCTTCCTTCGCCAATATGCTCAGGAGCTTGTTCGCGACAACTTGCGGAGGTTCACGCTCAAGGCCCGGGAAGTCACTCCATTGCCAGTGCGTGCGTAGTCCATCACTGTGAAGGACGAGCGTCCAGCCCGGATTCCAGCGGAGCTGTTGCACGGACCAATGGTCTTCGTGCCCTCCTAAAATTCCGCGCTGAACAATGATCGACAACCGTTCCGCGCCGGTCCACGGCCGCATTTCGATGTTGCCCAGATTGGCCAATGTCATTGCAGTTGGCGATTCGAAATGAGCCAAGGCCATCACAACACCCCGGGTGCCCCGGCAAGCGCGACTGACTCCGCAGAAGAGTTTGTCCAGCGGCAAGTCGTAGTGAGATTGAACATACAATTGCGCTGCCAGAGCAGCCTGTTGTGCCGGCTCGCCGTGGCCGAGCCCATCGATTACGCCAGCCAATAAGTTGCTATCCCATTCGTGAATCACGAAGGCGTCGCCATTTGCTATGGCATGGCGGCGTGGCCGAGTCGCGACACCAACCTGCCAGGCGTGAAGTATTGTCGGGACGCACCCAACGCCTACACAGAATCCGCGTGCCCAGCGCTGCCGCGGAACTGATTTCTATCTCATCCATCAACCGGTTTACCGTGCCGAGTCCATAACCTAGACCACCGGCGGTGGTGTAACCGTCTTCGAACGCTTGCTCGATGTCTCTCATGCCGGGCCCGTGGTCTGCGGCTGCCACTTCGATCCCGACTCTGTCTCCACTGTGAAGCGGTCGAAGCGTTAGGGCGCCGCGACCGGCATGTCTCACGAGGTTGGAGGCCAACTCCGCGACGGCAAGCACGATCTCCTCACTTGGCTGTCCGGCAAATCCCAGCTCGCGCGTGATCCGCCGCGTAGTTTGCTCGGCCATAGCGCAGTCGAAGGATTGGCCGACCGGAATCTGCGTGCTCTCTGCCGTCTGCATGGAAGCCTCAATGCTGCCGCCACTTTCTTACAGTCACGGTAGTGCCTTCGCCATTGCTTGTGCGAATTTCCATCTCATCCATCAAGCGTTTCGCTCCGGGCAAACCCATGCCCAGTCCGCCGCCCGTGCTATGGCCCTCCTGGAAAGCTTCATCCAGATCCGCTATGCCAGGCCCGTGGTCCTCGAAGCGCAACTCGACACCGCTGATTTCGCCATTTCGTAACGTCCGCCAGTGCATGGTTCCCTTGCTCGCGTACTTGTAAACGTTGCGTCCCAACTCAGACGCGGCGGTAACGATGCGCGCCGTTTCAGTCACGCCAAACCCTATGCTGGTAGCGACCTCGCGCACCACACGGCGGGCGGCGGCGATATCACTCTCTACTTCGATCTGGACAGCGCCCTGGTCGTCGTCGCTCATCGTCCAGCCCTTTTCTTCTGGGACAACCGGGGAACGGCGTCCAAGGCTGCATTGACGTTTAAGACAGTCCGCGTCGCGCCCAGCGTCACGCCCAATTCCGTGGCGGTGATCGCCACTGAAGGTCTCATGCCAGCGATAAAAGTCTCCCCTCCCATGAGCGTCACCATCTTTGCCGTCTCCGCCACGGTACGGGCGAAGTATGAGTCAAGGATTTCCACCCTGGAGAGATCAAGAATCAAGCCCTTTACGTCGTGCTGCTCCATCGCATCCAATGTCCTGGTCTGGAGAGCGGACACCGTCGCGTCGTCGGGATCTGCCGGCATGGTAACGAGCAGGACATCACGAACTCTTAAGACCGATATGTCGTCGCTCATCTGCCCGCCGCCGCAACCTGGGCATTATCATGACTGGCTACATGAAGGTTGATCATCTCGAACGCGACCCGTAGCCCGGCGGTAAGCGACGACCGTGTAGTAGCGCTGGAAAGATCAATGCCCAGGTGCACCAAGGTCTGAGCGATTGACGGTCGGACTCCGGTCAACACCACCTCGGAGCCGATGTAACGCACCGCTTTGATCGTTTCAATAAGATGCTGAGCGGTTTGAGTGTCGATCGCCGGCACACCCGTGATATCGATCAAAGCTACGGGCGAGTTGGTTTCCGTGAGCCGTTGCAAAAGGCGCTCCATCAGTTGTTGCGTGCGTGCGCTGTCCAGCATTCCGATCAGCGGAACGAGAATGACGCCCTCCCAGACTTGAACCACCGGAACCGTAGCCATTTCCAGGATCTCCTGGGCCTGCTTCTTGATCCGCTCTTCTGCTTCTTTGCGGTCGCTGAGATCGCGGGTGATTTTGCCAAAACCCTTCAGGCTGCCTTGAGCGTCGCGTAGCGCAGTGATAACCACGGTAGCCCAGAACTTCGTTCCGTCCTTGCGTACGCGCCAACCCTCGTCCTCAAACCGGCCGTCGCGGACCGCGGTTTCCAGCTCACGGTCGGTCTTGCCGCTGGCTACGTCTTCGCGCGTATAGAAGGTAGAGAAGTGCTTGCCAACTATTTCCTCCGCCCGATAACCCTTGAGCCGCTCCGCAGTTGGGCTCCAGGTAGTTACGTGCCCCTTCGGGTCGAGCATAATGATGGCGTATTCCCTTATGTTGTCGACAAGCGTGCGTAACATATCGAAGTCATTGTCAACCCGAATCTTGTCTGCTTTGCCGGTTTGAGCCTGTGCCACGCCCGTGGCTTCCTTCGTCATGTCTTTGCCTCCGCAATGTGCATCTGACAAACGCACACTGCCCCTACGCAGCACATCGTCAAATGGCGTTCTCTCCATGAGTTGATTTCGGAGGCCAAAGAATCTGGCTACGGTTGGGTCGTTAGAATTCTCTTTAGGCGGTCTTTACCTTCAACGTCATTGTTTTCAGCAGGGTTCGCGAGAACACATCGGCAGGATGACCGTGATCGAGAGTTTCTGAGCCGGTCGTCGGCACATCCGGAAACTATGGAATAGTTGGAGAAAAATCTCTAACAATGTCGGCCGTGTCAAGCACTTTTCGAGCACACTGCGGCGTGCACTCGAGAAGAAGCGCCATTTCCCTCTCGCTGATGGTTTGCGCTTTCCAATCGAAGGCTCGCTTGTAATCCTTGCGGTCAGGAACTCAGTCCGACCCAACCATCTCTTCGATCACAACCGCGATCATGATTACTAGTTCGAACTCCCCTAGTCTGGGGAGTGGGATGCCCAATCATTACGTCGGTGATCTACGACACACCCTGGCGATTTCCGGGCTCTCCCACGTGCGAACCGAATTTCCTCATCTGCTGGTAATCCCATTGCTTCCGCCACATCCAGTAGAGTCGAACCGCGAGTTTCCGCGCCATGGCTACCTTGGCGATCCGTCTGTCTCGTCGCATGGCTAGGTGGAGAAAATGGCGCCGCCAGTCGGGATTAGTGCGGACCGTCACCTGAGCTGCTTCCACCAGCAGAAAGCGCAGCAGAGAGTTGCCCTGTTTGCTGATGTGTCCCAACCGTCGCCGATCGCCACTGGATTCCTCTGACGGCACCAGTCCCACATAGCTGGCGATCTGCTTGCCACAGCCAAAGCGCTCTGGCGTTCCGATCACCAGTTCGAATGCCAGCGCCGTCAACGGACCTACCCCAGGATGGGTCATCAGGCGGCGCGCCACTGGTCGCTTCTCTACTTCCACCTCCAGCGCCCGCGTCAGTTCCTGGATTTTCGGCGTAAGTTGATCCAGTATCTCCAACAGGTCTTGCCTTCGTCGCCTACTCCAGCATGCCCGCTCTAAACTTTCCAACTGGGCTCGGCCCGCTGGCCGCCACAGTGCCTTCTTCAGTCGTAACCCTTCGTTGAGGGCTATCACATGCAACTGGTTCATGACCCGCGTGCGATCTGCACCAGTCGATGTCGATGCCAAAGCAGTGGCCGCAGATTTCGGTTTTCCGGGTTGGGTATCCAGATCCTCGGAAAGCGATCTTCCAGCAGCAGGGTCAGTAATAGTTGCGCGTCCTGGCGATCGGTTTTCTGTTTGCGCACTCGTTTCGTGCGGATCTTGGCGGCCTCCCCAATCCATAGCTCAAACTGCAGCTCGCTGAGTAACCGCTCAAACCAGCGTGCATGCCCACTGGCTTCCATTCCAACCCGCACCTGTTTCCCGCTCACCTTGAGTTCGCGGTAGAAGTGCTCTGCTTCCTCGCGGTGCCCCAGTTTCCGCTCGTTCAATTCACCTGTGTCTGTATCTACAAACGCCATTTGTTGGAAGCGTGATAGTCACAACCTATAATGATCATCTTCGGCTCCTTTCTCCCGAGCCTTGGTTTGGTTAGCGCCACCAAAGTTTACTCGGGCCTGGGAGCCGACATTGTTATGGAATCATTTCACTCATTCACCGCCACTTACGAGACGCGTCGATGAGCTCCCCACAACTCGCGCCAGTGCCGCTTCCAACTCCGCCGGCTTAAACCCGAACGGGCCAGGCTTGCTCTTGTAGGCGATCCGGCCCTGAGAATCGATAAGATACATGCGATCCGGCCAGCCTGTGTACGCGCGCTCTGTGGAATTGCCAAACTCATCGAGAACCGCGGGTATCTTTACCCCCAGTTTTCGCACGCAGGCTCCGGCAACGAATGCGCGCTCTTCTTCATTTTTCGGACTGGCAAAGACAACCTGGTCATGGATATTGCTTTCCATCTGCCAGACGTCGCTGGGATGGGCTTCGGTGATGTAGACGACCAGAAATTGCACGCGATCTTTGTATTGCTCGTACAGTTTGTTGAGGGCGGGCACCTCCCGCCGGAATGGCGGTCAGGTGTAGCTGCCGAAGATCAGGGCCACCGGCTGCTGCTGGTTCAGCGCAGAAAGTTGGATGTGAGCGGTCTTGTCCACCTTAGACAAGTTGAAGTCCGGTGCTGAGTCGCCAATATTCAGTTGGCCGGCGCGGGCGCGCACCCAGAGAGTTTCAAAGGGAAATAGCAGGAACGGCACCGGTCCCGGCATCCGCGACATTACCTTGCCGAACTCCTCCGGCGGCTGATGCATGGCCCACCAGATGTAACCGCCGATGGCCAGGTAAACTACCGCGAACCCGACAAAACACCTGAGCAAAATCTTCTTAATCCGCGGACTCGGTTTCAGCGCCAAACGCATGTTCTCTCGCAATCAGTACAGGAACTTAAGCGCGAATTGTACAACCCGCCAAGATCTGGTTGAAGGTTGGCGAACCCATTATTAGGTGCTCAGATTCCAGCGTCAATAATATGAAAAATCGGTGTCTGGCCCGGACGCTCACCTGTGCGAAAATTCAGAACCTCTCATCCCCTATCTCCAGAAAATTCCCCACCAGCTTCTTGCCTTCGCCCGTGAGCACGCTCTCAGGATGAAACTGCACCCCCTCGACCGAAAACTTCTTATGCCGGAGACCCATAATCGTGCGCGTTCCATCCTTTTCTATAGTCCAGGCACTGACCTCGAGCTCGGAAGGCAAACCCTCCTCTTGGACCACCAGCGAGTGGTACCGCGTGGCCGTCATCGGAGACGCAAGGCCCCTAAAAACGGTCTGGCCATCATGCTCCACCTGGCTGGTCTTCCCATGCATCAAGTGACGAGCGCGGACGACCGTTCCGCCAAAAGCCGCTCCAATCGCCTGATGCCCAAGGCACACCCCTAGCACCGGAATTTTCCCCGCAAAGTGCCGTATCAGCTCCATGCTGATGCCAGCATCCTGCGGCGTGCAAGGACCAGGCGAAATCACGATCCTCTCCGGCGCCATACCCTCAATTTCGCCCACCTTTACCTCATCATTCCGGCGCACAACCACCTCCGCCCCCAGCTCCCCCAGGTATTGCACCAGGTTGTAGGTAAACGAATCGTAGTTGTCGAGGACGAAAACCATGCGCCTTCACCAGCTTACGGAAGCAATCACAATCAGCCAGGCCTGAAACCAACCCTCTATTAGAAGGGGGAATCCCAAGTAGAGTCTTGACACGCCGAGCCCAAAACATCATGCTAGCAGAGCTTTGGGAGGCCTGATGGCAGCAACCGAGCAGGAAAAACGGGCCACGCGCCGCTTCGCGCTGCGCCTGCCAGTCTCCGTCAGTTACGGCGACAATGGAGCGCAAGAGAGCTCTGCTCAAACCCGCGACGTAAGCGCTCGCGGCATCTGCTTCTATCTCGACGCAGCCATCGCCGCCGGTTCCAGCATCGAATTCACCCTGATCCTCCCTCCCGAAATCACCCTCACTGAAAGCATCCGCGTGCGTTGCAAGGGAAAAGTCGTGCGGGTCGATGAAGGCACCGCGAACGGCAAGGTAGCCGTAGCCGCCGTCATCGACGAGTACGAGTTCCTCTCCGAGGCTTAAACCTTTCGTAAATAGTTTGTGGAAGGACGCGGTTTCACAGTCTGCGGAAAACTCCTGATGCACAGCCATGCAGTGGCGACATGTGAAAGTCCGGCACGGCAGTGCCGGGTGGCGGAAGTGGAACGATACGAGTCCCGGGTAGGGATGGCACGTCGGGTGCGACACTCCTTTGATGGCTACTTAGCCTTTCGCATCTGATTCGGCCAACGGATCTCAACCCGCCGCGCCACCCAGAACAAATAAACCGCAAGCAAGATGATCTCCGGCTCAATGGGGTGCTTGTAGCGAGGAAATGGTGTCACCAAATAATAAGGAATGGGATAGATCAGCAGGAAACACGCCAAAAGAAAACCGCCTGCAATGCGGTTACGAAGAGTTATCCAGAGTCCGGCAAAGCCGAATGCCGCCGGTATCAGAAATCCGACATGCCGGGCAATCATCAGATCGTATCCCGCAACGATGTTGAGCTGCGGCGGCGCAATCCAGAAATAAGCAACACGTTGCAGCGTGAACCACAAAAACCGCCCCGGGTGCTCGCGGATGAACCGCCGAAACTCCTGCTGCTTCTCTTCCATGAAAGGAATCTCACCCAATTCCTGGAATTTCTGCATGGCCATGGGATCGTTCCCAGGATGCTCGTTGCGCGTCCATAGACCGTTGGCTTCATCGTTGTTCGCCATGTGCAGTTCGAGCGGCAGATTGTCACGAACGAAAATAAATTTTCCAAACACGACGTAGTTACGGACCACCCATGGAGTGATCACCAGCATCGCCGTAATCACACACAAAGCGACTCCCGCCAGCTGGGATCGCCAGGAAGCTCGAGCCAGCAGCCAGAGCAGGCAGAAGGGCATCATCGACAGCACGGCCGGGTTGGTCAGTCCAATCACTCCCCAGACCAGCCCGAAGAGAACCCAGGTTGACGGTCGCGGTGTCTGATCCCCCATGCGTAGCGTCAGCAGCAGCGTCAGGCTCAGCAGGAACGCCGTGAGGCTGGTCTCCCAAACCACGCGCGTCGGCCAGTAGATCGCATAGGGGAACAACGCCCACGCCCAAGCCGCAGCCCGTCCGACTGAGATTCCATACAACCGCAACCCGATGTGGTAAAGCGTGAGGCAAGTCAGAGAGGAAAAAACGCTGTTGAAAACCAGAATCACCCATGCGGACAGAAAGCTGTAAACGCCAAAGAGCTTGAACACCCCGCCCAGAATGTACGGATAAACCGGCGCCGCCCAAGCGCTCGCCCCTGTCGGCAAATCCGTCGGCGAACTGAACCCCTGCCCGGTAGCAATCGACCGGGCAATCCGCCCCATTTCCCAGCCATATTGAAAATGATCGCGACGAGGAGTGATGCGGTAGGTGTGCCCAATACTAATGACGCTGAGCCGCAACAGAAACGCAATCAGAACAATAAAGAAGATAGAACGCGTTCGGGAAGAATGCCCGCTCGCCTTGCTCGCTTCCGGGACGCGTGCAATGGCCGCCTGGCTTCCGCGTCCCGTCTGCATCGGCTCAGAATATAGCACTGGGACGCGATATCAGTGTCCCGCGATCCGTGTAAAGGACTCCAATTCCGGATTCCAGAACGAGGCATACCTCTTGTAAACAATCACACCGTGCGTTGTTGTAACATGTGCGTCTTCCCCCCTTTTTTAGTAATGGCCGAACTTATTTGGGACGGCAAGTACGACGAGCACGGCCACAAGCGTGCGCCGGTTCGTATCGAGCTGCCCTTTCAAACCGTCGAGACCGTCAACGAGAGCGTGCAGCAGCGCCAGCGCACGCTCGAGCTGTCTTCTTCCGGTCATGATGCGGAGTGGCGCAACCGCCTCATCTGGGGCGACAAGAAGTACGTCCTGCCCTCGCTCCTCCCCGAGTTCGCCGGCAAGGTAGATTTGATCTACGTTGATCCGCCGTTCGATACCAGCCAAGATTTTTCTTTTGTAGCGACACTACCCGCCAACAACGGTGACGACGCCTCGATTTTTACGAAAGAGCCTTCATTGCTTGAGCAAAAAGCCTATAGGGATACATGGGGCGTCAGCCGGGAAGCTCGTGATCGAGGCGTCCAACAAATCGACCGTTACATTAGGTGGTTCTACGAGTCGATCTCGATGTTACGAGAGTTACTCACAGAAAACGGTAGCATTTATGTGCACCTTGATTGGCATGTCGGCCACTACGCAAAGCCAGTACTTGACGAGGTTTTCGGACCAAACGGCTTTCTGAATGAAATTGTGTGGCAGCGCACAGGTGCGCACAATGACCCCAGACGTTTCGGCAATGTTGCTGAAAGCATTTTCTTCTACGCAAAGAGTGCAGCCTACAAATGGAACACCCAGTACACGGTGTATAGCGATGAGTATATTCAAGAGCGATTTCGATCAGTCGAGGAGGGAACTGGCAGACGCTATTGGTTAAACACACTTACCGCACCAGCTCACGGGCGTCCTCCTAAGACCGCAAGCTTCTTTGGCACAAAAAGAATGCCTCCTCCGGGAACCATGTGGCGATTCACCCAAGACAAGATTGACGACCTCGCAAAGCAGAACCGTATTGTTACTACGGATTCAGGAATGCCATACATCAAGCAATATCTAGACGAGAGTCCGGGCCGGCCTCTTCAGAATCTTTGGACAGATGTTCCCATGAGCAAAAGTGGCTTCGAGAGGACTGGGTACGCTACGCAAAAACCCGAGGGCCTACTCGAACGTATCATTAAGACGTCTTCTGACGAAGGGGACCTCGTCCTCGATTGTTTCTGCGGCTCCGGCACCACTGCCGCCGTCGCCGAAAGGCTCAACCGCCGTTGGATTGCCTGCGACCTTGGACGCTTCGCCATCCACACCACCCGCAAGCGCCTGCTCGGCATCGCCGACGTGAAGCCCTTTGTCGTCCAAAACCTCGGCAAATACGAGCGCCAGCAATGGCAAGTTGCGGAGTTCGCTCCCTCCTCCTCCACTGTCATCTTCTATGAAAACAGGCGTACGAGTCCATAGGTATTTGTTTGCGGCGTTGCGGACAGGCTTCTATTCGTGCTCAAAGGCACATAAGGTATGTCCGGATCTCCGCCGCTCCATCTGAGGGTCGTGCTCGTGGCACAAGGATGACAACGAGCTGACGGATTCCCCTTACACCGCCGCAAACTCTGATTCTT
>QIAA01000174.1 GCA_003224905.1 Acidobacteriota bacterium
CGCAGGTCCAGCCCGCTTGAGAGGCGCCGCCGAACCCCGCTCTACCCTGGCGCGCCAGAACAGCCATCCGTGACATTTTCCAAACGCGAGAGTGACTTGGCCAAGGCCCGAATCAACAAATGGCTGGAACTTGCCGACTCAACCCTGGAGAAGGACGACGAACCTCGGTCGACTGAGCCAGAGATGCAGGATAAGCAAACCAGACGAAAAAAATCAGCTTAGTTCAGATCACCGGGAAGCGGGCAGCAGGTTTGCAACTTTGCGGCGCCGCCCTCATCATTGCTGTATGGTTCGTCGCGCCTGCGTAGTTTTACTTGCGGCAATTCCTCTCGCGTTCGCTGGGATTTTGGATGATGTCCGCTCCGCGCTGGAGAAAAACAACCTGGCCGGCGCAGAGAACGAGATGCGCGGGTATCGCGCCCGCCACGGTATCGACCCCGAGTATCTCGAAGCCCTTTCCTGGATGGCTCGGGCTTCGCTTGCGCAAAAGCAGCTTGACCGCGCGGGGCAGTTCGCGAAGGAAACCGAGTCACTCAGCCGGCAGCAGCTCGCGAGACGTTCTCTTGACAGTGAACCGCACTTGCCGATCGCGCTGGGCGCAGCCTTGGAGGTTGAAGCTCAGGTGCTCGCGGCTCGGGGGCAGCAGGCGGAGGCAGTCGCAGTGCTCAGACGCGGCCTGGCGTCTTACGCGAATACTTCCATACGCGCTCGGCTGCAGAAGAATCTGAATCTGCTCGGGCTAACTGGCCAGCCTGCGCCGCCTCTCAGCGTGACGCAACATCTTGGTCAAAAACCGGCGCCCCTGACGGAGCTCAAGGGATCTCCGGTGCTGCTGTTCTTTTGGGCTCACTGGTGCGGGGACTGCAAGGCGGAAGGGCCGATCATTTCGCAATTGCGCTCGGAATTTGGCTCCAAGGGGCTGATGGTTGTAGCGCCCACGCAGCTCTATGGCTACGCGGCCGAAGGAGAAGACGCGCCGCCAAAAACCGAGCTTGCGTATATTGAACGCGTATGGCAGCACTTCTATCCGGGATTGCAGTCCGTGCCGGTGCCCGTTTCCAAAGCCAACTTCAATGCCTACGGCGCCAGTACCACACCGACGCTGGTGCTGCTCGACCGCGCGGGTCGCGTCGCGCTTTACCACCCCGGCGTGATGCCGTACGGAGAATTACGGTCGGTAGTTGAGCGCATTGTGAATTGAAAAATTGCTATAGCGTTGGAAGATCACGCCCAGTATTTGTGATCTCGAAGAAAATAATTTTTGTTCCTGTAATTGAGCGCAGTGGTAAGAAACAATCGCGCCACCCGGAAGTGACCCATCCTGTGAAAGCGGCGATTGGTGGTGTAGACGCCTCCGCGCACAATCGCAAATTTGCTTCGCGCGACCTGCTGGCTCAGCATGTAATCTTCAGCAAAGCCCACCTGCTCGTGAAATCCACCGAGGTCGTCAAAACGCTTCTTTTCGAAAAGCATGAACATGCCGGTGCTGAACGGGCGATGAACGGTTGAAAGATATTGGAAGAAGTTGTTGCCGGCGTAAAGCAACTTATCGAGCGGCTTTCCATCCCGGCAAATAATGCTGGTGGTCACACAGTGCAGCTGTTTGCGCTGTGCCAGGTCAAGCGTCCGCCGCACCAGCGAATCACTGGCAAGCTCGACATCCGCGTCCACGAACAGCACGTAACGTGTATCCGCCAGCGCTGCGCCGGTATTTCGGCCCTTGGCGGGAAGCCCGCCGGGAATCACACTGACTCTTAAGCGATCCTTGAAACTCATGACCATTTCAGGAGTGCCGTCAGTTGAACCGGCGTCCGCTACCAACACCCTCGTATTCCGCATCGCTTCGTAATCCTGCCTGATCAGGGATTCGAGCAGGCGCGGAATCAACGCGGCTTCGTTCTTCGCCGGAATTACGATCGTCAAGTCGCTCGCCGTATTCATGGATGCGAACTCCTTCCGAATCTATGGTGAGATATGTGGGGCGCGAATCGGTCCAGGCACCGCAGTTGTAGTAAGAGACGCCGTCGCGCTCACGGCAGAGAGCCCGGTGTGTGTGCCCGCAGAAAACGCGGTCAGCCTGGCGCAGGCCCGCATGGGCAATCGCGCCGGAGGCTACTTTGGAGGAAAGGCGCAGCCAGCGGGTATTCAGGCGATCGAGAAAGCGGGAGAAACTCTTGCCCTTGAAATCGATTTTTTGCAACTGAAGATAGAAGAACGAGCCCAGGCGGCTGAGAAGAAAATTGTTGACGACGAAGCGGTCGAACTGATGTCCGTGGATTGCCAGGTGCCGGTAGCCAGCAAAATCCCACTGGTATTCCTGATAGACCTTCACTCCTACCAGGTGCGACATTACGTTGCTCAGGCCGTGGTCGTGATTGCCTTCCACCCACACCACCTGCACTCCGCGTTTAGGATTGGAAAGTTTGCGGATGTAGCTCAGAAACTTCCAGTGCGGTTTTGTCAGGCGGCCAAAATTAAGATCGGAGAAGATGTCGCCCAGCAAGATCAGTCGATGGAAACGGTTGGCGCGGAGCATTCGCAGCGCCTCTTCCGCGCGGCTGACCTCAGAGCCGAGATGCAGGTCAGAGAGGATGAGCGTGTCATAGACGAGGCTACTCATCACTTCTCTTGTAGCGCAGCAATGTTAAAGGAAGATGAAAATTGCACTAAAAACAGTGCACAACAGTATCCAGGAAAATGCGTAGCTGCGTACTTACTTCTGTGCGGGGGGCACGTACTGCTGGGGAAGAGCGGCGCCTTCGCCGAAGAAGTATTGCTCCATTTGCTTAACGATAACTTCCTGGTCTTCGCGGCGTGCGGGGTTCAGTCGATATTCGTTTAGCAGCATCTTGCAGAATTCTGTCCAGGCATGCCATGCCTCCTGAGAGACGTTTTCATAGATCTTTTTACCCAGTTCAGTGTCAAACGGAGGCTCATCCAAACCGGGGAGTTCCTTGTGCAATTTCACGCAGAAAACTTTGTGGTCGGGCATTCCTACCTCGCGAACCTGTAAGCAAAATTATCTCACAGGCGAACTTCAGCGGACCTTTTGTCGCCGAATAACTATGCGCTCGAGAATCAACGCGCATGAGCTCCACTGGATCAAGTGCAGCCAGAGTGGAACAGAAAAACTCGGGGGAACCTCGTTCCTACCCTCATTACTTTCGTAATCAGGTTTTATGGGGGGTATCATCCATGATATAAGGGCGATTAACGGAAATGTGCTCCAATTAGAAGACCCTAGCATGCAACTGGTTTTTGCAAGTAATCACAGCCAGAGGCGAGGAGGGATTGTGTCCGAAGCGCGGACGGGGAAACGGTTCCCCTTGGAATTACCGATCAAGATACACAAAGAATCTGAACACGGCGAACACAGCGGCGTCACGGGTAATTTGAGCGCCGCTGGGGTTTACATTCGTGCTGACGCCGCGCTCGATGTGGGCTCGAATGTCGAGTTCGAAATCACTTTGCCGCCGGAAGTTACCGGCGCGAAGGAAAACGTCGTGGTGAAGTGTCAGGGCCGGGTGGTGCGCACGGATCAGCCCGCTGGTGCAGGCCAGGATTCGCGCGGAGTAGCCTGTGTAATTGATTCCTACGATTTCGTTCGCCGCTGAAGGCGAGGAGCTGAGGCAATGCTCAAATTGATTCTGGCGGATAATCAGGCCATTTTTCGTGCAGGAATCGCGAAAGTTTTGGCGGTGGAAGATGAGATGCGCATTGTGGCGCAGGCTCAGACCCAGGAACAGATGTTCATGGCCCTGGATAAATTTCGCGCCGCCGTGCTGATCGTGGCGGGCGGGTTCCACTCCGATTTCAACGGGATTCTCCAGAGCGCGAATCGTAACAAGACGCGCGTGGTAGTGCTGGCTGATACCGGCGAAAGCGCGCAGCGCTACATCGGCGGCGGAGCGCATGGGGTGGTTTACCGCAACGTGACCAGCGCGGCGCTGGTGGATTGCGTCCGCAAGGTGGCGAGGGGCGAGAACTGGGTGCAGGATATCGCGGTGCCCAGTGAGTTGACCGAGAATGATATGGTCGGATTGCGGGTGCGCGACCGGCTGACCGCAAAGGAACTGCGCATTGTGGCGCTGATCGTGCAGGGGTATAAGAACAAAGAAATCGCAACCCAGCTTGGCACCACCGAACAGGTTATCAAGAATTATCTGCGAAATGTTTACGACAAGATCGGCGTGTCTGATCGATTAGAACTGGCGTTGTTCACCATCCATCACCGCATCCTGAACGAGGCGGCAGCGGCTACTGCGGCTGCTGCGCAGCCGCACGCTGGGGCGGGAGTGACGTCGTAGACTGCCGCGTCTTCAGGGTTGAGTAATCACGCCGCACGCGATGCGGTCTCCGGCGTTGCCTGCCGGATCAGTCTTAAGGTCGTCGGCCTTGGCGTGGATCACCAGTGCAGTCCCGCCATTGCTGAAGACAGAATGACTGTCCTTTCCCCAGTTCACGTCTTTGTTCACGATCGTTGTTTTTGACTTGCCCTTTGCATCCACGGTGAAATTGTTCATGTCTCCGGCGTGATGGCCTTCGGGATTCTCCAGCCCATGCTTCCTGTTATCTGGATTGAAGTGCGGACCAGCTGACTTGAAATCTGGCGGATCGCACTTGGCATTCTGGTGAATGTGAATCGCATGTTCTCCCGGCGGCAGATCGTGCAAGTTGAGCTGGATCACCATGCCCTCCTGCCCTTGCCACACGGCGTCATACATGAGGGCGGAACCAACATCCTTGCCTTGAGCGTCTTTGAGTTTAACGCCCACCTTGGCAGCGCATGGCAATAGCTGAGCGACGAGCAACACAAATAACGTAAGCAGGCAGAATTTTGCGGTTTTCATGGGCCCACATTATAGGCCAATGCTACCGGCCGGACTCACGCTGCATCGATACATAAAACGCATTGTTCCCCGATCGCAGGTCTTTGCCGTATGACACCGTAATCCCGACACCATAAGCCCTGACCTTTAGCTGAGGACCAATATCCCACAACCACTTATGGGAGCCGAGACCTGGGATTGGATCCATAATTTTGCCGGTATCCAGGAACGGTCCGGCCTGCACATCAAAGGGGCCTTTGCGATAGACGTTTTTGTCAGCTTCAAAGTTGGAGAGGAAATAATTTCGTCCTAGCGGTCCGCTCCCCTTCCTTCCATCACGGGTCGCGATGTGACCTCGCATCCAGAGTTCGTTATCGCGCTGGATTCCGAACATGTACAGTTCATCGAATGGGAGCTCGCCAAAGGTCTTGCCAGCGCGAATCTGATGGTTGATTTCATAATCATCGCCTTGAGATTTTGGAAACCAATGCAGTCGAAGGGCGCTTTGCAATTTCTCGAAAGAATGCTGCCGCTCCGACCACAGCCGCCCGGCCTGGGAAGAGATCGTGCCGTCGAGAGTGAGCCTTTGTTCGGGGAACCGCCAAAGAGAGACATCCAGCTGCGACAGCTGTTTTAGTTGATATGCCTTCGCCAGCAACTCCGGCGTGAGCGCCACTCCGGGGATCACGCTGCGAAAGTCCCGATGGGAGATCTCCGCTCCTGTTGACCACTGCCAACGCCCACTCGCGAACGACGAGAAGTTGAACCCCAAGGCCTCTCTTCGCATGTTGAGACTTCCCAGCAAAGTCGTGGGTCCCTGAAACGAGCTCTGAATGTTCCAGTTCTCGCCCCGTAGGTCGGTTGTGAGTTGGTAGCGGTACTTGGGATTACCGGCAAAGGGAGCGGAGAACTGGGCTAATACGCGCCTTTTTTCCGCGTCCCAGCGATAGAAAGAAATTAGGTTCTGCGCTTTCTGCCCCAGGTTAAAGACTTCCAGATGCAGTGTCTGGAATGGCAGGCCTCTGAATATCCGAAACAGTGCTTCCTTCTTGTTTTGACCGAGCCCATTTCGTTCCTTGTTGTGAAAAACAATGTCGTACTTTTCATCCTGCCGGGGCAGCAATTCGAAACGGTAACTTGAGAAAACTCCCAAGTCACGAACCCGCACATCCGTGGTTTGAAGCTCCGCAGCTTTCATTACGCTTGCGGGGGAAAATGCAAATGCGAGATCGAGCAGCGCAGGATTGATTCGGGGAACAGGCTCCGATCGTACTCCGGCAATTTGTGGCTTGCCCACCCGTTCCCAATATTTCATGGCAGCATCCAGGTTTCCTTGCAGGAAATAAACCGTCGCGAGGAAGTCATTGGCGTAAGCATCGCCAGGGTCAAGCTTCACTGCCCGGCGCAGATAGCGTATGGCTTCCGGGTAAAGCTTCCGCTTGAAGGCAACGCCTCCAAGTTCCAGAGGAAAGCGCTTGTCGCGGGGCTGGGCTCGGGCGCCGGACAACAAGGCGTTGCGAGCGTCGTGTAGTCGCCCTAGTTGAGCCAGCGCGATTCCGTAGTAGAACTGCAAGTCGGGAGACCGCGTCTGGATGGGTTCAATTAGATTGACGACCTGTTTCCATTGCTGCTGTTGTGCGAGTTGGCTGGCGCGTCTGGCGAGGTCGCTGTCCGCGGTATGTGCACTGGGAGCAAAGAGGAATAAAAAAACAACGGGAAGTGTGGTCAGGGCGCGGCGGTTTGAGGCACGGCTAACAAAGTCCATTTCCCGGCGGCGCTCCATTCCCGCTCAAAACTCGACCGCTCCAGCTTGAGCAGTTTGCGTTGCGCGGGATCGTTTACCAGCACCAGGTTTGACTGAGGGTCAATGCCCGCAATCACGACATAGTGGAGAGGCGCACGGCCAGAAGGCCTCAAAGCAGCAATTAACGGACGACCTTTTTCTAAATGCTGCTGGAGATCCGACCAATCTCCGGAAATCGCAAAGACCTGGAATCCGTTGTCACGGAAATAGCGCTCCATCTGCGATGCATAGATTCCATGCGCCCGCCCGGAATAAAGTGCGTGCTGAATTTGGGCGACATCAGCTTCGTTCCCAACAGACCTGCCCCGTTGACGAAGCCAGTACTGCATCACCATGGCGATACTGGCGGCGCCGCACCCGTCCTTTTCCTGCGCAATGAATGGAACGTCGAGCCAGATACCGGCAGGGTCTGCGGCCATCAGGATTCCGCAGACCCCAACCATAATCCACGACTGGAGGACGCGGCAGAGCATGCTGACCGTCCTCAGCGCACTGCCACAATGATCAGAACCAGTGCGACCACTGCCAGGATGATCAGGATCAAATCCCGATCGCTGAAGTTGCCGGCAGCGAAATCGGCTTGGAGTTTTTGTACTCGCGAGGCCAGTTCTGCCAGTTCGGAGTCGTTCAGGCTGGCGACGGCGCCTTTCACCTGTTCCGGGGCAATACGCGCTGATTTCATTGCCTGCTGAGCCTGGGCCGAAGAAAAGAACTCTCGCACCTTGGCGATGTTTTGCTGCCTCGCCTGCGTCGCCGCGATGGCTGCTTGATGCAGATCAGAGGGACTTACTAGATGGTTAGTCGCCTGCGCCAGGAGGCTTTGTGGAACAGCGAAAATGGTGGCTAGAACGAAGGCAGTCACCACACGTGCGGACTGTTTCCAAGCAAAATACATGTCTTACAACCTCCGTGAATTTTTGGCCAGATAATGAGAATGTTACACGGCTGAGTTGCTTGGATGCGCCGAAATGTTGCCTGGGTTTCACACAGGAGTGACACGAAAGGTAAACAGGGAGTGGCAGCTACCCTCGCGAACTTTGCGTGTTGTTTGTGCGCTTAAAAGCTGGACCGCAAAGAGCGCAAAGGACGACCACAAAGGACGCGAAGCCCGGAGTCTTATAGCTCTTCCACTTTCTTGTGCAATTCACGCGTGATCCACTCAGGATCAGCATCCGGGGGAAATCGAACCGGCGCTCCGGTCTTCACTGTGATTTGAAACGGCCGGGCAAGTTTCTTACCGGCCTGCTTTAGCTCAAACAGGCCATCAATGCGCATGGGTACTACAGGAATTTGAAGATTCTTGGCGAGCAAACCGATACCCGAGCGGAACGGACGTATTTTGGCGTCCGTAGTGTGATGGCCCTCTGGAAACACGAGCACGCTGTACCCGCGATCAACGGATTCTCCGGCATAGGCAAAGCTCCGGCGAAATCCCGCTTCCCGAGGCAATGGGAAGAGGTTCAGCAGGGATACTCCCAAAACCCACTTCACCCAATCGTATGCTCGGGCAAAAAAGTTCCGAGGCCCCGGAGGAGTGCGCAGGATCTCCAGGGCCTCGCCCCCGGCTGCTGTCGCGATCTTATGCCGCAAACGGGCTGGCAGCGCCGTATGCACGAAACCAACATCCACATCGCTGATGTGATTGCAGATTACCAACACAGGCCCGTCCACCCGGCGCAGGTTTTCGCGTCCCACGATTCGGGGCCAGCCCAGCAGGAACACCGAAGGCCGCAGCAACACATAATGTGTCAGTATCCGCAACCAGGTTACGGGCCAGCGCTGAACCCAGGCGGGATAATGATAGTGGGCATGCGCCTGGACTTTGCCCTGCAGCATGTTCTGCAGGTCGGCCACCGTACTTACGGCGGCAAATTGTGTTTCGCTGAGATCAAGCTGGTATCGCTCCTCTAGCACACTGAGCAGTTCCACACGATCGAGCGAGGTGAGGCTGAGATCCTGCTCCAGCTTGGCGTTCGCTGGTAGCGCTCCCGTCTGCCGCCCTGTGATCCGCGCAATCAGTTCGGCAAGGGAACTGGATTTTTGATCAGCCGCGCCGTTCTGCAAGAGGTGAGAGACCACAAATTCCCGAATCGCACTCGTGCGCGGCTTCTGGGTGGATGTCCGTGGGAAATCTTGTTCCGGCCACACGAACCAGCTGCGCATGCGCTGGTATTCAGCAAGGGACTCGTTGGCTCGTTTTAGCGCCGTCTCTGCCGGCTTTCCCTCTTGCATAACCATGACCGCGCACGGCTCTGCGTTGCCGTCACGCGGCAGTCCTACGACGACACAATCCTTCACCTCCGGTTGCTGGCGCAAAGCGGATTCCAGGTCCGCGGGATAGACGTTCATACCCGCCGGGGTCACGATGACATCTTTTTTTCGGCCCTTAAAGTAGAGATTGCCTTCTGCATCCAGTTCCCCGACATCCCCAGTGTGATACCAACCTTCTTCGGTTTCGACGGGCTGCAGCTCCTGGCCACTCCAGTATCCCGACGCTACGCCGCCGCCGCGCACCAGAATCTCACCATCAGGAGCGAGCTTCACTTCGCGCCCGGCAAGCACTTTGCCAATGGAGCCTTTTCCCAAGCGGAACGGATGATTCACGCTGATGAGTGACGTGGTTTCTGTCAGGCCGTAGCCCTGGATCACAGCAAAGCCCGGACGTCCCCAGAATTCTTCGGTGGCGCGATCGAGCGCCGCGCCTCCAGTAATAAAGGCCCAGAATTTCCAGCCGAACCAGCGATGTATGCGTCGGAAAATCCACCAGCGGCGGAGGAAGTGTTTGCCCTCAGACTGCTGGAACTTGCGGCGGAAGTCCTGAAGCCTGCCCTCGTCTTCCAGATCGCGCTCGACTTTCTCCTTCAACGATTGCAGCATGCGAGGCACCGCCACCAGCACAGAGACGCGCTCACGGCGAATCGTGGCGATGACCTCTGCGGGCTTGAGGGCATCCTGAAAGATCACTGTGCCTGCCATGAGCTGAGGAAGGAAGATGCCCAGGAATTGTCCGAAGACGTGGCTTAACGGCAACAGATTCAGAAAACGGAGCGGATGCACAAGACGTTCGTACTTGAGATACGTCTGAATCTGCGATTCGAGAGGCGCGATGTTACTCAGGACGTTGCCATGCGTGATCACCACGCCTTTCGGCTCGGCGGTGGTTCCGGAGGTAAAGACAATTTCAAGCACGTCGCTGCGCTGAAGTGGCACCTCATCGTAAGGGGATGCAGCATATTGGGTCAGACCTTCATTCAGTTCATCCAGAAGCAAAGTGGGAATTGAAGACTGTGCGTGCTCGCGTGAGCAGATCAGGAGTTTCGTGTTCACTTGCTGGGCCACACGGAGGACGAAGTCTGAAGCTGCGGCGTTGTCCATCGGGACAACGATCACTCCCTGAAGCGCACAGCCGAAAAATACAGCAACCCATTCCGCCGAGTTTGGTCCCCACACAAGAACGCGGTCGCCTTTGACGATTCCGCGTTTCTCCAGTTCGCGGCCAAAGCGGAATGCGGTGTCGGCAATGTGCTTGTACGTCCAACGCTCGGTGCGGTATCCGCGGCGCTGGACATAAGCGACTTCTCTGCCCCGGCGAAGAAAATCGCGGAGATATTCGGCGACGGAGCGGCGCTCCATGCCAAGATGGTAAAGCCTGCGTCGGCGAGCGCCTAGCCGGGTGCTACCACCGCAAAGGAGAGCACGCTCCGTGCATGTGCCACGAAGCGCGTGTAAAGTTTGACATTTGAAGCAACACAATGTCGATTTCGACGGGAGCCGTTCGACTAACAGTGCAGGAAGCCGAAAATTGCCTGAAGTTTTATTCACTTACGTAAGGAGCCAGCTTACATGCCAAAAATCACCCCGTTCTTGTGGTTCGATAACCAGGCCGAAGAGGCAGCCAACTTTTATGTCTCGATTTTCAAGAACTCGAAAATCGTGAACGTCAGCCGCTATGGCGAAGCAGGGCCAGGTCCTAAAGGCAGCGCAATGACCGTCGTCTTTCAGCTCGACGGGCAGGAATTCATTGCGCTGAACGGCGGACCACATTTTAAATTTACCGAAGCTATTTCTTTCTCTGTTGACTGCAAAACACAGCAAGAGGTAGACGAATATTGGGAGAAGCTCTCTGCCGGCGGAAAGCCAGGGCAATGCGGCTGGCTGAAAGACAAATACGGTCTGTCCTGGCAGATTGTTCCCAGCATTCTGGGCCAGTTGTTGGGCGACAAAGATCCTCAGAAATCCAAGCGAGCGATGGAAGCCATGCTGAAGATGACCAAGCTCGACATCGCGGCTTTGCAGCGCGCGTATGAAGGGTAAATCAAGAACAACGCGCAGGCCCGCTGCCAAGAGCGTCGACGATTACTTTGCAGGTGTGCCCAAACCTGCACGAAGCATGTTGAAAGAACTTAGAGAGGCGATCCGCTCCGCCGTGCCTGCGGAAGCGAAGGAAACGATCAGCTATACGGAATTCCTTGTTTCAAAACGTAACGGAGCATTGGTCTGGTTCGCCGGCTTTTCGGAGCACCGCAGTTTGTTCCCGACAGCATCTGTGATCGAGGCGTAGAAGGAACTCAGGAATTTCCATGCGTCCAAAGGCACCATTGCCATCTTGCGGATCCATCGGTCACTCTTCAGCATGGAGCTCCCTCGAACTTTAAAATTGGTAATTGGGAAATTTTGTAATTGGTAACTTGAACGACTGGCATCTTGGGGCTTCAATTCCCCGATTACAAAATTTACCAAATTACAAATGTTGTTGGCTGCGGTTCACACACCTTACGGGAGCGTGCGTGCCGTTGACAATCCACCCTATGCCTCATATTATCAAGCACTTGGTCAGAGCTTTTGACTCCTTCCGCTGGGAGCGCCTGTGATTAAGCTAGACATCATCAACGAGGTCGTAACGAAGACCGGCATCACGAAGACCAAAGCCGAACTGGCCGTCGAAACCGTATTCGAGAGTATGAAGCGATCCTTGGCCAAAGGAGACCGCATCGAGTTGCGCGGTTTTGGGGTCTTTAACGTTCGCCCCCGCAAGACCGGCATCGGGCGCAATCCGCGCACTGGCGCGGAGGTCTCCATTCCGCCCGGCAAAGCCGTGCGCTTCAAGCCTGGCAAGGAGCTGCAGTCCATCGAATAAGGTCGTTGCGGCCGCCGACACTGCGGACTTTGCAGAAATTTTGGCTTCCAGTCTCTAAACATTCCTGCGGGGAGCCGCTGGTGTTCGTCAAATACCTAATCTGATTTCCTACTTCTTGTTCTCCGGAAGTTTCAGACCGACATACGTCCCAGAGGTGATCCCCATCAATCCCAGCATGGTGGCGTCAAAATCCGGCATGCCGACAGTCCGCCAAACCGTTACCACGAAGACGGCGGCCAGTGCCAGCGTCCAAACAATGAACTGCAGGCGATGCAAACTCGCTCCTTCCGCCGAAGTCACCAGATCGCGAAAGAAACCTTCCGATCTGGAGACGGTTGTGCGACGTTGCAGTGCGGCGTGCTCCTCTTGCAGTATGGCGCGTTCCGGTGGATTTTGGGCGAGTTTCTGCGTCAGCGTTTGTAACTTCTCTTTATTGGTCTGCACCTTTGTGGCATCTACGGCTGCGGCGGTGCCGAAGGTCGCCAGCGTAATCCCCATCAGCCCAACAACCGATGCCGGTATTGTGGCTTTGTATTCCCCGGTGAGCAGCCAGATAAAAACATAGGCATAGAGCACCAGCACCGTCCACAGCGCCATCTGTACACGAGACAGGCTAAAGGCGCGCTCGGTCGGCGCCGCTGCGTCCGGCCCTACCGGCTCCTTATCCCTTAGAGCACCGGTCCGGGCAGCAATAACGAAGAACACTATCAATCCGACCGTCGCAATGGCGAACCATACCACTAACCTTCCCGTGCGGAGGACCACGAACTCAACCTTCGCATCGCTTTGCGCCGCCGGCCCATTTTCCAGGCCTGTGCTGATCGTCAATTGCTGGCCCGAATTAGCCGCGGCTAACACCTCTTTCCAATTCCTCCGCGCTGTTTCCGTGTTCAGGTCGTGACTGACTAGATATGTCAGCAAGGTGGTGGTAACCTCGTCTTCATCGGTTTGACTTCGACCCACGCTCGCCAAGGTTCCGGGCAGAGGTTTCCCCTGGAGGAACAACATCAGATTGGCCGGGTTGGGCTCTCCCACATCATCGAAGCTCACGTCCGGTGCGTGTTGCACCGCCAGTGTCACCACATCATGAAAGTGGAGCTGCGGAGTTCTTTCTAAGCACGCCTTGCTATGCGTGACATCCTGTGCGCCGGGATTTGCCACGCACACCACTTTGAACGTACCGCTGACGGTTTGTGCTGTTCCCGCGGAGGCCATCGCCAGGAGCAGCACCAAAATCGCTCTCTGCCAAATCGTGTAATTCTTCATGAGTGTCCTCCCTGCTCCAAGTCTTCGAGCGGTTTCCAGCTGCTATCGTTGGCGTCACAACTTGATTTTGTGCATACTTCGAATTCCGTAATGGGATGAATCTCCCACAGCGACATGCGCTTCGGCTGGTTACCGATGTTGTTCGCGGGGTCATTGTTGACTTTGTGGTGATTGTCGAAAAAGAGCTGACCCGTCACTCGCACCGCCCGATTCTCTTGCTCGGCTTTCACAAGGCGCTGCGTCGTCCAGTTCTCGTTCCTTTTTTGGGGAATCATTTCCACTACAATGCCTTCGAACTCGGATCCACCCGCTTTCGGCGTCAAGCTGATGTGAAAGTCATTGTTGTCAGTTCCGGGCAGCCGGCAATTGACCGACTCGCCGGAACTGTTGGCATGCGGTTTCGACTTCTCGGGTTTCACCGCGATAAACCCGACGATCTGCACCAGGCTGCCCTCACCCACTTTCTCGCCACCCGCGGTCAAATTACGTAAACGGGTGCGGTCCGGCTTGGTCATAGTGGCGTATTTACCATCGAATTTTTTCTCCACTTGCGCTTGAAGGTCCTCGAAATCCCCAAACGAGAGTGTCTTCACTTCTCCACTCGGGTCCAGATTGTGCTTGGAGATATTGGAAAAGGCGTCGGGCGTATCGTCTTTCGCACAACCCCGAAGCGGGCAGCTGCTCAAGGGCTTGAAGCAAGGTTTCTTCTTGGCGGCGAACGCATGACCGCAACCAAGCATGAAAAACAAGCAAAGCGTCACCTTAACCGTGTTCATGCGGTTCTCTCCCTCTCATGGCAGGCACTCCAGCTGGAGTTAGATCCCGGACTTCCTGGCGGGAAGACCGCAGCTGGGTACAGCGCTATTCAGTTGTTCCGATTGGTCGACTACCGTGGCCCAGGGGGAAGATTCTCCGCGTTCGCGACTCCAACAGCTCCCGCAAGAATCGTGGAGGACATGAATTCTGATAGCGCTTTCCCAGGATGTCAAGAAGAAAGGAAGAATATTTCTTTCGACTTCGGAGAACGCTCACCTGTTAACACGAACGCAATCATGAAACTAGCTTCAGCAACCTGGACCGCACATTTTTTATTTAAGATGTAACTTCCGATGTCTGATCCCTCTCCACCCATCACCGTCGTCCCCGAGTCTTATGGCGGTCGAGAAGTGTGGGTTGTGCAGCCGCGAAAGCCTCGCTACTGGCTGCACATTCTTCTGCTGCTCGTGACGACATTTACCACCCTGGTAGTGGGCGCGCGCATGCAAGACAATTTTCGCCGCAATTTGCCGGCCCTGTACACGGGAAATGAGTCGCTTCCGATTTTTCCCGTGCGCTGGGCTGTGCACGGTTCGAACCTGGCCCTCGGAGTTCCCTTCTCTTTTTGCCTGATGATCATTCTGTTGTCCCATGAGATGGGACATTATCTGTTCTGCCGTTATTACGGCGTCGCCGCGACCCTGCCTTTTTTCATTCCCTTCCCCACGCTGATCGGAACTCTCGGCGCTTTCATCCGGATCCGCTCTCCGATTCGTTCTCGCTCTGCGCTGTTCGATATTGGCATTGCAGGACCCATTGCGGGATTTGTCGTGGCGTTGACGGTTCTGATCTTTGCTATGCCATATTCTAAGGTGGGAACACCGCCAGTGATTTCAGATATCCAGCTGGGATATCCGCTTATATTCAAGCTCGTCTGGGCAATACTTCCGCTCGCGGACATTCACGGCGGGTCTTCGCCGATGAGTGACATCTATTTCCATCCCATGGCCATTGCGGCTTGGGTAGGAATGTTCGCCACTGCGCTGAATCTCCTGCCTGGAGGTCAGCTCGATGGCGGACACATCGTGTTCTCGCTGGCGCCTCGCGCTCAC
Source organism: Acidobacteriota bacterium (assembly GCA_003224905.1). Taxonomy (GTDB): domain Bacteria; phylum Acidobacteriota; class Terriglobia; order Terriglobales; family Acidobacteriaceae; genus QIAA01. The sequence goes on from QIAA01000174.1 coordinate 14,905, forward strand.
AAATTTGTCTCACGGATCACGATTCTGGCGCTGATACCTATCGCGATCAAATTGTGGCTCGGCTGGCTTGTATGGGCAGTGCTACTGCGCATAAGCGGCATGCGCCACCCCATGGTTCCAGAGTGGCCCGGCGTGGCCGGCCCCAGGCGCTGGATGGCGCTGTTCGGTCTCATCATGCTTGTACTAACCTTGACCCCCGCTCCGTTTGCCCACAGCTCCTTGCTTCAGGTCTGGTCTGAGTTTCGCGGGCGCTGACGGCTGCTTCAGACCTGTAGAGAATCTGTGGGCGTTTGTACATCTCTGCCGCAAATCAGGACCGCCTCATCTCACTCTTTCATCTTCTGAATTCAAATCCGGCAAAACCCAGGTCACGGGCAAGCGGAATAACACCGCGTTAGCCCTCGTGCAGGCTCGCCGTTATCTCCACTGCAGGTTCACCCGCGCCCAGTGTCTGCGCCACAATCAAGCGACGCGCTTCCACCCTGACCCTCGGAAGATGAATGCCAAAAAGGATCGCTCCACCAATGCACGCCACAGCGCCGATCGTTACGGTAACCGGAGCTCCGACGCGATCGGCCATCGCTCCGGCAAAAAGTGAGCCGAAAGGCGCCATCCCCATGAACATCATGGTGTAAAGAGCCATAACCCGCCCTCGCAGATGGTCGGGCACCATCGCCTGAATCAGGGTGTTCGATGATGACATCTGCAACATCATCGTGAATCCCACCGGAAGCAGCATTGCAGCGGAAAGCCAGAAATAGCGCGACCACGAAAACAAAATCAGAAATAGTCCAAAGCCGCCGCAGGAGAACGCCACCCAGCGGCCCAGACCCTGAACCCCGGTGCGTGTAGCCAGTGTGAGCGCGCCGAGCAAAGCGCCAACTCCAGTTGCTCCCATCAGGATTCCCAGGCCTCGCGCCCCACCGTGCAGAATCTGATCCGCGAAAACCGGCATCAGCACCGTGTAAGGCATGGCTACCAGGCTCACCAATCCTAGAAGCAGCAAGATCGCGCGGATCGGTGCCGTGTGCCGTGCAAATCGGAATCCCTCGACCAGATGTTTGAGAGGCGAACCCGATGCAGCGCGTGGCCGCGGCTGCACAGTCATCATCAACAATCCGGCGATGACTGCGATATAACTCACGGCGTTGGCGAAAAAGCACCAGCCTTCCCCGATCTTCGCCACCAGAATCCCGGCAATTGCTGGGCCGATGATCCGCGCCCCGTTGAACATGGATGAGTTCAAGGCAATTGCATTCATCAGATCTTCCTTACCGACCATGTCCACCAGAAACGATTGCCGGGCGGGTACATCAAACGCGTTGACTACACCGAGCTGCGCTGCCAGAACGAAGATGTGCCAGACTTTGACCGTCCCAGTAAGAGTGAGTGCAGCGAGCGCAAAAGCCAGCAGCATGGACGCAACCTGCGTCGCGATCACGACACGGTGCCGGTTCTGCCGGTCGGCCACAATTCCCCCTAAGGGCGCAACCAGAAAGACTGGAATCTGACCCGCAAAGCCGACGGAGCCCAGTAGCAGCGAAGAACCGGTCAGACGATACACCAGCCACGATTGAGCCACGCTTTGCATCCAGGTGCCGATCAGTGAAATTAATTGTCCGCTGAAGAAAAGCTGGAAGTTACGGTGACGCAGAGCACGCAATGTGGCCGGGAGTGTTCCGGTTTTCGGCAAATTGGGCTGTGAAGCACGGAGATCTTGCTTCCCCGTCTTGTGCGCAATCCGAGAGTCGGTCACTTTCGAACCTGTGCTTTTGATGCCAGCCGCATGACGCTCGATGTGAAGCTCAAATATTCGATCGCGAACTGGATCTCCATCCCTCTTGACTAAGTTGTAACTTCCAAGCTCGCCGTAGCTGAGGTACAGTATTTCTCTCTCGCCATCAGTGGGTGGCGCGGGCTTCAGTATAGAGTTAAAATCCATTCACATTCTGCCGTTGCCAAATCGCAGCAGTAACAGCTATCGGAGGAGCCATGAACACCGATCAGCTTCATCTTGAGCGCCGCGCGGCGCAACGTTTTCCTTTTCAACTGACAGTAGCAATTCGATTGACTGGCAGCAACCTTCAAGGCACTGGCTTCACTCAGGATTTAAGCGCCCGCGGAGCGCTTCTGTACACGGACCTCATGCCCTCTGAAGGAGAGGAAATTGAGCTTACCTTGATTATGCCTTCTGAGATTACGCTGGCCGAGAACATGCCAGTCTGCTGCAGAGGCAAGGTCGTGCGAGTCACTCGACTCGAGAGCAAGTATGCCGTGGCCGTTCATATTGAAAAATACGAGTTCTTGCCAGAGCTTCGCAGCTCAACACCCGCAGCGAGCTTTGCTCGCATCGCCGCTCTGCATAGTCATGGCCGTGAAGACGAAACCGCGGAGTTCGTGATTCCGCAAACTCCGCCGGCGTCGTAGCTCACCGGACCAGATCCCTTATGCGACAAGGGATTTCCACTTTTTTCCTCGTATCCAATGTAGTGGGTTTTGTTAGAATGCTAGTTCACAGCGGGAGTTCCTTCTCTTCGGGGCTGTCCACTGATGTGTCCGCTCTTTTCCCATTTTGGCTGGCATGATGTCAGCTGAAGCTTGCGGTTTTCAGGTAAGGGGGAATTTGCAATAAGCTTGGTTACGACAGTCACTTGGCTTGAACCCTTGTCTCTCAATAACATGGGTGGCGATACTGAAATAAAGCGGGTGCCATGCACGGTGTAGCGGTTACTCTGTTGACGGAAGAAAACGAGCGCCTTTCCGTGCTCCAGCACCGTCTGGATGGCACGCAGATGGGCCGCAATGTGTTCAGCCATGTGGGATTTCCCGCCGGTCCAACCGACCCAGTCTTGCGCCAGATCCAGGACGTCCGTTCGGAAGTCGTGCTGGTCGATATCGACCCTCATAATGTACAGCGCGCCATCAGTGCCATTGAACTGATCAACTCCAGCACCAGTGACATCGCGATCTTCGCCGTCGGCGAAATGACGCACCCTCCTACGATCGTCGCCGCTATGCGCGCGGGCGCACGTGAATATCTGGAACGCATTGCGACATCCGAAGCGATTCTGGAAGCGCTCACTCGCTTTGCCACTTCTCGCAGCAAGACCCGTACGTCTTCTGGGCGAGCCAGAGTCTTTACGGTAACAAACGCGAAAGGCGGCACCGGTGCAACCACGGTTGCCGTGAATACAGCGGTTGCTCTGCAAGAGACACAGGGCCGCGTGTTGCTGGTAGATTTCGGCTCTCTCGGCCATGCCACCCTCCATCTGAACGTGCGGCCGGCATTTGGTTTGGCCGATGCGTTACAGAATCTCCATCGCCTCGATGCATCCTTGCTTGAGGGCTTGATGACCCAATGCAAGGGCGGACTGCAATTGTTGGCCGGGCCCCAGAACCCACATCAACTGACGCCGGGTGCGGCGGAACTGGCTCGTCTATTCGATCTGTTGGTCGCGCACTTTCACTATGTAATTGTGGACTGCTCAGGCCGGCTCGATCAGATTACCCGCCTGCTCAGCGATCTGTCGACTTCAGTCCTGCTAGTTGCGCAAGCCGATGTAGTTTCACTCTGGAGCGCCGGCCGCATTCGGGCCTTCTTGGAAGAGGGCGCCGGACGAGATCGAGTCCGAATCGTGCTGAACCGCTATAAGAAAATTCCCGGCTTCACTGACGAAGACATCGAGAAAGCCACCGGCAGCAAGCTGTTCTGGAAGCTTCCGAACAATTATCAGGTGGTTGCACCTGGTATCGACAAAGGCGTGCCTGCTGCGTCACATGACAGCCACGATATCGGGCGTTCTTTCCGTTCTCTGGCAGCGGCCCTGACACAAATCTCGAATGCCGGCGAAAGCTCTCCGGAACCGGGCTATCAGCCCGAGACGTCCAAAAAGAAAGCCTCGGGTCGCCTTCTAATTTCTCCGTTGCGCGCCGGTCAGTAGCAACTTCCAATCCGGCACAATGTCGTCCTGACTCCCCTATACTTAGCTCACTGATCCTGTCGCTCATTTGCAATCGTTCAAGACTAAGATGCCCGAAATTTTCGTCCAAGCTGACGCCTGCGGTACTTCATCGGACATTCAAACAAACAGAAGGTCACCGGCTTCGCCGGTATCTTTTTACGGTTGCTCTGTGCTTCGGGGATTAGCACCGGCCTGATTGAAGATGTCGGTCTGCTTCTCTTTCAGAGGATTAACTGGGCTGCTTGGGGTCACATGACGGCGTGAAATATGTCGACGATTTCATCGGGTACCTGATTGAGGAATTGAAGAAGCGGGGGCGGGACAAGAACACGCTTCCCATCATTACTTCAGATCACGGTGAGTCGCTCGGTGAGCATCATCTGCTAACCCACGATCGAGCGCTCTATTGGGAACTGATTCATGTGCCGCTGCTGATCCGGTTTCCCGGCCAGGTACCCACAGAACCGCGGATTACAACGCCGGTTACGACCGCGGCGATTCCCGCAACCATTCTGGATCTGCTCGGCCGCACGGAGCCGGAGAGCCTTTCTGTCCCGGCCTCACCCCACTCTGGAAGAGTCCGGCGGCTGTCGGCCCGTGGCCAAATCCCATCTCAGAACTGGCGCAGGACGAATACTCGGGTCACGGTGATGAAGAAACGGACAAAATCATACCGACCAACGCCACGGGAAGTATGAAGTCGCTGGCAATATCGCAGTGGCACTTAATCGTGCACGAGAAACGTGGCATCCGGCTCTATGATTTGAAGAATGATCCACATGAGCTGCGCGATGTCGCCAACACGCCCGAAAACAGATCGCTCGCGCTCAGTCTGGCTGCCCAAATCCAGCAGTTCACAGCGCCCGGGTTCGAAATGAGTCCACTTCGTATCAGCCGGTTCAGGCGTAGTTGATTTGCCCGAACGCATACAACAACATCTTGACTTCGTTATGTCTCTCCGGTAGGCTCCGCCAGTCTCAGGGATAATAATAATTCCTGTTGTTTCCGTCGCGTCGAGTACATCTACTTTCGCAAATAAGGAGGTAAAACGCTGATGAAGAATGTCATTGCAGTACTCCTAGGGTCATGTCTTCTGCTGGGAGAAGTAAGCGTTATGGCGGCGCAAGAGAAGTCCGAGGAGACAACGCCACCGCCCAAAGTGCTCTCAATTTTCCGCGAGTTTCTGAAACCAGGCAAGGGTGGCAGTCCACACGAAAAAGCCGAAAGCGCATTCGTGCAGGCTTTTGCTCGCGCAAAATGGCCCACACACTATCTGACCGTAACTTCAGTTACCGGCAAACCGCGTGCCCTTTTTCTCACCGGATACGATTCCTTTGACGCCTGGGAAAAGGACGTCAAGGCAGTCGAGAAGAATTCCGCGTTATCAGCCACGCTGGATCGCGCCGCCATCGCCGATGGTGACCTGCTGAGTGATGCCGATGCTTCGGCCCTTGTTTATAGTGAGGAATACAGCCTACGCGCTCCGGTCGATATTCCTCACATGCGCTATTTCGAGATTTCGCTTTTTCAACTGCGTCCAGGACATTACAAAGAGTGGGACGAAGCGGTAAAGCTGGTGATGAAAGCCTACGAGAAGATACCCGATGCTCATTGGGCTACTTATGAGCTCATGTACGGCCAGCAAGGTCAGGCATTCGTCATCTTCACCCCGCTGAAATCGGCTGCTGAGATTGACCGCGGCTTCGACCAAAACAAGCAGTTCATGGCCGCAATGGGCGAAGACGGTATGAAGAGGCTCAGTGAACTGGAATCGGCTGCTGTTGAATCGAGGCAAACCAACCTGTTCGCGTTTAGTCCGAAGATGAGTTATGTTCCGGATGAGTGGGTCAAGGCAGACCCGGACTTCTGGAAACCAAAATCGATGGGTGCTGCGGCCGGTAAGGCTGCAGAGAAACCCGCGGCAAATCAGTAGAGTTCGATAATTTCCAGAAGGCGCCAGCGATCACCAGGTCCTGGCGCTTTTTTGCTTGCCACGGAACTGTCCTCAGCATAGTCGAAGGGGCCCTCGCGCGCGTAAACTTTCCAGCAATGGCCACTGACATCAAGATTGCACCGCCGAGGCTAACTTCACGCAATCCGGCAACGGGCGAGGTTTTGCGCGAGTTCGAGGGAGCGACCGAAACCGAAGTGGCAGCCGCTGTCTGCCGCGCCCGCGCAGCTCAGCCGCAGTGGAACGAGTTGGGAGTGCAGAGAAGAATCGGTATTCTCCGCCGACTCCAGCAACTGCTGCACCAGAACAAATCCCAGATCGCGCAGCTCATCACGCATGAAGCCGGCAAGCCTTACGTCGAGTCCCTGACAACCGAAGTGCTGGTTGTTTTGGATGCTGCTCGTTTCTTGATTGAGAACGCCAATCGATTCCTGCGCGATGAGCCACTCGCGCACGGCAATTTGGCCATGAAAACGAAGGCCGGACGCATCCTGCGGGACCCGTACGGCGTGATCGGCATCATTTCGCCCTGGAATTACCCCTTTTCCATTCCTGCCAGCCAGAGCCTTGCCGCGCTCGCGGCAGGAAACGCTGTAGTACTGAAGCCCTCGGAATTCACTTCGCTCGTGGGACTTGAATTGGCATCACTGCTCCATCAGGCCGGAGTGCCGAAGGACGTATTTCACGTTGTCGTAGGGGACGCCTCTACAGGAACTGCACTGGCGGGCTCAGAAATCGGCAAACTAATATTTACCGGAAGTGTTGCCACTGGCAAACGCATCGCCCAGCTTGCGGCAGCGCGCCTTCTTCCGGTCGTGCTGGAACTCGGTGGAAAGGATCCGATGCTGGTGCTCGATGATGCAGATGTTGAAGTCGCGTCGAGCGGAGCCGTTTGGGGCGCATTCGTCAATGCCGGGCAGGCTTGTTTGTCGGTCGAGCGCTGCTATGTCCATCGCAGCCTTTATGAGCCATTCCTTGAAGCTTGTGTGAGCAAGACGAAGCGGCTGCGGGTGGGCAACGGCATGAGTCCCGACACCGACGTTGGTCCGCTGATCAGCGAACGCCAGTTGCGAATCGTGGAGTCGCATGTTGCAGATGCCCGCGCGCTCGGAGCTCGCGTTCTGACCGGCGGTACGCCATTGCGCGAATTGGGACCCAACTTCTACCCACCAACCGTTGTAGCCGATGTGACGCATGACATGCGCATCATGCGCGAAGAGACGTTTGGTCCCGTGCTGCCAGTCATGCCCTTTGATACCGTTGACGAGGAAATCCGCCTGGCGAATGATTCGGAGTACGGCCTGGCTGCCAGCATCTGGACACGCGACCGCCAGCGTGGGGAAGCTGTGGCGAGGCGTCTTCAAGCAGGAACGGTGATGGTGAATGACGTCGTTTCCTGCTACGGCATCAGTGAAGCGCCGCACGGGGGCGTGAAGTCGAGTGGTCTTGGCCGCACCCATGGAAGGCTTGGGCTGGAAGAGATGGTGCGGCTGAAGTATCTCGACTCGGACCGGTTGCCGGGAATTAAAAAGGCCTGGTGGTACAGCTATGGTGGGGCGTTCACGAGGCAAGTTGAGGCTTTCATTGACCTGCAGTTTGCACCGAAATTGCACCGTTTGCGAAGTGCCTGGCGCTCAGCAGGCATTATGACGCGCGGCACGAAACTGTGAATGCCTCATCGTAAACCGCAAAGGTTTTGCGCTCCTTTGCGGGCTATTACTTGGAGAACTCAACCATGTCCACGAGCACAGGTCCCAAACGTGAACTGCTGCGCCATGCTGTTGCCACTCTGGCCTATCGGGGCGGGAAAGCTCTGCGCGGCGCGCCATCGGAATTCTCTGATTTTCACGCCGGCCCAACCACAAGAACACCAGGACAGATCCTGGCCCACATCGGAGATTTGCTCGACTGGGCTCTATCCATCGCGAAGGGCAAACAGCAGTGGCAGAACTCCAAACCGCTGCCCTGGAACCAGCAGGTCGATCGTTTCTTCGCCGCACTGAAGGTATTCGACACCTGTCTCGCCTCCACCGAAGACTTACACGCTGCGCCGGAAAAATTGTTCCAAGGCCCGATCGCCGACGCCTTGACCCACGTAGGCCAACTCACGATGTTACGCCGCCTGGCGGACGCGCCGATTCGAGGAGAGAGTTACTTCGTTGCTGAGATCGCGGTTGGCCACGTGGGGCCGGACCAGGCAGCGCCAAAGAGAGAGTTCGATTAACTCCGGAGCAGATGTCCGTTATCGGGGCGCACCTGCCTTCCGAACTTGACTATACTGAGGCCCACGAAACCACAGGTCAATCGGCTTCTGAATCCCCTTCGCTGAAAAGGGCAGTTGCACTTTGCGTCCCTCGCCCGCAGACGCATATCCGGCATAAATAGCCTGCATCACTATGAGCCCGTCTTCTCCCGTAGCCTTGGGATTCTCCTTTCCACGTGCGCAACGCGAGAAGTGTGCCATCTCCTGGGGAAAGCCGTAATTCCACAACTCCTCGAACACCGGATAGCTCCAGCCCTTCGTGCTGGGAGCCTTCTCAACGGCGTAGCCGTATCCGTTCTCGCTGTACGTGGGTAGAGCGTTACCCATGTGAAGATTGGCATAAGTCACTCCGTTCTCCCCGTACACTTCAATTCTGTCATCCATGCCGCCACGGCGGGCCCAGCTGTTCTCCACTATGCCTACGGCCCCATTGGCAAATTCGAGAATGCAGTGACATTCGTCATCTCCCTCGGTCTTGTCGCTATGAACATACGTGCCCATCTGGCAGTAAACCGACTGAATGGCAGGCCGCCCCAGAAACCAGTAACAGAACGCAATTCCGTGGCATCCCAAATCCATCAGCGCGCCGCCGCCTGAGCGACTCACGTCCCAAAACCAGGGACTGTGCGGACCAAAATGCTTTTCACTCTGCTTCACCAGGTGGACTCGACCGAATGCTCCCTCGTCAGCCATTTCTTTGGCTTTGACATATTTGGGCGTAAAGAAAAGTTCCTCGGCATACATCAGCAGCACGCCATGCTCTCGGGCTTCATGGACCATCCGCTCGCCCTGTTCGATAGTCATGGCCAACGGCTTTTCGCAGACAATGTGTTTGCCCGCCCGGGCACACTCGATGGTCATCTCTGCGTGCAGATGGTTCGGAGTTGCGATCGTAATCATCTCAATATCGGGTTCTTTCAGCATCTCGCGATAGTCAGTGAACACGCGCTGGATTCCATATTGCTTGGCCAGATGCGCGGCGTTTCCCGGACTGGGCGAAGCTACCGCGACGACCTCACCATCTTCCGGAGCAAGCTTGAAAGCGGAGGCATGAATGTCGCCCTGGAAGCGCGATCCGATAATTGCAACTTTGACTTTGCCGTTTTGTGCCATGAGCTGAATTCCTTCGTTTTAGCAAAGGTATAGTAGCGGTACCGCGATCAGGCTCAGCTGCCGCCAGACATTATTCCAGCAAATGTCCTGAAGGTGGAACTGATGCTTGATGGTTCTAGTCGGCCCGTTTACCGTTGAGTAAAATGGAGCAGACTTGGATTTGACTCTGCAGGTCTGCAGCGGTGAACGAGGCCAAGATTTGGCACAACTGAAACTACGGTTTCCCCCCAACAACTCACAACAAACGAAATAAAGACGTGGAGAACGCAGTGAATAACCTCACTACATGGGTGCTGGCGGTTGGGATATGTGCAGGCGTGCAAGCTGTCGCACAAGAACAGGTTCTCACTATGGACGACGAGCCCCACCATTCACGTGTCTTCAGCAACGAGTATTGTCGGGTCTATAACGTCAGCCTAAGGCGTCTTGAGGAGACGAAACCCGTTGTCCATGAACATGACTGGGTACGAATGAACCTTGGCGGCAGCGTCGAACAAGCGTGGGGCGGAACCGTATTTTCAAAGGCGGGCTATGATGATCCCGAAGGTTACTTTGTTTCCTTCTTTTATCCCGTAATCCGGTTGAGTCTGCGGAATCCGCACATTGAACCATATCGAGCGCTGATTGTTGTAATCATGCGGGAAGATGACAGCCGGAATCGCTGGCGCGATCCCTCGATCGACCCGTTTGCGCAGAAGCTTGGCCCAGGAGTTGATCCGCACATTTCGTATGTCACAACACTGACCAAGACCTCAGTCGAGATCATGAACGTGCAACTACTTTCAGGGGACTCCAAGGAACTTCATTCGCTAGGCGTCGGAGCTCTCGTGGTTGCGATGAGCGAACTGAAGCTGTCGCCGAAGCAGCAGGATAGAGAATCCGAGGAGCTTCAACTTGCCAAAGGCGATGTTCATTGGCTTCCCGGCCCAGCGCATGCATTCAAGAACCTGGCGAAGGAACCCGCCCGCTTCGTGGTTTTGGAAATGAAGTAGATAGGCTGCTAAGTTCGGCATATTTTCGGAGCATTCTTTGGCGTGACCCGGGCGATTGCACTGCATTTTTGAATCCCCTTCATGCCCGCTCCCGCAAGGTTCTAGTCGCCCCATTAACCGTTGAGTAAAATGGAGCAGAGTCGAATTTGACTTTGCGACCTACCGCGGCATACGAGGACAAACTTTGGCCACAACCGAAACCGGCGTCTCCCCCGAACAACTCCCTCACCACAAGGTAAAACTAAAAAAGCCAGGGCAGCGCGCCTGTAATGAAAAAGATGCAAAAGGCAAGTTCTGCGGCGGACATCTCAAGCGCTGGTATTACACGACAGATGTCCTTGAGCAGGCCTGTGGAGATGCAGAAAAAGCCTGGGGGGCCAACGCAGAAGTCTATCGCTGTGAGCACTGTAAGACGCTTTATTTGCCCAATGCCGACGAAGCGCGCGGATTGAATGTGGCTGGTCCGGGACAGCTTTCAGTTTTTGGATTGACGGTTCCGCCGAAACGGACCTAAAGCGATGCATTTGCGGATGGGCCGACTCGGGCTGACACTCCCCACATGAACACTTCTGAACTTATCTACGACTGGAACCGGGTTCTTCCGAAGTCCCTGCAGACGGCCGTCCCTGTTCTGTTGAATGATGAAACGCTGCGCGACGGTTTGCAGTCTCCCTCGGTTCGCGATCCTTCGATCCCGGAAAAAATCAAGATTCTGCACCTGATGGAAGCTCTGGGCATTAACTCGCTCGATCTCGGCCTCCCCGGAGCGGGGCCGCGTGCCCTCGAGCACAGCGAAGCGCTGGCGCGGGAAATTGCGCGGCACAAGATGAAGATCCGCGCGAACTGCGCCGCCCGCACCCACGAGAATGACATTCGGCCAATTGCGGATATCGTCCAGCGCACCGGGTTGAACATCGCTGCCGCAACTTTTATCGGTTCCAGTCCGATTCGACGTTACACGGAGGGATGGACAGAAGAGTTCCTGCTCCAGACCACGGAAAAAGCCGTGAAGTACGCAGTATCGCTTGGCCTCGAAGTAACCTATGTCACCGAAGACACCTCCCGCTGCGATCCCGAAACTGTTAAGCGGCTGTATTCGACCGCAATCAATTGCGGCGCGCGCGCGATTGTCGTTTGCGACACTGCCGGGCACGCCACGCCCATGGGGGCGTATGCGCTCATAAAGTTCGTACTCGACGAGATTGTGAAGCCTTCGGGTGAGAAAATTCGTGTCGATTGGCATGGGCACTGCGACCGCGGCCTTGCCGTTGCCAACTCCATTGCCGCCCTCCTCGCCGGCGCCCAATGCGTGCATGCCTGTGCCCTGGCTTTGGGTGAGCGGGTCGGCAACACCCAAATGGACCAGATGCTGGTCAACCTGAAGCTAATGGGTATCCCTCCTTGGAACCAGCAGGACCTGACCAGGCTGAAGGACTATTGTCAGGTCGTGTCGCAGGCCACAGGCGTGCCAATTCCGCCCAACTACCCCGTCTTTGGGGAAGATGCATTCCGTACGGCAACCGGCGTCCATGCTGCTGCACTGATCAAGGCGTACAAGAAGAATGATGTCGAGCTCGCAAACGCAGTCTATTCTGGCGTACCCGCGCATGTGTTTGGCCTGGAGCAGATCATCGACATTGGTCCCATGAGCGGCAAGTCGAATGTTCTCTTCTGGCTCGAACGGCATGGCTTGCCTGCAAGTGATGGCCTCGTGGACCGGATCTACAAACGGGCAAAATCCTCCGATCACACTCTGAACGAGGCGGAGATTCTTCAGTGCGTACAGAACGTGAATGCCTGACGTGTTTCAGCGTTGTAAGATGGCGAAGCAGCCATGGTCACGCCGCGTCCAGAACTCCTAAGCGATCTCCAGCAGGACCTGGTCCGGCTGCAGGCTCTTGAGGAAATCCGCAACGCCTTCGCCTGGCTCCGCTCCCACGAACCTCAATTTGCCAGTTGGCAGCTTCAGGCGGCGCGCATTCCTGCTCCCCCCTTCGGTGAATCCGCACGCGGGGATTGGCTTGAGGCCAGGTTCCGCGAGCAGGGACTTGACGACGTTCACCGTGATGACGTCGGCAACGTCTTCGGAATTCATCCCGGTGTGGGAGCGACTTACGTTGCCCTGAGCGCCCACCTCGACACAGTTTTTCCCGCAGGCACGCCTCTGAACATAAGGCAACAAGGGACGCGCCTTTACGGTCCAGGTGTTTCCGACAACGGCGCTGGAGTCACTGCGATGCTGGCAATTGTGGCGCTGCTGCGGGCCGTGCAGATCCGGCATTCATTGCCGTTGCTCTTTATCGGGAACGTTGGCGAAGAAGGCGAAGGCGACCTGCGAGGCATGCGCCACATTTTTTCCGCTCCTCGCTGGCGAGATTCCATTCATTACAGTCTCATACTCGACGGAGCGGGCTCAGACACGATTGTCGCCGAAGCCCTTGGGAGCCGCCGCTTTGAAGTGATCGTGCGCGGTCCGGGTGGGCATTCGTGGACCGACTTCGGCGCTCCCAACCCGATCGTGGTGCTGTCACGAGCCATTCAGGAGTTTGCCCGCACTCCGGTGCCTGCCTCTCCGAAGACGAGCTTCAATATCGGCGTGATTCGCGGCGGCACTTCGGTTAACTCCATTCCCGAGTCCGCCAGCATGCGCGTGGACATCCGTTCCACTTCTATGGCGGAAATGGAACGCCTGGAACATGCCTTGCGCGCGGCGATCGACCGCGCGATCGAAGAAGAGTCTCGAGCCATTGAGTCGCGAGCGCCCGCACAAAAGCGGCCATTCGGGGTGAGTTGCGAATTTGTGCCCATCGGCAATCGTCCCGCGGGAGAATTGAATGCCAATGCCCGCATGCTGCAGGTAATCCGCGCCGTGGATGCGCAACTCGGCAATGTGGCGCAGGTGCAGCGTGCCTCCACGGATGCCAACATCCCGCTCTCAATCGGGCGCGAGGCTCTCGCGATTGGCGGCGGAGGCATAGGCGGCGGAGCGCACACTCTTCAGGAATGGTTCGATTGCAGCGGACGTGAATTAGGCCTGAAACGAATCCTGCTGACACTCCTGATGCTGGCCGGCGCAGGCGAATAATTCCTTACACCGGCACCGCCGTCTTTCGCTTGGGATTAAAAAACCCCAGCTTCGCGATCTTCGCCGTCACTTTCTGCCGCATCGCCTCAATCGTAATCTCCATCTGAAGCTTGGTTCCAAGTTCGGAGTGCGCAGTTTCAACACTCGCCAGCGCGATCAATTTCTTGAGCACGGGAGACCAGGTCGTAGTTGTCGCTTTCCCGACTTGTTTTTCCCCTAGGTACACCGGAACCGGGACGCGCGACGCTTGACTCGGCGCAGCGGGTGTCAGGCCAAATTTTTCGTAGCGATCTTCGACCTCGGTCCAATCAACTTCGAGACCAACCAGTTGCCTCGCCACTCCCTGTTTCTGAGCGCGTTCCAACGCGGCTTTGCCCACGAAAGTTTCTTTCTCCAAGTGGACCATGCGGCCAAAGCCCAGCTCGTAAGGCGAAAACTTCTGGGATGGAATCAGCGCCTTCTTGCTGCTCGTGTAGTCCACTTCAATCAAGAGCAGGCCGGCCTCCACGCGAGCGATATCCAGAGCTAGCATCCCCGCGGCGTGAAGATCGAATTGCCTGCCCTTCTCCATCAGCGCATCCCATACTTTCACCGCGTCGTTCCACGGCACCCAGATCTCATACCCAAGATCACCCGTATAGCCCGTGCGCGAAATATCAACAGGCACGCCCGCAATCTTGCCGCTCGTCTTGCGAAAATATTTCAGGTTCGCAATATCCGCGTCCGTCACGGTTTTCAGCAGCTTGCCAGACGTAGGCCCTTGCAACGCGAGAGCCGCGACCTTCTCGGAGATGTCCTCGATCTCCACATCCATATTCAACCCGTTCTGCCGGAACCAGCGCAGGCTCGGATCAGCGGCAGTCCATCGGTATCTGTTTTCTTCCAGTCGGGTAATCGTGCCGTCATCGATGACTTTCCCTTGCTCATCACACCAGCAGCAGTAAATAACCTGCCCTACCGCAACTTTGTTGATGTCACGTGTGATTACCCGATTCACCAGCTTCGTAGCATCTTTGCCGGTGACCAAATATTTGTACAGCGGAGTGATATCGATCAGCGCAGCGGCATTGCGGATGGCGTTGTACTCATGATCATGGTGAACTTCATATACGCTGACCGTGTAATACCCTGACCACTCGCGATAATTGAGGCTATGGCACAGGGCAAAAGTTCTCTCGTGAAACGCTGTCCCAACCGGCAAAGTGGTTCCCTCGTATTTCTGATTTTCCTCTGTGTGCCTCTGTGTCCTCTGTGGTTATTTGCGCTGGTTCGGAGAGGAAGTACAGAAGTCAAAATTTCGACGCGATTATATTCAGGTTCTTGTGCTATAGGCAATGTACGTTTATGGCAACCTGTTAATACTCCACTCCCACCAGATACAACCCGCTGGCTGGCGCAGTAGCGCCTGCGGCGCACCGATTGCGCGCCTCAAGAATTCTCACCATCTCCGACGGACTAAGTGTTCCTTTACCGGCCAGCACAAACGTCCCCACTAGGTTCCGTACCATGTGGTGCAGGAATCCATTCCCGCGCACTTCATAAACGAACTCGTCACCTTCGCGATGCCAGCCCGACGAAGAAATCCGCCGCACATTACACCTGGGATCGTTCTCGCTCCCGCGTTCCGGATCGACCGCCGCAAACGAAGTGAAATCGTGCTCGCCGATAACTTCAACTGCAGCCTGTTCCATCGCCTCTTCATTGAGAGGATACGGGTGATGCCATACATAGCGCGCAAGAAAGGGCGGACAGATGTCGGCTCGGTAAAGCCGGTATCTGTAGGTCTTTGCCCGCGCCGATTTGCGCGGATGAAACTCCGAGTCAACTTCCGCCGCTTCCAGCACGCGGACAGAAGCGGGCAAGATATCATTCAACGCCTTCAGCAGGTTTCCGGCAGGAATCGGCGATTCAGTCTTGAAGCTGGCCACCTGCCCCAGCGCATGCACCCCGGCATCAGTTCGGCCGGAGCCCTGTGGCAAGACGTTTTCCCCAGTCACCCGTCCAATAACTGAAGCTAATGTGCCTTGAATAGTGACGGCGTCCGGCTGAACTTGCCAACCGGAAAAATCGCTGCCGTCATATGCCAGCACCAGCTTGATATTCCGCATGTTTCCTGAGTCTTCTTCTCGGCGCCACTCATCCAACAAACGTTCTACTCTTTACAAACATTTACTGTTTGCAGCTGCCTCGGTTAAAAATCGGAGCGATTGCCTCGGATATACTATTTCATTCACTTGGACAACTTGCGAAGGCACTGCTCCTACCCAGGTCCAACACGAAACACAGGAAAACTGAAACCTGGCAGCCGGCTTTGACGTATCTAGGAAGTGATTTTCAGTCTTCAAAAACTTACACCAGCCCCTTTGCACGGAGAAAAACGAATGTTTGCGTCTGCTCTGAATTGTGCGGTTCGATGGGCCAGTGTCGGGGTTTTACTCACAGCCTTGGCGCTTAATTCCTCGGGTCAAGATACCCAGCAAGGACAGCCTGCTTCATCAGCGCAGCCCGCGGCCGTTCCGCAAGCCCCCAAAGCGCAGCAGTTTTTGCTGAAGGATTACTCCAAACCGCGTTCGCATTTCCCAAACCCCCTGGCGCCCTACACGCCACAGCATATTCCGCCCCCATTTCTCAACAACACGCCACGAATCGATCAGTTCCTGCAGGGCGGCAAGCTCTACCTTTCCATGAATGACGCCGTAGCCCTGGCGTTGGAAAACAACCTCGACATAGCCATTCAGCGTTACAACCTGAATATCGCCGACACTGATATCCTCCGCACCAAGGCTGGCGCAAATATTCTCGGCGTGAATAGCGGAATCGTCTCGGGCACTCCGGGCGGAGGCGTAGGCGGTCTGAGTGGCACCATCGGTTCCGGAACTGGTGGTACCAGCGCCGGAGCTGGCGGCGCAGGCACAGGCACTGCGGGCCTGGTCAGCTCAACTCTTGGCAGCGGCCCCACCATCGCCAGCTTCGATCCGCTGGTCACGGGCACCTTGCAAATGGATCGCCTGTATACCCAATCCACAAGTATTTTCAGCCCCATACCGATAGCAAACCAGAATACGGGAACCGCGAATTTTTCCTACCAGCAGGGTTTCCATTCAGGGACGAGTCTGTCCGCTGGATTTAACAACACTCATACTACGACGGATAGTCCTACAGCCACTTACAGTCCATCCCTAGCTTCTGGCTTCCAGTTCAGGGTGAGCCAGCATCTCTTACAGGGCTTCGGGCTCGCGCCCAATACTCGCTTTATCCGCATCGCCAAAAACAATCGCGAGATCAGCGATATCGCCTTTCGTCTGCAAACGATCACGACGGTTGATCAGATTCAGAATATTTATTGGGATTTAGTCTTCGCCTACGAAAATGTGCGGGTACAAAACGAATCCTTGGCATTCGCGCAGAAGACGCTGTCCGACACCAAAAAGCAGGTCGATATCGGCACCTTGGCGCCGATTGAGGTAGTGCGCGCCCAGAGCACCGTCGCCAGTGACCAGCAGCAGCTGACTCTGGCGCAGACGAACCTCCAGTTGCAACAGCTGCTGATGAAGAACGCCATCAGTCGGACGCTGGTCGACCCCCGCTTGGCGGACGCCGAAGTCATTCCCACTTCCACAATGCAGGTTCCTGCGGAGGAAGCGGTAACCCCCACAGAGGAACTGGTTAACGATGCCCTCGGCCACCGCGCCGAGCTTGCCCAGGCGCGAATCAATCTCAGCAATCAGGAAATCAGTATGAAGGCCGTGCGCAGTGCGCTGCTGCCGAGCCTGGATCTCTATGCCTATTATGGCGGCAGTGGTATTGGCGGCAATGTCGCACTGCCACCTTGCCCGCCAAACACTCCCCCGGGCAGCTTTCTGCGATGTTTTGATCCCGCCCTGGCGGCGCCTCCTTTCCGTAACGGCGGTCCGGTTGGGTATGGGAACACATTGAGTCAGCTGGTGGATTCATCCTCCCCGGACAAGGGAGTTGGCATGAGCCTCACAATTCCTATCCGCAATCGCGCTGGGCAAGCCACCCAGATTCGCTCGGAACTCGAATACCGCCAGGCGCAGATGCGGCTGCAGCAGGTGGAAAACCAGGTGCGTATCGAAGTGCGACAAGCGCAATTTTCTGTGCAACAAAACCGCGCTGCTGTGGCTTCCGCGCAAGCCGCGGTGGATCTTGGCCACCAGTCTCTGGACGCGGAGCAGAAGAAGTATGCTCTGGGCGCTTCGACCACAACGCTGGTTCTGCAGAACCAGACTGCCCTGGCCCAGGCGGAATCCACCCTTGTTTCGGCTATGGCGGCGTATGAAAAGGCACGAATCGAGTTGGACCGCGCCACCGGCCTTCTCCTAGACCATGCAAACATCCTGGTATCGGACGCCGAGCGCGGCGAGGTGACGCATATGCCCAGCATTCCATATGCCCAGCCGCGACCACAACAGCCTTCTGCAACGCCGCAAACAACGCAACCACCACAAAATACGCCGCAACAGCAGCAACAGCCACAGCCACAGGAGCAACCGCAGCCTCAACCGCCGCAGGAGTGAGAGATATCTGCTCCTGTGTGGCGCGGGCCGACTCGCCCGCGGAGCGCCAGGCCTAGTTGTGCCCCGCGGGAGGAGGAGAAACTACTCATAGAGAGTACTCAGGGGCAACGCACCGCGCCCGCTATTCCGCCTTTCTATTGCGCCGGTTTATTCTCTCCGCGTGACCATCTCGGTCGTGCTCATCACCAAAGACGAAGAAGCCAATCTACCCAACACACTCGAGAGCGTGCACCCGCTGGTCCGGGACGGCAAAGGCGAAATTATCGTCGTGGACTCAGGTTCAACAGACCGAACTCTGGAAATTGCGCGATCATATGGAGCAAAAATCTTCTCAGAGCCATGGAAGGGCTTCGCCGCGCAAAAAAATTCTGCGATGGAGAAGGCATCCTGTGACTGGGTGCTGCAACTGGATGCAGATGAAGCTTTGGAGCCGGAACTCGCGCAGGAGATACAACTCATCGTCGAATTTCCATCAGAGATGGATCGTGAAGCCCGCCAGAAAAGGATTCACGAACTAGTCTACGTGTTCACCTCCCGCACACTGCGGGAATTACGAGCAGTCGCAGACGAAGAGGGCAAGAAAGCCCGCGATTACGGCGCGTTCTATCAGTTGTCAGGATTCTGTATCCCCCGCAAGAATTTCTTCCTCGGCCGCTGGATCAAGCATGGCGGTTATCATCCCGACCCCAAGCTGCGCCTGATTCGCCGAGGCAAGGGAAAATTCGAGGAATACGGCGCACATCCGACAATGAAAGTGAACGGGCCGACTGGCCACTTGCGCCATGCGTTGATCCACAACGCGTATCCCACGCTGCGCGGCTACATCGATCACATGAACAGCTATTCGTCCTCAGGTGCCGGGATCGCACTTGAAAAGGGACATCGCAGATTCAGCATTCTGAATATCATCGTCCGCCCAATCCTGACGTTCATCTACAACTACTTCCTTCGTCTCGGATTCCTCGATGGCCGCGAAGGCTTGCTCCTTCACCTGTATCATTCGGGTTACGTTTCCTGGAAATACGCCAAAGCCTGGGAACTCGCCCGGCGCAATTCTAGGTAAGTTTATCCCGCGCGCGTTCCGTCTGGCACCGTACTCTCGGGCACCGCGAGCACCGGCCGCACGCCATCGGCGTAGCCGATGTCGAACAACATCCCTTCCGATACCACGCCGCGTATCGTGCGCGGTTCAAGGTTCACTACGAACAGCGCCTGCTTGCCCTCAATGTCGCGCGGATTGCTGCGCTCTCCGCGCAGCCCGGCAACGATGGTGCGCTCGTGATCCCCAAAGCTCACACGCAGCTGAACTAGCTTGTCCGAATTCGGAACATCACTCACAGCGACTATGGTTCCCACACGGATATCAATCCGATTCAACAACTCGATCAAAACGGCCATCTTCACGGGAGCCGGTGTCATGCCCGGAATTGTAGCGAGAGATTCTGGACAGCGTCACCATCAAAGGGGCTAGGCAGTAGTGATATGGCTAGTCAGTAGCGACAAAAAGAGAGGACACGAACTTCGGGTGATGCGCTCTAAGTTGCCGATCAGTCGGCGGGAGTTTCGGCACAAAAAGCAAGGGGCGCTCAAGAAAACCTCTGGCCGAAGTTATTCTCTGGAGCGCCCCGTTGCGCGCCACTTCGTCTAAGAGGGTTTTAAGCATCCGCTTTGCCAATCGCAAGGCCTTGAAAATAAAGAGTCACTTCCTTCTGGTGACTGGTAAATTTGCACCCTGAGGCGGAAAGATTTACTCCAGAGCAGCTCGTGGCACGATTGGGTCCGAAGCCCTGTTGAAATTTACTCGACCGTACCTGGCGCCTGCCGCTGGCACCGCCGAACACCCGCCGGCGTCGTATGCTCATTGCCCCATGTGATTCGGCGTTCCGGCCCCGGATTGCGCGTGTTCCGCCTTCCAGCGCATGGCTGCCGTGATTCGCGTTCGTCCGCTCGGATGATCAAAGAAAACAAACTCCTCGATTGGCCCAGCGTCAAGCTTGCGATACTCTCCCAGCTTCAAGTCAATTTGCGCTTCACCATCCGGCTGCTGGCTGGCGTTGATGCCGAAAATGTCAGCCTCGTACTCCATTGTCCGCGTGATTGTATTTTCCACCGGCGTCATCACAAAAAAATACATCGAGAGAATCAGCACGGCCAGGGGTAGCACCGCCACATCTGTGATCCCATTTACCTGCCAACTTGCTCCCCACCGCCCAGGGCAATATTCAACCCCCAGTTCAGGAAAGCAAAAGCAATCTCCAAAACAATGCCTTCGAGCGCGCGAAGATCAGGGAACTTGGGGACTGGAACTTGGGGACTGGCGCGGGAAGACGCTCGCGAAAGTGCGCGCAATCATACAAGCGGCAGACCCTGAGATCGTCGAGAAGAGTGGAAGTGGGTGAAGCCGACATCGCCGGGGACTCCCGTCTGGTCCCACGGCGGCATCGTCTGCACGGGAGAGACGTACAAGAACGTCGTCAAGATGACATTTGCCAAGGGAGCTGCGTTGAAGGACCCTTCAGGTCTATTCAACTCCAGCCTCGCCGGGAATGCCAGGCGCGCCATCGACATCCACGAAGGCGAGAAGGTCGATGAGGTGGCCTTGAAGGATCTCATCCGCGCTGCAGTGGCGCTCAACCTCAAGGGCAAGAGCAAGCCGAAGCCCCGGCGAGCGAGGAATATCTGAACATCCCCACTCAAGCCACGGCTGCTACACCAGCCGCTTTCGTTCGCAGGCTCAATCCTCTCCCGCACCTTAGCATCAGCAGATTCGAAATGATCTATCTCGTGTCAGTCGCGATTTCGAGCGTATCGATCACTAACGCGCTGGACCCGCCGCGCTGAAAGAGCTTCCCACTGGCGTTTACCTTGTGTCCGGCAAACGGCAGCAGTTTTTCATTCTGTCCTGAGGACGGCGTACTATCCGCGATGGGCCAATAGATAGTGCCGTCCTTAGAGAGGATTACCAAGGGCGAACCTGCCTTCGCGCAGGTGCGCGCACAATCCGCGCTGATGGGTTTGTCCAGGCCCTTGGTAAATGCGCACGCCGAATCGAGGACATAGCCAGTGACCTTTACTGACTTGCCTCCTGAGGCGCCAAGAGCGACAGCAGCTACACACAACATGATCACCAAAATCGCGCCAGGCTGTTTCATTGGCACTGCCTCCAATCAAAATGAATTTACGATGAAACAAAACAAGAGGTAGGCCGCCATGCCTACCTCTTTCGTGGGGTGAACGCCTCAATGCTACGGGCCGGAGAGCGCCGTGAATGAGGGCTTAAGATTGAATTCAAAGTAATCACCAATGCGTTTGCGCACAATAGTGAAAAAGTACTAGAAACCAGACAGCGCCGTTATTCCCTTGGATTCCACGCATTCGTATCCATGCCCGGAAGCAACATCCTTAAAATCCTCCGTTCTGCCGCTCGGCCATTGGACCAGTAACCGGTCAATCTTGTCTCGCTTTCCTACGCCAAAAGTTACGGGAAGTTCAGATTGCGATAGATAGCTTGATCCACCTCTTACCAGCCGCGACTGGGTCGCACCGCCGTAATAAATCTTGACGACTGCGCCAATTGCATCACGATTTGATTTGGTCCCGATCAACCGAATCCGAATGCTCTTGTTTCCGCCGCTCTGGTCATTGCGGAAGAGATATGCAGGCCCATCATTAGTGGTCATGAGCAGATCCAGGTCGCCGTCACGATCAAAATCTCCATAGGCCAAGCCTCGCCCGACTTTTGGTGCAGCGAATTCTCCTCCAATTTCAGAGGCGACGTCGCGAAACGTTCCTTTTCCATCATTGAGAAATAACTGCGGGGGCTGAGCGTAACCAACCCCGCGGACATTACGCACCGTATCGTCAATGTGGCCGTTCACCACGGCAAGGTCGAGAGCGCCATTCAGATCAGCATCCAGAAAAACGCATCCGAATCCCAACGTGGTCTTCGATGGCAGCCCTACCCCGCTTTGTGTGGCCACATCCTGGTAGTTTCCCGCGGCGAACCGGTACAGTCCAATCATCTCGTTATCGAAGTTGGTGATCGCCACTCCGGAGATTCCCGAGTTGTCGAAATCGGCGACGTCCACTCCCATGCCGGCGCGGGCTTTTCCTTCCGCGCTGAAGGCGATTCCGACATCCACCGCCACATCCTTGAAAGTTCCGTTACGCTGGTTGCGGTACAGTTTGTTCGGCTGGGTGTCATTTGCGACCAGCAGTTCAGGCCAGCCGTCGGGCTCGTAATCGAGCATCGCAACACCCAGAGATTTCGAGCTGCTGTCAAAGATTCCGCTGTTTGCCGTGACGTCTTCAAACGTTCCGTCTCCGCGGTTGTGAAACAACCAGCAGGTCTCGCCGCGGTACGCTTCCGGCGTGCAATACGACTTGCGTTTCCCGTCCGGACTGCAAAACACATCGTGCTCCGGCGACCATTTCACATAATTACATACGAACAAATCCAACCGGCCATCGCGATCGAAATCGAACCATATCGCTGAAGTGCTGAATGCTTGCCGATTCCCGAGTCCGCTGGCCTTCGTGACGTCCACAAATGATCCCTTTCCTGTGTTCTTGAATAAGCGATTTTGACCGACGCAGGTAACCAGGATGTCAGGATGCCCATCATTGTTGTAATCACCGACGGCAACACCCATGCCGTACATTTCCACGTCAAGGCCTGCGGTCTTGGTTACATCGGAAAATGTGCCATTCCGGTTGTTGCGGTAGAGCCGCAGCGTGCTCCGCTGACGTTTGTGGCCCGGCCAATCCATTCCATTAATAAGGAGAATGTCCTGCCAGCCGTCGCTGTCGTAGTCGAGAAACGCGCAGCCCGCGCCGAGAGTTTCCGGCAGCAGCTTTCCTCCAAATGCGCCGCTGTTGTGACGGAAATGAATGCCCGCGGCCGCCGTTACATCGAAAAGACGGAAACCGGGAGAAAATTGGGGAACAGGATCAGCGAATATTTCGTAAGGTAGACTCGCCCCAGCCGCCAACCCGCTTAAACCTTGTAGAAAAGCCCGTCGGTTCACGGGAGATTAACCAGCCCGTTGCGGATGGCATAGACAACTAGTTCCGCGGTCTTATGAATTCCCAGAGCATCCATGATGTTGGCGCGATGAACCGCAACGGTGTTCGCGCTGAGTTCGAGCGCCGCGGCAATTTCTTTGTTCGATTTGCCATCCACGATCATCTGCAGAATTTCCAGTTCGCGCTGTGTGAGTCCGGAATTGCGCTCGCCCTTCAGTGCCGCAGGACGTTCGAGCTGTGAATCCAGAACTGTTTCCCCTGCCACGATCCGTCGGATGGCAGTCCCCAGCTCGAGATCTACGGCATTCTTCAGAACGTATCCCCGAGCCCCGGCCGCCAGTGCCTGACGTACCAAGGTGTCCTCCGGGTGCATGCTCAGCATCAGCACCAGAGCCTGCGGTTGCTTCTCCAGAATCTGGCGCGTGGCTTGCAGTCCATTCACGCCGGGCATGGCGCAATCCATCACAATCACCTGAGGACGGAGTTCCTGCGCCAAACGTATTGCCTCGGCACCGTCACTCGCTTCGCCCACTACCGTGATATCGCGCTCGTCTTCCAGTATGCGGCGAAAGCCTCGTCGTACCAGAGCGTGGTCATCAACCAGAAGCACGGAAACTCTATCCCGCATGCGCTATCAGCTCTTCTCTGGGCACTCGCAGTCGAACCAGCACGCCGCCCTGCGATGGACTAGTGAACTCGATCCTGCTTGCGAGCAGTTCTGCCCGTTCCCGCATCGCCACCAGTCCGATCCCTTGAGTAGCTTTCTGCACCTTGAATCCGGCACCGTGATCTTCAACCTCAACTTCCAGCGCTTCCGCCAGAAATCGGAGACGTACCCACGCTTCATTGGCGCCCGAATGCCGGGTCACATTGTTAAGTGCTTCCTGCAATACTCTATACACGTGGATTGCCGCATTCCCATCAACGCGAAATGGTTCACCAGATTTTTCATAGGATATGTGAATACCTGATTGTCTTTCCACCACCGGCAAATACCAGTCGAGCGTGGCTTCGAGCCCCGATTCATCGAGCATCACAGGGTGCAGCGCCTGCGACAAACTGCGTACTCTGTCCAGGGTACCCTGCGCGATCTCGCAAACCTCCCGCAGCTCAGTCCGCAACGGAGAACCCTGCGGGGCGTGATTTCGCGCCCGCGTGAGCATCGATCCAACTGCGGTCAGGATCTGCCCGAATTCGTCATGCAGTTCCCTCGAAATATGGCGCAGCGTCGATTCCTGCGTAGAAATGAGCTTTTGCGCCAACTCACTGCGTTGTTCCGAAAGCATGGCAAGCTGGGCAAACAACTGCCGGTTCGAGCGGATCAGATACAAGCTGGTGAGGAGAATTGCCAGCAATGTCGCAGTTAGAAACAAGTACACCTGGCGCTGAACTCGACCATAGATTCCAGCAATTTTCTGCGCCGCCTGCTCTTCGCTCTCATTATTCTGAACCAGCAGCCGCGCAACTGCCGTGCTCAGCACCGCCTGACGGGCCTGCAAGGAAAGCTGTATCTGAGTTCGCGCCTCATCCTGCTTCCCGTCACGCGCCAGTGCAAAGGTCCGA
Organism: Acidobacteriota bacterium; assembly: GCA_003224905.1. Lineage (GTDB taxonomy): Bacteria > Acidobacteriota > Terriglobia > Terriglobales > Acidobacteriaceae > QIAA01. The sequence goes on from QIAA01000174.1 coordinate 39,397, forward strand.
TCCACTGCATCCCAGAACTGAGCCACTGAATTTGCCAGATATTGCCGCTGCTCAGGGGTACGGTCCGCCACTGCAACCTGCTCCTCCCTGCGCAGCGCATCGTCCAAATCGGCGCGGACACGCTGAAATTGTGCCGACCACGCCGTCAACGGATACGGTTCCGTGTTATCGAGCATGTCGCGCATGGCCAACGCGAGTGAATTTAAATCATTCTGAATCCGCAGGAGTTGAAGGGAATCTTTGCGATTTCGGTCTACCAAGTTGTTTTGCAGGGCCCGCAAACCGGAAATCTGCCGCGTGATGTAACCGGAGTAGGCGACGACCGCAGCCAGCGTGACGATCAGGCCCACAAACAGCGCTACAGTAGGAGATTTTCTCTGCCTGGGCAGTGCCGGCACGCCCCGAGAATACAACGCAGGCGGCTTAACTGACCACCTAATCGCGCTTCTGCTGCCCGGTTTCCATGTCCTGCGGAAAAGATTTGAATGCGACTTCGCGTGACTTGGAGGAGGTCTTCTTGTTGCTATCTGTGCTCGACTGGGTAAGTGTGCCTTTCAAAATATAATAAGCCTCATCCCCGGCATTCTTGCCCTGTCCACGCTCAAATGATCCTTTAAAGTCGTACCACACGCCGTGAACAGTCTCCGTAGTGAAAGTCAATCTCTTCCCCTCGAGTTTCCCTTGTTTGAAGAAGTGATCGAGGAATGCGCCGCGATCGCTCTCCAGGTCGCCGAATCTGGATATGAAACCTGTGACTCGGCCTTCTTCCTCCACGCTGATCTGCACAAACTCACCATCCTGCATGAAACTGTACATGCCGGAGTAGTTTTCCGCCGGAGCTTGCGAACCTGCATTTTGGAAAACAATCTGGGCGTTCGCCACTACCAAACCCAAGAGCACGAGCGAAACCGAAATGAGCATCTTCATATCATGTTTGCCGATGTGGACCTCACGTTTTACCCCTTAGAATTCATCTCATCAATGGCGGTCGAAGTGTACGGCAATAGCGATCAAGTGTTTGGCGATCCTGCGACAGCAACGGCAAAGCCAGATGTTCGCTAATCCACGTCCCGTCATTGGACTTTGCACGGGGTCTGGGGCGGCGCAGGTGGTGGCGGTAATCGCTGCTGCGAACTTAACACATCAGGCGGAATCTCGTAGACGCGAAAGTGTATCCAAGCTAACAGTGCGACCATACTGAGCAAAACGGTGACAGCGGAACCGCCGATGAGCTTCGGCGATGGTCTATGAATCGGTTCCTGTATTTCCCTGACGAGAAAGAATGATTTTATCGGCAGTAGTAGCGCGATCACCATCATCAAGAAAAGCACAACCGACTCCGCCCAAGTTCGAGGAGATCCCGGCTGGTGGATTGCGCTGTAGAGCCACTCAGAGAACGTTAGGACAATCCTGCCCTTGAACAGCGGCAGTACCAAGAGTGGAAATGCCCAAACCCATACGATGATAAACATCACAAGCCACGTCGAGCGAGCGCGCTTTACGTATCCCGTCCATATAACGATCAACCCGATAAGAATAATTGCTAGACAAACGACACTGAGATCGCTCATCGTTTGGGCAGCGAGCCGATAACCTACATCAAGCTTAACAAGCCAAGTCTTGTCACGTTCGGTTAAGACATTCGCCCAGAATGCTGGGATGAGGCAAACCAACGCGATGGTAAAGAGCACGCTCGATATGAAGACTAAATCGGCACGGATTCTCATGGCGGTCCTCCTAAGAAGCACGCCCTTCAGATACATTCTTGCGCCAAGAGCCGATTTCACTCGCTACCATTTATGAGGTAGCTCTAGTCCTTATCATTCCGATTATCAAGCAGTCTACTAGAGCATAACGTGTTCGTAACTCGTGAGTATTCGCTTACCTGGTGCAGCAGCTATAATCGTCACCATCTTCTCGCCATCATGTAGCGCATGAAACGGCCTACGGACTCCACGACTGCAGCGATGGTGACCGCTCCAGACCCCGTGTTCCTCGTTGAACTGGAGCCCTGGCATCTGGTTTTCTTCCGCAATCTTGCCGATCTCTTCACGCGCAAAACGCGTGCGACGATCGCAGCCTCCCCGCCCGGCACTTTCTGGCCAGATGTATTTGTCGTACAGCGGGCGCCCTGGGACAAACTTCTGCAATCGCTGATCGGCCACATTGTCCTGCTAGCAGCTATTCCTACAATCGCTCGAGTGCTCCCGCGACGCGTTCCTCTTGCTGAGAGTTCGGCTTTCAATCGCGCCGACGTGATTTACTACTCGCCATCGGAATATCTGCCGCCGTTAAACACAGGCGGTAATGACACGCGGCGCTACCCGCAGAAGCCAGATCCGGAGTCTGCACCCCAGCCCATCATCTCCGTTCCGCGCGAGCCTGATAACAGGAGACAAACTATCGTCACTGCGCCGGGCGTCATACTCGATCGCGATCTTCCATTACCGAACATAGTAGCGTGGTCTCAAGTGCAACCGGCAGTTCCGCTGGAGGCCACGGCAGACGCCTCGGATCGCCGCGCTCCCGTAATCCCGGTTGCAGTTGTCTCACCAACTCCAGAACTGACGGGCACCTCCTCGCGCCAGCTCTCGGCGCTCTCGCGATCGATTGTGGCTCCGCCTCCCGAAGCTAATATTGCGATTTCTGCGCGGACCCTCCAAGGTCCACAACCCACGGTTGTTGAACCGGCGCCTAACGTTCAAGTTGCTTCGATGCGTTCGGGAGACATCGGACACTCCGAAGTCGTCTCCCCTGCTCCGGCTTTGCTGGTCGCCGAACAGCGCTCTCTGCGCGCCATGTCTACGGGTAACAGCGCGACGACCGCTGCGGTCGTGCCGCCTGCGCCGTCATTGTCAGGAGCTACTTCAAGCGGCAGCGGGCGACTGATTGCGCTGGGAATTCATCCTGCCGCACTCGCGCAGTCAGTTGAAGTTCCCAGCGGCAATCGTCGTGGCAGGTTTGCGGCGACTCCATCGGGCAGGAAGGGCGGCTCGGGAAGTCCGGGTTCCAGTGTCAATGATAGCCACGGCGGTGGTGTCTTATCCGGCAATGGCAGCGAAGGACTGCCTGCCGGCCTGCTGGTCGAGCAGGGCCCTACTCCTGCATCGAATCCAGGAAACGGATCGCCCGCTTCAATCGCAAGTCCGTCCGAGCCGACCCACAGCGCCAAACTGACTCTGCCCACCGTCACAGATTCCAAAAGTCATCCGGCAGCAAAAGTATCCGATGAAAAAGTGACTGATCTCGATCGCCGGGTCTTCGGCGCACGCAAGTTCTATTCCATGACGCTGAATATGCCGAACCTCAACTCTGCGGGCGGAAGCTGGGTGATTCGTTTTGCAGAGTTAAAAGAAAACGAAAACAAGGGTGACCTTAGCGCTCCAGTAGCAACGCAGAAAGTCGACCCTCCCTATCCGACCGAATTAATGCGCCACAACGTGCAGGGTACGGTCACGCTCCTTGCCGTGATCCGCAGCGATGGGTCGGTTGGAGATGTGCGCGTGCTGCGCGGGGTCGACGACCGACTGGACGAGTATGCTCGTGAGGCGCTCCTGCAGTGGCACTTTCTTCCGGCACTCAAAAATGGAAGCGCGGTTGATCTGGAAGCGGTCGTCATCATTCCGTTCAGGCCGCTTCGGATGCGATTCTAGGTATGCGCGGGACCGGACGTCTCTGCTACTTGCCTGCGGTCGCTTTTCCTTCCAGCATCGCATAGAGCGACGGGTTGCAGCACACTTCGTAGTACCACCTGTCGGTCCAGCGTTGTAGAGAAAAGGATGCCGGATCAATTTGCGGAATGCGGCTGGCGCGCAACAATATCCGGCGAAAAATATCCGTTCCGATCGGCACGACTGCGCTATAGAGCCGGAACCCTTCGCTGCCCCACAATTCAGGCAGTTCCAGAGGGCAGGTTTCAAGCGAGATCTCCTGGCCCAACTTTTTAAACGCAGCTTCGCTGATAGATACGCCGTTCAGGTTGTATTTCAAAAAGAATTCGTCAGGACCCTCGCCCAGATTGTTGTCGTCCGCCGTCTGAAACGCATACACATTGAACGGGCTCTGCATGCGCTCTATGACTTTGCGCACACGGCGATTGCAGGAGGAGAGGCGGTCGCTTTCGTTCAGCGCATCCGAAATCATGATCTGTTGCTCGCCATCCATCAGATACATGGGCGCTGAATCCTGGAATGAAATGCCAATTCCCAACTCCAGGCCCGGAAGCCCGGACCGCTGCAGCAGTTCGTTGTAGCCGCGCACGATTTCAACGATCTCGCGGGCCAGCACACAGGCCCGGCTGACGGCCAGCGAAGCCTCCGCTTTGTGCTCAAGCAATGCGAGGATGATAGCGTCGCCCTCCACGAACACCTTGCGAGCGAAATATTTCTCGAGCAGTTTGTTCACCGGCTCATAGAAATTCAAGCTGAAATAGGATGCCGGGTTCATCTCCCGCTCCAATAACGAGCGCGTCAGGCGGGATGAGTCCCTCACATCGGCTTTGAGAATTACGTGGCTGAGGATTCTCTCCGCTTTCGGCTTCTGTTCTTCCGGCAGGAGAAATTCATACAGCGAGCCGTTCATCGCGGAGAGATTGCGTATCTTCGGATGGCCTACGAGGTTGACGCTGTCCAAAGCCTCATTCACGGCTTCCAGTCGCCGGAGGTCGCGGTGGTAGCGCAGGAAGTCGCGCATGAACCGCACACCGATTTTCGCCCGCTCATCTCGACCGCAGTCTGCCACTCGTTTCATGGCAGCGTATAAACTCCCGCTGGAAAGCTTGCCGTGTTCTTCGATCAGCTTTTCTACCCGGCCCCGCTCTTCACGCGAGATCAAGGCATGCTTCAGCTGCTGAGGATTTATGAAAGGCGAATATTCGGGCAAAAGCGACACCACCTCATAGGAGGCAATTACGTGATTCATCAATCCCTTACGCGCCAGCAGGTCGACCCAGGCGAAAAGGCGTTTTTCGCGGAGCCGGTCCTCCTCGGCCGGAGCTTCAGAGTCGCGCGTGCCCAGTAATTCCTGTGTGTTTTCCGGCACGTTGAGCCAGCCGTCCAGTACGGAGTCATTAACGCCCGATTGCAGATTAAGCGACAGTAGAAAATCATAGACAGCACGTCGAACATTGGCAAACCGGTCAACGTCACGATCGAAGTTGCCCAGCATCACGTAATGCTCAGCGTTGAGGTAGGTGTCCCGCCCGTCCTCGGTAAAAACCAGCGGATTCAAAAACAATTGGTATGAGGCGTCATCCTGATTGCCAAACAGGGAGCGCCTCATAGGCAGCAGGGTTTCTTTTTCGACTTCCCTCAGAATCCGGAAGAGTTCCTGTCCAGTCTTGCGCAGAATGATCTTCTTTGCGACCTGGAACCCCGCAACTTTTTCACGGTACTCCAGGGCCTTGTGCTGGCGCACGCCCTCGTAGCTTTTGACCATCATGCGGCCGCGTTCGAGGAGTTGCGCAAACTGGGTATTTAGTTCGATACGGAGAAACTTGAGAATTGCGATCCGCGACAGCAGGTCCACCGAAAAGTTTTCCAAAGATTTTGCGGTGTTTAGAGAGCAAACGTGCAATTCGGTCAGCAGTGGTTTCAGGCCTGCTGGATGAACCTTCGGAATTTTTGGCTCCTGCTTGGGAGCCGATCGCGAATGAAGGAATCGGCGCTCTTCTCGCAGCGACTCCACCGGTTCGGGGGGAAACAAACCTTCCAATCCGGCGTGCCTGACGATGATGCGCGCAACGTGAAGACGCGCCTGCTCAATGAAGCTGGGGCTTAGATGAACGTCATGCCGCAGGTTATCCACGCCCAGTTGCAGATTTTGGAGAGTGATCGCCGGTGCGTAACTGGTTAGGCGTGGCGGCGTCGGCTCGCCTGACGGTCGACGCAGCCTGAGGATGGGAATCCGCGGCATCTTCTATTCATCTCTCCACGCTACGGCTGCTTCGCCTGACTGACCAGACTCGCGCGGAACCGTGGCACAACCACCGCCTGCTCCGCCGTGGGCACGTTCAAGTTCACCAGCTTCGCACCAATCTGCTCTGCTTGCGCGGTTGCTCCGGTCATGCTGTACGCCTTCCACAACAATCGAATCGTGAGCGGATTTTCGGCATCTTCCTCCAGATGAGAAATGGTTTCGGCGTACTTCCCTTGCGCTAGCAGTAGTGCTCCAGTGGATGCTTCGTAACTGTAGTGAACCACCTGGCTGCGGCTCCTCTGTGTCATGGACTCAAGTTGCTTGACCGCTTCGGAGGCCACTTCGAACGATTGTGCTTCAGCAGAACGCACAGCCTTGACCCGTAAGAGTCTTGCCTGTTCTTCCGTCTTTTCGGTGAGCGACATCTCATGCCCGTGTTCAAGCGCTGCCTGAGCGGCCTGGAGTTGCTTCATCGCAGACTTATAGTCCTTCTCATAGACCGCCAGGACACGATGTGACTCAGCCTCCAATCGCCCCAATCCCGCCGTATGCGCATGCTTAGCGACCTCTCCCAGCGCCTTGCACGCGTGCTTGTGGTTGTCCTCGCGAATCCACGTCGCGGCCGACTGTAGTTCGTATTCCACCCTCTCAGTTTCATTCGCAACCAGAGCCGCGGCTCGCTGATACTCATCACGACCCTCCTGTTCGTTGCCCATGACGGCGAGAGTGTCCGCTACGCCGAGTTCCGAGCCAAAGCTGGGGTCAACCCGGATGCTCATCCGGTACTGCTCTAAGGCAGCGTCGAATTTACCTGCCAGTCGCAGAATCTCTCCGTAGGAGTCATACGGATTCGGTTGGTCAGGCTGCAACGCGATGTAGCGTTTCATGGCGGCAAATGCCGCTTCGAAATTTCCTGAAAAGGCATACGCATAAGCCAATTCGTTGAGCGCCGCAGGATAATCCGGCGTGAGCTTCACAGCGCGTTCGAGAACTACAGTGGCCTGCGCATAGCGCTCCTGACCGACGAGCCACATTCCTGCAACGAACGCGATTCGGCCGTCACGAGGATATTTCGCCAGCAGGTCGTTCATGGCAGCAATTGCGGGGACGTAGTTATCCTCTTGCACACCGGCCAGCCAGCGAATGAGTAACTGCTCGCCTCTACTGACATGCGAAGCTAGTTGCTTAGCCCGAGTACGACTGGTGCGCTGCTCCTCAGGAATCTTGCTCAGATAAGAGAGCAGAATATGAGCTTGCGCAAATCTGGGATCGATCTTCACCGCTTGACGCAGGTCAGTTACTGCAGCATCGCTGCGCACGTACTCAAGATTTTGCATCGCATGCTCGAATTGTTTGCGAGCACGAACCGAAGACGTTGTGATCGGCAGGATGCTAGAGGTATTCCTGGCCACTGCCTTCTTCGAATCGAAATCCGAGCCTGCAAACGCGACTGAGGACCACACAACCAGCAGGCACGCACCCCAGCGGCGGTGGAGCATCAATCCTCGCAAATCGTTGATTTCTCTACTCAGAGGAGGAGCGTAGCATGGCGATTGTGGGCTCCAAAGTTACCCTAGTTACGCCCTGCGGGATGACCTAAAAAGCTTGCCGGATTGAGCCTTGCCCCGGGAGAGATGCTGGCCTCGCTAGGGTCGCGTGTCCAGCGGATGCTTTGATTTTTCGAAGAACTCGTTCTGGAGTTTCAGGCTCTCCTGGTCTGCCTTCACCGCCTTAATAGCGTTCACAATTCCGTCCTGCCAGGCCTTCATCCGGTACTCGCCCAATTCTTTGGTGGCGACGGAGCCATCGCCCGAGTAGTGATTGGGAAATCGCGCATACCACCAGATGCCGGTATAGACGTTATCAGGCAGCTTTACCCGGCCCATGTCGGCTCCGGACTCACTGCGCGCCCGCTCCAGATGCACCAAGTCCGGATGCGACACCATCGTCGTTGCAGTCTCTCCTTCACCCGCGTGCCAATTAGGGCCAGTGGCCTTCGTAGGCGGTCCGCCCGGCGGCGCGTCCACGTTCCCGAGCACATACACGACGTAGTCATGCGGCTTATCCAGTTGCGCCTGCGCGAAGTAGGGAAGCAGATGTTCATTCCCGCCATGCCCGTTCACGATCAGAACTTTCTTGCAGCCATTTCGCCCCATCTCGTCGGTTGTCTCCTGCAACAACTGGAATTGGAGTTCAGCGCTGTAGGCGACGGTGCCGGGCTGCTGTTTGGCTTCGAAGATCTGCCCAAAGTAGTACTGTGGAAAAACTACCGCGTACTCCTGCTCTACTGCATGGAGCACGGCGTAGCGCACGTTCAGCAGGTCAGTCCCAAGCGGCAGGTGCGGGCCGTGTTTCTCCAGGATTCCGAAAGGCAATAAGCATGTGTCCTGCGATTGCTGGATGGCGGTTCGAAAATCCCCGGCGGTTAACTCCTCCCATCTCGCTGAAAGTTTGGTCTGAGACCACCCCATTGTTGCCCAGAGCAAAAGAAGTCCTGCCAGTGATCTGCGCATTAACTCTTCTCCTGAGCCGCGCATTCTAACACCCTGAGAGGTTACCTTCGTCACGATGAAGTTACTCACAATAGAGCTATCATCCGATTTTGGGAACCATGAAAAAGCTCAGCGTCGTCGTCTCCCTCACTACGAACGATAACGACTATCAGATGGAACAGGCTGCCGCCGCAGAAGATGCTGCGCGCCGCCTCGGGGTCGAAATCCGACTGCTCTATGCCGACAATGACGCCATCACGCAAAGCCAGCAGCTGCTGAAAATCATTCAATCAACGTCGGATGCGCATCCGGATGGCATTATCCTCGAGCCCGTCGGTGGCACTGCGCTTCCCCAGGTGGCCCGCGCTGCTGCGGCGGCGGGAATTGCGTGGGTAGTTCTGAACCGTGACGTGGAGTACATTCAAGAGCTTCGCAAGTCTTTCCGCGTTCCCACGTTCGTAGTCACCGCCGATCATGAAGAAATTGGCCGTATTCAGGGGCGCCAATTTGGTGCGCTCTTGCCTAAAGGCGGATCGATTCTATACATCCAGGGTCCATCCGAGTCTCTGGCTGCCAAGCAACGCACAACGGGCATGTACGAGACAAAGCCGCTGGATGTGCAGGCGAAGATCATGAGAGCTAATTGGACCGAAGCCAGCGCATACAAAGCAATCAATTCGTGGCTGCGGCTTTCTACTTCGCACCAGACCCGTATCGACCTGATCGCCGCCCAAGATGATTCCATGGCAATGGGCGCCAGAAAAGCATTCGAGGAATTGCGAGAGGGCGGTGGCCCAGACCGATGGCTCAATCTTCCTTTTCTCGGCTGCGACGGTCTGCCCAAGACCGGCCAGGCCTGGGTGAAGCGCGGGCTGCTTGCCGCAACCGTGTTCTCACCGCCGAATGCCGGCCACGCGGTCGAGATGCTGGCAAAAGTAGTGCATTCCAATTCGATTCCAGCGGAACGCACATTAACCGCACCGCTTTCCGTTCCCACGCTTGAAAAGCTCGCCGCCATGCAAGCTGAGAAGTTGCGCGCTCTTTCGGCTCACGGAGCCTAAGAGCATCTTCAGCAACCCTTGTTCAATCGCGCAACCGGACTACTTCCCTGATTCCAGTTGCTGTGCCGCCGAATCGATCAGCGCAGCTTCATCCTGCAACGCAGTCGCGGCGTGAACAATCTGCTCATCTGCCTGCTTCCACTTCTTCTGCTCAATGCCTTCGCGAACGCCGGGAATCGTTTTGGCTCCGTATCCGGTGTATTGGCCGGGGGCATAGATCAGGTGCCGATACCACGGACGCCCAGGCAGTCCGTCAGCAGACATGAGCTTGCGCTCCGTCTGCAAGAGCTTAGCGTTTAGAGAGTCGAGAGTCGCGGAGTCTAGGCTGAGATCTCCGCTCTTGCTGGCACCTTCTAGTGCCTTTTTGTAGTGCTCGGCCGCTCGCGTAAGTGCATCCGCGGCATTCTGGAGCGGCGCGAAATTCAAATGTGAAGGAATCTCCTCTCGAACAGGTGGCGCAGAAGTCTTTTTCGGGTCCGCAGTCGCACTGAAGACTCCTTCTTCCAATTCCTTATTACGCTCGGTGATCTCCTCCTGCTTGTCCTTAAGCAGCTTCTGCAACTCATCGACGTAACGATGAACTGTGTCGGCTTGATCGGTAAACTCGAAAGGCAGTAACTCAGCATTCGCCAGGCGCATGACAGCGGTTCCTACCGTTTGTGCAAGCGCTCGGCCGTAGGAAAAATCCGTGTCCGAGAAATGCGTGTACCAGTAGAAGTCATCATAGATAGAGTGATAGATTCCGCCGCCATCTTCATCTCCATAACTCAGGTTCAAGGATGCCAAACCAAGATGGTCGAGGAAAACAGTCCAGTCTGATCCCGACCCCAAAGCGTCAATTCGGAGATCGGCACGCTGCCGAGTATCCTGGCGGTCGTCGGGCTTGGTCGCGTTGGCAATCGCTTTCAGCTGCGCTCGTTTCCACACGCTGATTTGCTTTTCTGGATCCTGAATGTCTTTTGCCACTCCATTCATAAAGTTTTCCAGACTATGTGACCCTCCTGCCTGCAAGTACCCTCGACCGTTTGCATCGGTATTCACGTAAACCGCGGCGTGTTCGCGTAACTCGTCGGCATGGGCCTCAGCCCATTCGGTCGAGCCGAGAAGGCCGGGCTCCTCACCATCCCAGACTCCGTAGATGATCGTGCGACCTGGCTTCCAGCCCTGTTTCAGAAGAGTGGCTAACGCTCGTGCCTCTTCCATCAACGTAACCGTGCCGGAAACGGGATCTTCTGCGCCGTTCACCCACGCGTCATGATGATTGCCGCGCACAATCCACTGATCCGGATTGACCGAACCCGGAATTTTCACGATTACGTCGTACAGTGTCTTGATATCCCAGTTCGATTGCACTTTGAGGTGGACCTTCGCCGGCCCGGGACCCACGTGATAGGGCACTGGCAGCGAGCCTCTCCAACTCTCCGGAACTATGTTGCCTTTCAGCGCGCCCAGCAGGGGCTGCGCGTCCCCGTAGGAAATAGGCAGCACCGGAATCTTCGTCAGCGTAGTCACGCCTTTCAATTGCAGGCGCTTGGCGTCTTTCGTGGCGCCGACCCCCGGTGTGAGCGGATCGCCCGGGTAAATCGGCAAGTCCATCACGCTGCCACGCTGTGCCCCCTCGCTCGGCCGCCACGCTCCCCCAGGAAAAACGTCCCCTTCGAAGTAGCCGTCTTCGTGAGGATCGGAATAGATGATGCAGCCCACCGCTCCATGCTCGGCCGCGACCTTCGGCTTGATTCCACGCCAGGAATGGAAGTAGCGCGCAATCACAATCGCGCCCTTCACCGATACTCCCATGCGCTCAAGTTGCTCATAGTCTTCGGGGACACCGTAGTTCACGTACACAAGCGGCGCCGTGACATCGCCATCTGCAGAATAGGCGTTGTAGATGGGAAGCTGCTCGGCCTGCTGGTTCGATGTGGGATCAACCTGTACAGCCGGCTCCTGCAACTTGGCAACGAACTTTTTCGGCTCTACGAGTTCGACCACTCGTTCTTTCGGAGTCGGGAAGAGGACTTCGAAAGTTTCTATTTTTGCATCGAGACCCCATTCTTTGAATTTCGAAAGAATCCACTCTGCATTGTCCTTGTCGTAAGGCGACCCAACATGGTGCGGCCGCGCTGAAAGCCGTTGCATGTAGTCACGGAAGTTTTGCGGAGTGGGAATATCACGAAACTTTGCTTCCCAATCGCGCTCGATGCGAGACGAAGCGGCCGAGTAGCCCGGGAGAGTCTGGACATCAGTGCTGCTTGCTGCCATCAGCAGAGAACTCAAACCCACAGCGATTACACCGGCGCGAGCGCGCATTCATTCTTCCATTCAAATCGAGAATCGTAAAAGCGTGCTGTGCATTATACGGGTGAGGAGGGAGTCTCCGGCATTGAGAGCGTAGACTGGCAACTCACGAACTCTTAGGTTAGCCTTTGTCTCCTATGAGAATCCCTCGAGTGTTCCATTGGTACTTTCGAGTCGCATGCGTGCTTGCGGTCCAAAGCCTCTGCTGGAGTGCTCCTCCCAGTATGAGCAGCTTCACGCTCGAACAGGTTATGAGTTCTCCCTTTCCATCCGATCTGGTAGCCGCCGCTCACAGTGGCCGGATCGCCTGGGTTACGAACAGCAAAGGCACACGGAATATCTGGTACGCAGATGCTCCGAACTTTGCTGCGCGGCCGGCGACGCAATACAGTGGCGATGACGGAACTCCAATCGCCAGCGTACGAATCACCCCGGATGGTCGCACTCTGGTTTACGTCCGGGGCAGTGAGGCTAACGAAGGCGGACGCATTGCGGACCCGACCAATGGAGTCTTATCGCGTAAGCAGGAAGTTTGGGCTGTTGACGTGCCGGACGGAAGCCCTCGCCTGTTAGGGGAGATGGGTTGCCCGGAGGAAGGTTGCGAGGATCTTGAACTCTCGCCCGATGGGCAGTTCGTAGTTTGGGCGGCGAAGAAGCAGTTATGGACTGCACCGGCTTCCGGCGCCACGCCGGCGCATCAGCTAACTGACCTGGCGGGCGACAACGCATCGCCCAGATGGTCGCCCGATGGTCGCGAAATAGCGTTTGCTTCCAACCGCGGAGATCACAGTTTCATCGCCATCTATCATTTTGGAAAAGGAACAGTACGATATCTCTCTCCGAGCGCCGATCGCGACATCCTGCCCCGCTGGTCCCCGGATGGAAAACAGATCGCATTTATTCGGCTTCCCGGACTCCAGCCCAAACTCCCGCTCATCCCGCTCCGCGTCACACCCTGGGCAATCTGGCTTGGCGATTCGCAGACAGACAATGCAAAAGAAATCTGGCACAGCGGAAACCAGCCGGACGATTCATTTCCTGAACTGACGCAAGAGACCTCTTTTTATTTCGCGGCCAACAATCGCTTGCTCTTCGTCTCAGAGCAGGATGGCCGCAACCACCTCTACTCGATCTCTATGGCGGGCGGCCAGCCTGGGCTTCTGACGCCCGGAGAATTCGACGTGGAAGATGTCGCGCTAAGCGCCGATCATCGTTCGATTCTCTTCAGTTCCAATCAGAACGACGTTGACCGCCGTCACATCGGGCGCGTGCCTCTGGAAGGAGGCCCGCCACAAATCCTAACCAAAGGCGAGACCTTTGAGTGGCATCCGGTTGAGACGGGTGATGGCAAACAGGTGGTGTGCGTCGGTTCAAGCGCAACCATTCCTGCGATGCCGTACCGCGTCACGGCTCAGGGCCGCGAGATGATCGCGCCCGAGACTCTGCCGCCGGACTTTCCATCGAAACAACTCGTCACACCGAAGCAGGTAGTGTTCAAGAGTGAAGATGGCCTCGACATCCACGGCCAGTTGTTCGTCCCCGCAGGCCGGACCCAGCCCGGACCGGCGCTGATCTTCATGCACGGCGGCCCAATCCGCCAGATGATGCTGGGCTTTCATTACATGTACTACTACCACAACGCGTATTCCATGAATCAGTATCTGGCAAGCCGTGGCTATGTCGTTCTGTCGGTTAACTACCGCTTGGGAATTATGTATGGACGCAAATTCCGTGAGCCTGCAGATGGAAGCTGGCGTGGCGCCTCAGAGTACAAGGACATAGTTGCTGCGGCAAAATATCTTCGCACCCTGCCCATAGTTGATGCCAAAGCAGTTGGCTTGTGGGGCGGCTCGTATGGCGGCTTTTTGACAGCACTTGGCCTGGCCCGCAATTCAGATCTGTTTGCCGCAGGCGTGGACCTGCACGGCGTGCATGACTGGTCAGTTTTTCTACCCAGATGGGAGAACCGCCCGGCCGCTCCGGACGCGAAAGAAGCTGAAAAGCTGGCGTTCAGCTCTTCTCCAGATGCGTCCGTCGCCAGCTGGAAGTCTCCAGTGCTCCTGATTCACGGCGATGATGATCGCAATGTGCCCTTTGGTCAAACCGTGGAACTAGCGCAGCGTCTTCGCGAACAGCATGTCGATGTGGAAGAATTAATCTTCCCTGACGAAATCCATGATTTTCTGTTATGGAAGAATTGGATCAGAGCTTACGCTGCCACGGCGGAGTTTTTCGATCGCAGGCTTAAGCACGGCAATGCCGCACCGTAATCCTCCGGCCTGCAGCTTCTGTGATTGGATTAAGCCGAAGCGCCCGCCCCGAATGGGCGCGACCAGACATTCGCCGTTTGTACTGCAATGGGTAATTTGATACGAACAATGGCACCCTTTTCGGGACCATTCTCAAAAGTCACTTTTCCGCCGTGGTCCTGGATAATTGCGTAACAAGCACTGAAGCCTACCCCCGTCGGCAGCCCCGGCGCCTTTGCTGTCCCGAACGGATCTGAAGCTCGTTGTTGCTGGAGTATTCCACTCCCATTATCGAAAAGTTCGAGATTGACGAAATTCTGCTCAAGCCCTGTGCTCACGGTTAGAACTGCAGCATTCCGCAGCGGAGGTTGGATGTGGTTCATGAAGTGAGCAAGGACTTGCAAGAGCTGGTTAGAATCACCCAAAATTTGGGGCAATTGGGCGGTGAACTCGATTTTCACCTCGATGTTGCGCGCTTGCAATTGTGGCTGTACCAACTTGATCGCAGTGCTGGCCAGCACATTTACGTCAAGCAGAACCTTATCTATCGGGCCTTGCTTGGCGAAGCTGATCAAACTCGAAATCAGCGATTGTGTGCGGCGCACTTGTTGGCCGATTTTCTGTGACAAGAGCTGCTGTTCGTCCGTCATTTGCGTGCCCGCCAGCAGATCGGTGTAACCAAGCATCGCCGTCAGTGGATTGTTGAGTTCGTGTGCCGCTCCTCCCACCAGTTGGCCAAGCGACGCCAGCTTTTCTGATTTCAGGAGCTGCTCCTGCAATCGCGTGAGATTCTCATACGATTGCTGGGCGACCTCCAGCAGATCGACCAGTTCTCGATCCAGCAGGTGCTGGCGAACGAACACCATTACGCCCATCACAACCATGCTTACGAGAGTCAAGATGAGGCGAAACGTCTTTACATCCTGCGGCACAGTACTGTAAAAAACGGACCAGCTCGCAAATACCGGCAGAGAGAAGACAGCCATCATGCCGACCCTCGCGATCCATACTCCATGTGTGGCCAGGTGGCGAGCAGGCTGCCGCGCGGGTGAGCGTTCGTATGCAAGCGCTCCGATCAGAGTTACCCACGCCATTGATACGACCAGCGGCACGTCATACAAACTTCCAGATTGATAGAGATTCTTCTCAATCGCCCAATTGGCGACGAAAGAACTGGAAGCGTACAAAAAAGTAGCTCCAAACAAATTCGCATAAATGGTTCGCCATAATGCGCGGCTATTCCACCACAGCGATGCTATCGCCCCCAGAAAAACCAACTTTTCAGCGAGATAGCACAAGTTGAGGCTGTGCTCGTAGATTGTTTCGTTGGTATGCGCATATTGCCAGGGAATTACGACAAATAAATAAAGGTAGAGCCACCATACAAACAACAACGCGAAGTCAAGAGACCCGAGCGGCGTAGTGCGATCGTCGTGCTCCACGTGGGGCTGCGCAGCGAGCGCTGCCATCATGGGAACGATGTGAAGAAAAAGCACTACATCGCCAACGAACGGGTTTGGTACATCCTGGCGAAGATAGACTTCGAAGTAAGTCCAGAGCCCCTGGTATATCAGCCACAAACCCATGCCCACGCTCAACAGCGACCAGAAGACACGCGTTCTGCCGTGAGTTGTACGCGCATTCGGCAGCAGCACGAGAAAGCCGCACAAGAGCAGCAGTAGCTGTACGACGTCGCTCACCGCAAACAATGTAAAGCTCGGGGACAAAATTACTGACGCTATGACTTGGGTAAGGACAAGAAGCGCGACCGCCAGAACCCAGATTTTGGCGCGGCGGGACATTGGAGTGATAGAGCAATTCTAGAGACCCGCCGGACGAAACAAATGTTACGTCGGTCACAAGGGCTATCCAGCCCCACCTACATGCAGTCCCCTATTTGCTGATCCGTGACCGAGCAAGCACCGGGAATTTCTCACTGCCCACGTGCCTGACATTCTCCTCCGCAAACTCCCGCACGCGGTCCAGTGAGGCCTGCAGTTCCGCATGGAATCTTTCGCGCTCCTTGTCGGTCGCAGAAGCTGGAACCGCAATCTGCCGGCTTACACGCATCAACGCGCGTGAGAACGGCTTGGGTATCAGGCTGCGATCCCAGGTATTCAACTTCCAGGCCTTCTCTAGCGCAATATGAAAGGCCACCATTGGAGCGCCCGTGGCTCGCGCCAGCACAACCGGGCCAGGCTTGGCAACGTAGCGGGGCCCGCGTGGGCCGTCAATGGTAAAAGCTACGGTCGCCCCCTGCTCAATTTCCCGGCGCATGCCCAGCATTCCGCGCACAGCACCGTGGCTGCTCGATCCACGAACCTTCACGAAACCGAATTTTCGGATAATGCGGCCCGTATATTCCCCGTCAAAGCTATCGCTGCTCATCACGCGAATCTGCAGGTCCCGCCAGATGTAAATCGCAGGAAAGATGCAGTCATGCCAGAACGACAGAATCATGGGGCGAGTCGCCATGCATGCCAGGCCCCCTTCTTCGAAAGAAACTGCCAAACGCAGCGTCGGCCCGATCAGACGGACGGCCAGGAAACCGGCCCACGTAATCAGCGGGATTGCGAGGCTCTGCCCGAAGCTGAACTTCGGGGCTGACTGAACTTCTGTCCGGGGATCTCCAGAAGCGCTGGCCGCATTCACGCGTTTATTGTAGCGAGTGGCATCTCCGCGCGCCCCACAGGAACGCAACGCTCCGAGGCGCCTGCTACGGTAAAATTCCAACCAAACATGGCAGCATTCATCCTGGACGGCAAGAAAATCGCCAACGACATACGGGCGGAAGTTGCTTCGGAAATAAGAACCCTTACCGCCGCCGGTGTACGTCCCGGCCTGGCCGTGATTCTGGTGGGCAACAATCCTGCCTCGGAAATCTACGTTCGCGGCAAAGTTAAAACTTCGGAAGAATTGGGCATCTACAGCGAGAAACTAACGCCGCCGCCCACGATTTCAACCGAAGCGCTTCTCAAAATCGTTGCGGACCTGAATCGCCGAGATGAAATCGACGGCATCCTGGTCCAGTTGCCCCTGCCAGCGCAGGTTGACTCGAAGCGAGTGCTGATGGCTGTTGATCCCGCGAAGGATGTCGATGGCTTTCATCCCATGAACGTCGGGTTTCTGTCCACCCAGCGTCCCGGACTGGTCCCTTGCACGCCCGCAGGGATTATGGAAATTCTTCGTCGCAGCAACATCCCAATCGCCGGCCGGGAAGCAGTAGTGGTCGGGCGCAGCGACATCGTCGGCAAGCCCACCGCCATGCTGCTGCTCAACGCGAATGCCACCGTGACGGTATGTCATTCCAAAACTCGCGACCTTCCGGCAGTCTGCCGCCGTGCAGACATTCTGATCGCCGCGATCGGTCGGGCCGGGATGATTACGCGAGACTTCGTGAAGCCAGGTGCCACCGTGATCGATGTCGGAATGAACAAGGTCACGGATGCCGCCGAATTCAACAGCTTATTTGCCGGAGATCGCAAACGTGAAGACATCTTCCGGACTAGCGGCTCCACGCTGATCGGCGATTTGCATCCCCAGGTGGCGGAAGTCGCGGGAGCCATCACCCCAGTGCCCGGCGGAGTGGGCCCTCTGACCATTGCCATGCTGATGGCCAATACAGTGAAAGCCGCGAAGATGCGCAGAGGCAGCCGCGTGCCGGAGCTATCTAAGGCGTGAGCTCACGGGAACGCTTTGCGGAGCACTTCACTTGTTGAGAGTCGGGCTAACCGGCGGAATCGCCTCGGGGAAAACTTTAGTAGCACAGATGTTTGCCGCCCTCGGCGCTCACGTAATTCAGGCGGATCATATTGCTCACGAACTGATGCAGCATGGTGAGCCGGTCTTCGACGAAGTGGTTCGACACTTCGGCCCTGCGATTCTCAATCCCGATGGCACAATCAATCGCTCTCGCCTGGCCGAAGCAGCATTCTCTTCCAGTGAAGGAAAGCCCTCCCGGATTCAGGAACTGAACCAAATCGTCCACCCGCACGTGATTCGGAAGCAGGAGCAGTGGATGAAGAACCTCGCTCAATCCGATCCACAAGGAGTCGCAATTGTAGAGGCAGCCCTCATCCTGGAGGCAGGCGCGGGCAATCGTTTCGATCGCCTGATTGTCGTGACCTGCCAGCCCGAGCAGCGCGTTCAGCGCTGGGCCCAGCGGATGAAGGTAGACGAAGAAACAGCGCGAAGGGAAATCTCGCGCCGCGTGGCCGCGCAATTACCCGATGAAGAAAAGATTAAGGCCGCCGACTACGTCATCGACAACTCTGGTTCGCTGGACGCTACCAAAGCACAAGTAGGGATTGTTTACTGGAAATTGCGGAATCAACTTGCGAAGTGACGGCGCGGTCACTGCCTGGAAGATGCCCCCACGCTACGTCGATGTCTCTTCCAGAATCCCCTGCTCCAGCTTTTCCTGACACTCAATGCAGTGCCGCGTCCAGGGCACGGCTTCCAGCCGTTTGGGATTAATCTCTTTCCCGCAGGAGATGCATTCCCCGAAATTGCCTTCGCGAATTCGAGCCAACGCGCCTTCAACCATCTGCAACAGCTGCCGGTCGTTATTACTTTGGTGGAAAAGAAATTCCTTGGTGTAGGAACTGGCGGCGCGGTCCGCAATGTCCTGCGCGGTGTCTTCATCTGCGGCGCGACCGTCCTGCTGCGTCCGCGACACCATGCGGCGCAGATCCTGCTGCCGCACTTCCAGTCTCTTTCTGAAATACTCCAGCTTCTTTTTGTCCATGGATAATAGCTTCGCGGCCCGCAGGCCGCGTCCTTACTGCGTATAGCATTTAGGCCGATCAAAAATGATATGCGCTTGAATTAAGATGCGTCAACTGCCCCGGACGATGCGGAGCATCCTAATTTGTTTCCTTTTGCGATCTTGCGAAACCTTAGCGTTCTTTGCGGTCAAAGGCTGTTCGACAGGACGCTGCTAAGAGTGTTCCACCGGAAAGCTCGTCAAGCAGGGCCGCAGAGGAACGCAAAGATTGCTGAGACTATCTGCAGATGCCGGGTGATGATCTGGCCTCGGAGGGGAACAAGAATCTTCCGAAGTCTCTACTCGATCACAAAGACCACAATCCTCATGCCCGGATAAAGTGGGTCGAACATGTAGTAGTCGCCATCGATGTAGTCCACGTAAAACACATCGGTGTACGCCCACTGTGCTGGCCAGGGCTGCGCCAGCTCAAACCAATAGCTGCTGTACTGGAAGCGGGGTGCGCCTTCGATGATTACCGGCCGCTCGATGCGGAAACGGTGTTCCCGGCCGAACACGGCGTGGAAGCGCTCGTCGGGAATGCGAACGTGGCGGCGTTCCCCCACCCGGTGGTCCTGGTTGCGGCGTTCCATTTGCTGTTGCTGCTCACGCTGAACCGGTTCCTGGGTATGTCTGCTTTGATCGCGTTCCTGCTTTTGCTGCTCATCCTGAGCGCGCCTTGCATCATCGGGCCGCTGTCTTGGCGGCGCTGGTTCGACCCGTCGCTCTTCTTGTGGCCGTTGCTGCCCCTGTACTGGCGGATGTGTTTCTTTGCGCTCTGGGGGCGCGGCACGGTCCGGGTGCGCCGGTTTCGGTTCTTCCTGCTGGGGAGGTTTCCCCTCATCGCGCTGATCCTGCTGCGAGTATGCAGGCACAGCCATTCCGAAGAGCAGGAATAGAACTGCGGTAAGTAGAGTTCCCATTATTTTCATTGGTCCACTCCCGTCACATAGTTTTGAAGAGTTCGCTGAACCGGAACGAGTAGCTGCATTCCGATAAACGAACCCGAGCAAGTACAAGTAGTAGATGGGAGCAACTAGTATCGGGATGCTTGCAAGCTCACCTCAGGCCGGTTGTGAAACTCTCGCAAAATGAGGCATATGACGCGTATTACGGAGCAAATATTGCACTCCGAGAGTTGAGAGTGCCCCGTTCCAGCCGCGTGGCATGGGTGCGGTCTCCTGCCGATGCTGCTCCAGCGCATTTCGCCAACTCTGGCGTTTCACCCAACCCCAATCTGCCGCGACTCTCTCAATCCTTGTTCTACACATTTAAATGTGTCACAATCTACACATGCCAACTAATTTGGCCCTGGATGACAGACTCATCGAAGAGGCTCAACGCGTCGGGAAGCACAAGACCAAGAGAGAAGCCGTCACAGCGGCACTGGCGGAGTACGTCAAGCGGCGCAGGCAGATACGCATCCTGGATGCGTTTGGCACATTCGATTTTGATCCTGCCTATGACTACAAGGCCGAGCGCCGCCGCCGTCGATGATGGTGCTGGTGGATACTCCGCTATGGTCGCTGGCTCTGCGGCGCAAACCGGGCGATTTGAATCTACGCGAACAGGCGCTGACGCGGTCGCTGGCAGAGCTCATTCGCGAAGGCCGGGCGCAGATCATCGGCCTGATCCGCCAGGAATTACTTTCTGGAATTCGCGACGAACAGCAGTTCGACAGACTCCGTACTTACTTGCGCGCTTTCGACGAGCCCAGGGTTGAAGTCTACGACTATGAAGAAGCGGCCCAGATGCACAACCGCTGCCGCACTCGTGGTATTGCCGGATCGCCTATCGATTTTCTCATCTGCGCCGTGGCGCAGCGCCGGGACTGGAGCGTGTTTACTGTCGACCCAGATTTTGAGCGGTATGAAAAAGTCCTGGGGCTGAAATTACATTCAGCAGGTTAGCTGGATACAGCATGGAACGTTCTTTTTACCGCGAAACTGCCGGGGAACCAAAGGAACTCGAAGCAGTGATCTGGTAGATAAAGCTGTCTCGTCCGTACGCGTCGCGCCTTGTTCCCACACATACTCCGCCTATTTTTTCCATCGCCTTCTGCGAGCGTAGATTCTGTAGACCCACAAGAAAGACAACGCTTTTCACAAATCGAAATGCGTGCCGCAGCATGAGCCGTTTCATTTCGGCGTTGTAGATGCCGCCCCAGTGCGATCTGGCCAAAAACGTCCACCCGATCTCGATCTCGCTTTTTCCTTCATCGTATCCGTGGAACCGCGATGACCCGATAACCCGGCCATCCGTGGAATCGATGGCGATGAACGCGCCACCTGATTCCATGGCCTCACGAAAAAATTCCCGGAAGACTTCCTCTTTGTAACGGTCCCAAGCCGGGTGTTGTTCCCAGATCAGCGGATCTGAAGCCACCGCGTACAGCGCAGGAAAATCCTCCGGGCGAAGCGGCCTGAGCGCCAGCAGCTCGCCTTGCAAAGTTGGCTGGAGATCAAAAGGCATGCCGATGCCTACCGCGGAAAGTGGTAGTACACATCGTGCTTGGAGGCGATCGGCACCCCATCCTTGGTTGCAGGATGGAAGTGCCACTGCACGACCGCAGCAAGAATCTTTTGGTCGAGGGTGGGATCGAGGCTGTGAATCATCGCGGTGTTAACAACCACGCCTTGCTCGTCAATGGTGACTTCGATCACGACATCGCCAGTGATGCTGGCCTTTAGATCCGAAGGCAGGGCTGGCTCAGGCGCGAACACCGGCCATGCGGGATGAATTTCTGGACCAACGAAAGTTCCGAAAGAAAGCGACCCGTAGGGCGATCCCGCTGGAGCCAGATTGGATGAGACCTCTGGCCTAAGTTCGTTGCCCGCCTGTGACTTGGCATCCGGCGGTGCGAGCTGGGCTAGCTGCGGCTTCGTGCGATGCCAGGTTAACCGTGGCCTTGTCTCCTTCAATGTGACTCCTGTCGAACCTCCGAAATAAATCGGGGTTACGGATCGTCCGCTTTCACCCCTGGTCACAGAAGATGGCGCAATGAAGAGAGCCGCAGGCGCGTGCAGAATCCATACCAGGAGAGCCAAATGGCTCGCCAAAGAGACGGCCAGAGAAATCGTGTGCCGTCGAGTACCTTCGAAACTTAATAGAAGGAACATGCTAGGAAAATCTTGTGAACTTCTCTGGCTAGTCAAAGTTTAAACCATTGCGGACTTAGACCATCCGACCATTGGACGGATGGAGCACTCGGGAGTAATCAGCAACCTCGGTGTGAGAACTCGATTTTCGATCGCCAAGCCGCGAAGCGGCGGAATTCATTAGCCCAGCGTGTAAGCGCTGGGTAAGGTGCAACAAGACGGTCGAGTGCCGCAGGCACGGCACAGTTCTCGCATAGACTCGAAAAGCGAAAAGAGAACCTATGACACAGAGATCGGCAGGAATTCAGACGTCGTGCAACCGTCTCCTTACCCCTGAGGTAAAAGAACGTGCTCGACGCAGTTCTCCGCAACGTAGCGAGGCCGGGAACTGCAAATCTGGACAGATATCTCTACGCTGCTCGCCGAAACTCCCCCGGAACCGGAATGCTGCGAATAGGCAACGCGAGCATCACATACGACCAGCCGCGCAGGAGCAAGGAAATTCCCACCGACATGCCCAGGAACCAAACCGCTGACCACGGCCAACCGGCCCAGACCAGGAAACCGAGCAGTAATGTGATGCCTCCGTCGAAAGCTGCCCATCCCCAATGCGGGAACTTCAGCCTGACCGCTGTGAGCAGCCGGAAAAGGCCGATGACGGTGAGAAAGGAAGCGAAGAGCAGAGTCCACGCGAGCGCCCCTGCAACCGGATGGGTAACCACGAGCAAGCCGATCAGCACTCCGAGCACGCCGCCGATCAGGTGCAGGAACAGACTGTGCGAACTGCGAACCTGAAATCCATGCACCGCTTCAAGAATGCCGCTCAACGCTAGAATCCACCGCATCCAGGCTGCTCTTGTTCTTTTCGGCGGTAAAGGCTATTCTTTCTCCCCGCGCAAAACCAATCTTTGGAGGTCACATGTTGAAGAAGATGCTCACGCTGTTATGCGCACTGGTGTTCTCAATGTCGATGTTGGCATTGGCCCAGGACACAAAAGAGGGACAGGACAAACCCGCGTCCATGGAGAAGGCCGCCAAGAAAGCCCGGTGGGAAGGGATTGTGATCAGGAGCGACAAGGATAAATCCATGCTGACAGTCCGCCAGAGGGGCTCCAACGTAGAGAAGAGCGTTATGTACGATAGCTCCACGGAGTGGACAAGCCAGGAGCACGGCAGCAAGAAGGTAAACAAGATTGATGCAGGTGATCTTAAAGACAGTGACCGTGTAATTTGCCTGGGTACTTGGGATAAAGATGGTGTGTTGCACGCGACCATGATTTCCAAACGGCTAACGAACTGAGGACGCAGCGACGCTCGTGTAGCAATAGATCTCCGGTTGCGATTCGGCGCACCCTAGAGAGTACGGCATCCAAGTTCGACCCAGGGCAGGTGTTCACAAACCAGGAGGATTAGATATGAGAAGGCGGACATATCATTGTTGCGTTCTGTTGCTGGTCACAATCCTGGCGGGCCTCGCTTTTGCAAAATCCGGTGATGCTAAGGCGAAATGGACCAAGGGTTGGGTCAGCGACTCGAAGTGCGGGACCAAAGGGGCTGGTACGGGGCACGAAGCGTGCGCAAAGAAATGCCTCGACGGCGGGGAGCACGTGGTTTTTGTCGATGAGTATAAGCAGAAGGTGCTCAACGTCGACAACCCGGATGCCCTGAAGGATCACATCGGACATAGGGTCGCCGTTCAAGGCAAGATCGACGAGTCAGCTGGAAC
This sequence comes from Acidobacteriota bacterium, assembly GCA_003224905.1. GTDB lineage: Bacteria > Acidobacteriota > Terriglobia > Terriglobales > Acidobacteriaceae > QIAA01. The sequence goes on from QIAA01000174.1 coordinate 62,999, forward strand.
CATTCATGTGGATAAAGTGAACATGATTGCCCAAAAGAAGAAGAAAGCTGAAGCCGCTTCCATGGACGAGATGCACAAATAGCGCTATCCTGATTCTCTGAAAGCAGCCGGGAAACGGCTGCTTTTTTGTTTTAGGCCGCGCCATTCCGTTGACTTGCCCACAATCCAAGCCTAAGATGCACAATCCAGATGCAGTTTTAACCGGGGGCCCGATTGGCGAATTGTGAATCCCGGTTCAGCCCCGAGCGCAGCGGACCCATGTTCAACCTTCCAAGTCGCGCTTTCCGACCTTCGGTCGTGCTAATTGTCGTGCTGCTGGCTTCACCGGCCCAGAGCTCTTTCGCAGCCAATGCACCCGCAGAATCCCTGATCGCAATCGGCGATGTTCACGGCGATTTTGACGACTTCATAGTCATCCTTGAGCACGCCGGTCTCATTGATAAACAAAACCACTGGGCGGGTGGTAAGAGCACATTCGTGCAGACGGGCGACCTGATAGATCGCGGCCCTAAGCCGCGCGAAGTACTGGACTTGATGATGTCGCTGGAGAGAGAAGCGTCAAAGTCAGGTGGACGAGTCGTCAGTCTGAATGGCAATCACGAGATGATGAATCTCATGGGAGATCTCCGCTACGTAACTCCCGAGAACTATGCCAGCTTCGCCCAAAGCAATTCCGAGGAACGTCGGCGCTCTGCCTATCAGGAATACGCGACATGGCGCAAGGGCCATGCGCAGCTCTTGGCAGAGCTGCCCCAGCCGATGGAGATGACCGAGGCCGAATGGATGGCGCGCCATCCTGCAGGTTTCATCGAGCATCGGGAAGCTTTCGGTCCGAACGGGAGCTATGGCAAGTGGCTGCGAGAGCACTCCGCCGTGGCCGAAATCGGCGGAGTCATCTTCTTGCATGGCGGAATTCATCCGAGCCTGGCCCACCTGAAAATCGAAACCATCAATTCCCATATCCGCGATGAAATCAAGGCATTCGATACCTCCAAGCAATACCTGCAGAATGAGAAGGTAATCCTGCCATTTTTCAACCTTCAGGAAATGACGGCGGTAGTCCAGGCGGAGCTCACGGCTGAACTCAAATCACGAGTGCGGGCCGACCAGGAGCGGCAAGCCAGGCTCACGGAATTCCTGCGATACGGAGATTGGCTCAGCGTGCGTACCGATGGACCACTGTGGTTTCGCGGCTATGACCAGTGGAGCGAGGAAGAAGGCGTGGCACAGGTAAGCAAACTATTGGAGGCCTACAAGGCCACCCATATCGCGGTAGGGCATACCGTTCAAAAAGGCGGACGCATCCGCCCGCGGTTTGGCAACAGAGTTTTCCTGATAGACACGGGCATGCTCAGCAGCTACTACCCCGGAGGAAGAGCCTCGGCACTGGAAATCTGCGACGATGCCAAGTTTACGGCTGAGTATACGGACCAGCAGGTCGTGATTCTCCAAGCTAACGCGTCATCCCCCGGAAACAGAGAGCCTGCCTCAGCCGCCCCCGTGGCGGAGACGGGCAAAGGTTCAGAAAGCGCCGCTGTGCCGCAGGCCAATAATGGTATCTGTTCGGCAACGCCAGCTGCAGCACGCTGAGAGATCACGAAGAGGAATTTGCGGATGAAACGGTGGCTTGAGCGAGCGCTTAATATCCACCCCGGTGATCTGGGGCGTGGCACCCTTTTGTGTTCCTGTCTATTCCTGATAATCACCACTTATAAAATCGGCGGCGTAGCAGGCGCTGCTTTGTTCTTGTCGCGTTTCCAGGCAAAGCAGCTGGCGTATGCCGACATTGCCAGTGCGGTCGTGGTGGCCCTAGTGGTAGCTGGCTACGTGGTGGTATCGCGGCGCGTTTCTCTGCTCGGTCTGCTACTTGGCAGCACGTTGTTCTTTGCCAGCAACTGCGGGCTGTTCTGGGCTCTGGCGCACTATCACTTCCATCTGTCATTCCTGTTTCCGGTGTTCTACGTCTGGGTGAAGATCTTCGGAGTGCTGGTACCCACCCAGATCTGGACCCTGGCGAATTATGTACTGACAACGCGCGAGGCCAAGCGTGTTTTCGGGATGGTGGGAGGCGGTGGCATCGCAGGTTGGATCTTTTCCGGCTATTTTTCCAAAGCGGTTGCCAAGAACTTCGGTACCGAGAGCTTGCTGCTGGGAATGGCTCTCTTCCTTCTGGCTTGTACCGGACTGATTATCCTGATCTGGCGTAGCGGGCGGCTCGCCGTCGGCGGGGCGCACGATTTGACCCCGGCATCGGCCGCCTCCAGCCCACGGAACCTGTTTGGCAGCATGCGCCTGGTTTTCTCCTCGTCATACTTGAGAGCCATCGCCGCCCTTATCTGTTTTTCATCTTTGGTCACCACGCTGACCAACTGGCAATTTCTTGCCATCGCGCAAGAGAGATTGGTGAAAAAAGACGTATTGGCTGCTTTCTTCGGCGACTTCAATTTTTATGCTGGTGTCCTCTGTCTGCTGTTCCAACTGTTGCTGACTTCGCGATTCCTAAGAAGATTCGGTATCGGCACAGCGCTGTTCGTGCTTCCCACCACAGTATTCCTGGGTTCGGCTGGACTGCTTATTTTTGGCACCCTGGGCGCAGCAGTCGCGCTTAAAGGCTGTGACCAGACGCTGCGCTACTCCTTGGATAAGTCCACCGCCGAACTGCTATACCTTCCACTTCCTGTGCGGATCAAGCTACAGGTCAAGTGGTTTATCGATACCGTTATTTGGCGCCTGGGGGATGGCCTGTCGGGGCTGGCAGTCCTCATTTTTGCAACTACCCTGCATCTGCCGGCTCGTCAGATCAGCTGGATTGTGTTGGTGCTGGTCACCGGTTGGCTGCTAGCCGTTTCAGTCGCCCGGCGCCAATACGTTGCTAGCCTCAAGGAGAGCATTAGCCAACATCGGGTAGACGTGGAACAGGCCTCTGCCGCGGTGTTGGACCGTTCCACCGCCGAGCTTCTGGCCACCAAGCTTTCCGCCTCTGATCCGAATGACATCCTCTACGCATTGAGCCTGTTTGAAGTGGAACGGCAACGAGCCGCACATCCCGTCGTCCGCAGCTTGCTGAGCCACCCCGCTGCTGCGGTGCGTCAGAAGGCAATTGCGATCCTCGCGGCCTCGGGTGATAAGGATAAGACGTTACGGTCAGATATCGAAAAGCTGCTGCGTGACTCCGACCTCAACGTTCGTACCGAAGCTCTCCTTTACCTTACGCATCATGCACACGTCGATCCCCTGGAGCTAATCCAAGAAGTCGGAGATTTTGCCGACTTCTCCGTGCGTTCAGCGGTAGTGGCATTTCTGGCGCGGCCCGGTGACGCTCAGAACCTCGAGGCCGCACAGCAAATTCTGGCCGGGATGGTGAACGAGCAGGGAACTGAATGTCAACGGACCAGGGTAGAAGCTGCCCGGGTCCTCGGCGTACTTCCCGATTGTTTTGACCCGTTGCTCGGGACGCTGCTCGTTGATTCCGATACCGCCGTGGCCCGGGAGGCAATCCGTTCCGTAGGAAAACTGCGCAAGCGGCGATTGGTTCCTGATTTGCTGGACCGGCTCGGACATCGCGAGCTCGGCTCGGATGCGGCTAAAGCCTTGGGCGAATTGGGCGACACGATCGTCGGGGCCTTACGCGATCACCTGGGCGATTCTTCCATAGCAATTGCGGCGCGAAGAGAGATTCCGGCTGTGCTGTTAAGCGTTGGCACGCCAGCAGCGGCACGCGTATTGATGGAAAATCTGCTCGAAAGTGACACGACCCTGCGCTTTCGTATCATCAGTGCTCTTAATAAGCTCCATCATCTTCATCCCGAGGTCGAAACCGACACTCAGATGCTGGAGACTGTATTAGCTGCCGAAATTCTCGGGCATTACCGGTCCTACCAGATTCTTGACAAGCTCAGAGGCAATGCCGGCAACGGCGAAGATCCCGTCACACGGGCATTAACTGAGTCCATGCAACAGGAATTGGAGCGCATCTTCCGCCTGCTGGGCCTGTTGTATCCTCATCTGGACGTGCACAGCGCATATCTGGGCCTTCAATCCAAGAACGTGTCGGTTTACGACAATGCCCTGGAATTCCTGGATAATGTTTTGAAATCCCAGTTGCGCGAAATGCTGGTGCCGCTGCTGGACGGTAAGGTTACGGTAGCTGAACGGGCTCGTTTGGCGCAGCGGCTGGTGCGTGCAAAAGTCGAGAATCAGGAGCAGGCAGTAGCGGCATTGGTCACCAGCGATGATCCCTGGCTACGGTCTTGCGGCGCCTATGCAATTGGCAGCTTCGGATTGAAATCGCTGGAAGGAGAACTGAATCGCTGTTTGAACGATTCAGACCCCCTGCTCCGAGAGACCGCACGAGCCGCCAAACTGCGCCTCGATACACTGGTTGCAAATGCGTGAACTGCCGCCATTACTATGGCGACTAAGGAAATCTCGCTGCGGCACGACTGAGCAGGTTTGGGTTGCTCGTAAGGACTACCGGGGCAGCCGCAAATCGATACGCCTGGCGTGGAACCCCCCTTTTTCGTCGGCGTGACCGAGCACAATCACAAAGGATCCGTCTTTGAATTCGTCCTGCTGCGCGGGTTTCCCCTTTTTTGTCCACTCCGTTGAACTATCGTACGAGATCTCCCTTTCGAAACTATCTTTGGTGCTTTGCCCGCCACGCACGGTCAGAGTTGATCCCTCTTTGTTCTGCCGCACGATGTGGCCCTGCCACCGGCTCTCTTTCTGATCGCTACTCGCCGCTTTCTTGTCCTGCTTGCTTTCACTAGCGGCCTGGGCAGGGCACAGACTTGCGGCTAATACCAGGCTGAACAAAATAATTGTAGATTTCATCGCATCCTCCGTACGTTGAAACACGAATTTCTACGCATGTTCGCTGAGACCTCTGAATTGTGCACGCGAGAGAATAGCCTGACTCGTACACAGAGTAAAGCCCAATTTTTTAGTAGCCCAACATCGCGTCGTCGCACATTAGCAGTTGCGAACGGCGCCGCCGAGAGGTAAATTTGTCCGCACAATTCCCGGGAGGTCTCCATGCATTTCTTTCAATTGCAGCGGCGGAGGCTGCTTTCAGCTTGCTTATCTCTTTTGATCTGTTCAGGACTCGTGAATGGCGCCGACCAGCCCAGTCTCACCAAAGATCAGATCAAGCAATTTCTTCTGACCGCGAAAGTGATTGCCAGCCACCAATCGTCGAAGGGGATCACGAGCCCGTGGCGGCTTACCCTCAGCGACGGAACCATCACCCATGACGCTTCTTTCCAGGCAATCGACGAGCACAAAACCTCGATGCAGCTTGCCACCGGAGGGACTGAACTGAACTTCGTCGATTCCTATAAGTACAACATCGCTGCGTATGCACTCGCCGAACTGCTGGGCATGGATGACATGGTGCCTGTGTATGTCGAACGCAAGTGGCAAGGCAATGCCGGTTCTCTCAGTTGGTGGTTGCCCGTTAAAATGGATGAAGCCGATCGCAGAAAGCAACAGATATTCGCGCCGGACAGCGATGCTTGGAATAAGCAGATGTATAAGATTCGTGTCTTCGATCAATTGGTCTACGATAACGATCCCAATCTCACCAATGTTTTAATCGGGCAGAACTGGGAGTTATATCGGGTGGACTTCAGTCGCGCGTTCCGCCTGAAGAAAGACTTGCGTAATCCTGACGACCTGGTTCGCTGCGACCGTCAGCTACTCGAGAAGTTGAAAGCGCTGGATGCGGCCCAGTTGGCCGAGAAAACGAAGCATTATCTGAGCAAAGACGAGGTCAAGGCTGTGATGGCGCGGCGCGACAAAATCGTCGAGCGCTTCCAGAAACTGGTTGCGGAAAAAGGAGAGAACGAGATCCTGTATTAGAACCAGTTGCCCATCTCGGCAATGCGATTGCGCGGATTATATCCGCGCAAAATTAAGAATGATTGTTACTCTCGGGCGTGTTCTTCCGGCCGCGCGGCGGCACCTTTGATTTAGCTTTTTGAGCGGAGAACGGGTCGGATATCCCTAACGGGTAACTAGTGTATCGCGCGTAGACGTACCCAAATGGGACAGCCGCAGACGGACTCGAGAAGATGCCGCGCAGCGGCGATATTCTGGAGATCCTGGGTATTCCGCCGCAAGCAGCGAGCCCAGACGGTAAAAAAGTCGCCGGTCTTTTCTACTTCCAGGCGGTGAATGCTTCCGTCATGTTTTTTGTCCAGGGCATCCGCTAAACGCAGAATCCCTGCCAAAAACGCGGTCTGACGCTTTTCGGATTGTGGAACACTCTTAAAGCTGCTTTGCCCCGGTCGCGGCAAAGCGCCACGATGATAGCGTGCGATGGCTGCGGCCTGCCGGAGTTCCTGCAATTTCCATCCAAAGGGCGGCGGAAGCGCACTGATCAAGCGATAGGAGCCTTTGTGGTGATTCTTGCGCCGCTTGGCCCGGCCGACGTCGTGCATCAAAGCGGCAGCCTGCAGTAGTAAGCGGGTGCGATCAAGCTGTTGCCGATGGTTGGTTCCATTCTTCGGCAGGCCGTCATAGAGCTGCAAGGCCAGACGAGACACATGCCGTGCGTGTGCGAAATCAGGATCAAGGAATGCAGCCCAGGTCTTAACACGCAGCAGAACGGCGGCTTGAATCTCCTTGCCTTGCGGCAATGCGGCGCGCCAAACGCTCCAGAGCGAGTGTCTGCCGAGCATTTTATTTCTGTATTCATCCAGCCTGCGAGAGCGTTGTTCCTCGATGATGGCGTTCCAGCGGGTGCGCGCAGCTTCATTCTGGAAGGCGCCTATTCGCAGAGCGGTGGCCCAAAGCATATCGAGATCGTGAATCTCGCCTAACAGATCCTGAAGATACTTCAGGTCCGCCTCCCAGCTTTCACAAAGTGAGGGCAGGAAATTCTCTATGGTGTAGCGGAATTTCTTCAGGCCAATGCGTAAACGATGAAAGCCGACATTGCTGCGGTTGCGTAATGCCTGGCGGTGCAATTCATGGGCTTCATGCCAGCGTTCAAGAGCGAGGTGCCGAAAGAGCAGGCTGTCAAGCCGCAGCAGCTGAACCCGGCGACTTAGAATTTCGCAGCAACTCAGCCATTGCTTCTCGTCAAATTGCTGCACGGTTGCAAGTGCCAGCTCTTTGAGACGTGATTCTTCCGAAGTGGCGTGTGCCAGCAATGCACTGCTGCCAGGGGAATCGCCGGGACTGAGTCGTGCGACCCCCTCTGTAAGAACGTGAATGTCGCGAAGATTTCCTAATCCACGAAAGAGGGGCCTGGCGGTCTTTTTCAGTTGTCGCCACGCTGGATGAGGATCAATCCGGATGATCCCGTCAGCAAGAGAGCGGCAACGCCGCAATGCGACGCGAAGATCATGCACCGGATCGGGAGCGAAATTGGCGCTCAAGTTCGCGCGCTCTTCTATTACTCTGTTCATCCAATAGGCCAGTCCGGCCTGGATGCGGTGCGCCTCAGGCATGAGATCTATTATCGATTGAGAAGTTCTGACACGCCAGCGGGGATTTTGGAAAACCGCTTTGAACCATTCTGGGAGACAGTGGGATTTCTCTGAATGTGTTCCAACGCTCTGTCAATCACGACGCTGAGTTCCTGACTATACTTGCGCTCGCGACCCTTGGCCAACATTTTCTTAGCATCTCCGGCGCTGAACCAGGTCGGATTGCGCTCGGATTCTTGCGGGGATTGCAGCTCATTTACTTCCAGCAAAAAAGCTTTTACGACAAACTCCTGGATCCCGGGCGGTTTCCAGAAGACGCCCTTGGAATGAATGTAGAGATGGAAGTGCCGCGACTGGATCGCTCCTATGGCGCCGGCCTCTTCCAGTGCCTCGCGCTCGGCAGCGTGGCTGTGAGAGATCTGTGAACCCGGGCTTCCCTTGGGGAATGTCCATTTCCCGCTTCCATTGGTATTCACCAGAAGAAAATCGACGGAGGATTCCCGCCTCCTGTAGCACACGGCGGCTACCTGGAATGGCAGCGAGTGGTTGCGTGAGCGCAGGCGTGGCACTTTAATCTGGGGAAAATTCCTTTTTTATCGTATATCAACAATACTTCAGGCAGGTTAAATAGTTATGAATAACCTACTGAATAAACCACCTACCCGCAGTCAATGGCAGATATGTGCACAGGACGTAAATTGCCCGGGTGAAAGCAAAAAGCGCCAAGAGCGACCCCGGCGCTTGCCTAAACAGCTCGATGATAATCTGCTCAGTGCCCGTCCAAACAGCCCTTTTGGCCGGAGCTATTCGGATAACCGGTTCCAGAGTTGTACGCGTTGTTCGACCATTCGCCTTGAGCTTTCCACCTACTGTTATTGGTGAACGTGATCAGGGGAACATTGAAGGTCTAGGCGCACTTGGCGCCATTCTCTATCCCTTTCGGGGCTGGAGGCTTGGGAGCCGTGGGATTTGAATTCATCAGCAGGTTGTGAATGTCGACATCAATGCGGAACTTCGGGACAGTAGCCATCTAACTTCCCTCCGAGAAGATGTCGCGCGTAGCTTCTACCCTCCGCATCTAAGGATGCAAAACAGAGCAAAGGGCATCAGAAGTTTTTGTTGAATGCGATCTCAGAGTGATATCCAAGAGCTACTTGGTGCGTCATAAATTGATAGCGCAGCTTGGAGGTGGAAGGTGAGACGAAGAGAATTCCTGGTTCGTTCGGCTTATGCCGCGGGAGCGGCCTGGCTCAGTTCAACACGATTGCATTCTGCGACGTGGGCCATGGCTCCTCTGGGACAGAAGTTCACCGCCTCCGATACTGTTACGCTCGGGCGCACTGGGATTCAGACGAGCCGGCTCGCCATGGGAACGGGTACGGTGGGGTCGGGTCATCATTCGCATCAGACCGCGCTCGGGGTCAAAGGACTTTCCGAGTTGCTTCTGAATGGCCATGAGCATGGACTGCGGTTCTTTGACGCCGCCGACTCCTATGGGAGCCATCCGCATGTGGCCGAGGCGTTGAAGCATGTGCAGCGGGACAAGGTTACAGTTCTTACCAAGACATGGGCTCGCGATCCGGCCACGGCCCGTGCCGATCTCGACCGTTTCCGCAAGGAACTGGGGACGGACTACATTGACATTTGCCTAATGCACTGTCTGACCGAAGGCGACTGGACGGAGCGGTACAAGGGAGTAATGGACGTGCTGTCAGAAGCCAAGCAGAAGGGCATGATCCGCGCGCACGGCTGCTCATGCCACTCCATCGAGGCGTTGCGCGCAGCGGCCAAATCTCCCTGGGTGGAGGTTGATCTGGCGCGTGTTAATCCCATCGCATCACACATGGACGCCGACCCGGACACTGTGGTTGGGGTGCTACGTCAGATGAAGGCAGCGGGAAAAGCCGTCATAGGCATGAAGATTTTGGGGCAAGGGGACATGAGGGAACGCCAGGATGAGGCTCTGAAATACGCATTATCGCTGGGCGTTCTGGATGCTTTTACTATCGGGGCGGAAAGCAGGGCCGAGCAGGAAGACCTTCTTCGGAGGATTGCAGCCGCGGCCTGAGGGGCGGGGTTTCGCGTGTTAATTGTGCCGGTACAAGGAAAATACATGGATCCTTCTGCCTCGCTGCGCTCGGCAACAGGATGACAGGGGGTTGGTACGCATTTGATCGGACAGAGTAGTTAATTTCTTCTAACCGGCGCGCTCAGTCTGGACGGCCATCCTAAAAAAATCCACAAAAAGTAACTCTTTAATGATTTTCACCGTTCCTGCTCGGCTAAAATGGTGGGTAACATGTCAGCTACCGCCGTAAGCCGCACTGTCGAGACCTGGAGGCAGTGGACGGGAAGAGTCCTCAATGGAAAGTATCGCCTGGGCCAGTACTTGGACGGATCAAACCACAGCGCGGTTTTTCTTACCGAGTACGGAAGAGGGGAAGACCGCAGGAAAGCCGCGGTCAAGCTGATTCCGGCGGTTCCGGGAGAGGAGGGCCGCCTCTCGCGATGGGAGATGGATCAAGGATTATGGCATCCTCATTTGCTTCGCATCTTCGATAAGGGACAATGCGAACTGGAAGATACCAGGCTGTTGTACGTTGTGATGGAGTATGCCGAAGAAGACCTCTCACAGATTCTGCCGGCTCGGCCACTCACGGCGCAAGAAGTGCGAGAGATGCTCAAGCCTGTTCTGGAAGCGCTGGCCTATCTTCACGGCCAACGGTTAGTACATGGTCACCTTCAACCAGCAAATATTCTGGCTGTTCAGGATCAGGTAAAGATTTCTTCCGACAATCTCGTTGATCCGTTGCACCCACCTGCCACTCTTTCCAGTGATGCCAATTCGTACAGTGCGCCGGAGTTGAAGGCGGGAAGGGTTTCGTCGGCCTCGGATGTCTGGTCACTTGGCGGGACACTCGTTGCAGCTCTGATGCAAGGCTTGCCCAGGGCGAACGGCGACAGAAGGAATTCGAGCATATTTGAGACCATACCGCAGCCGTTCCTGGATATCGCGCGCAATTGCCTGCTGGCTGATGAGACCCGGCGATGGACAATCCGGCAAATCAGTGAGCACCTTGAACCGGTGTCATTACCTCGTATGCAGTCGGTGGTGACGCAGGCTGTGGCGATGCAGCGTGCGGTGAGTCCACCGCCAAGAAAAATTGCGAAGCGAAATTATGTGCCGTTGGCGGTGGTGGCTGCGCTCGTGATTGCAGGTTTTATTGGAACAAAACTTTCCAGACAGAGTTCGCCGTCCGCCGTGAAGCCGGTTGCCGGCGTGCAACAAACTTCATCGCCCGCGAGCCGGACCGAACCCGCGAGAGCAACGGCAGCGGGCCTTGTTTCCGGCGCTGTGGCGCAGCAAGTCCTGCCGGATATTTCGCGGGGAGCGCGCAATACCATCCATGGAAAGATAAGAGTGATCGTTCGCCTCAGCGTCGATCCCACCGGCAATGTGGCGGGAGCAGCGTTCCAGGTCAGGGGGCCGAGCAACTACTTCGCCCGCAAGACGATGGAGGCGACCCGCGATTGGAAATTTACGCCGCCGGAAATCGACGGGAAGCCATTAGCCAGTGAATGGAGCTTGAGATTTGCCATTGGCCGAGCCGAGACTGAGGTCTACCCATCGCAAATAGCGCCTGCGCGTTGAGGCACGGCGCATGTGCCTACGGCGCTCTGAACCACATAGGAACACAGAGTTTTGGAGCGCGCCTTACCCCTTCTCTGGCTTAAGAAACGCAGCTCTCTGTAACTCACCGAACACAGCCGCTAACGTAATTGCCTTTGGTAAGTACATGTTTCGCCTGATGGACAGCTTCAGAGTAGCTGCTCTACCGTCCCTGAGATAGTTAAACGTGTGACTGGAGGTGCATTACGAACCCACTTCGAATTTTTGTTGCTGATGACCATGAGGTTGTACGCCGGGGTGTGTGCTCGCTGCTGGCCGCTCATCCGGGATGGGTTGTTTGCGGAGAGGCTGCTGATGGCCGTGAAGCAGTCGAGAAGACCCGGCAATTGAAGCCCGATGTGATCGTTCTGGACATCGGAATGCCAAACCTGAATGGGCTGGAAGCCGCACGGCAGATTCTGCGACACGAAGCCAGCCATCGCATTCTGATTCTGACGATCACGGACTCGGAGCAGGTCGTACAGGAAGTGCTGAAGGCCGGAGCCAAGGGATATTTGTTGAAATCTGATGCGGCCAAAGACTTGGTAACAGCCGTCGAGGCGTTGGCGCAACACCGAACCTTCTTCAATTCCCGAGTGGGGCAGATCATTCTGGAAGGCTTTCTCGGGGGCAACGCTCCTGCTCCAAAAGAGAGTGCTCCGTCACCTAGCCTGACCGCGCGTGAGCGCGAAATTGTGCAACTGCTGGCGGAAGGAAAGAGCTCAAAAGAAGTGGCGGTGGCTTTGAATCTCAGCGTGAAGACGGCCGAGACTCACCGCAGCAACATCATGCGGAAACTCGATCTTCATTCCGTGAGCGCGCTGGTGCTGTATGCCATTCGCAACAACATTGTCCATGTTCCGGCGCCGTACGCAGAAAACGCAAGCCTGGTCCCCGCAAAAGTCGCCTAAGAGGATGCGGGCTACTTGATTGTGTGATCTAAACCTTTCACACAGGAGGTGGTTATGCTTTGGACGATTTTCGTGATTCTGCTGGTTTTGTGGTTGCTCGGGCTGGTCAGTTCGTACACATTAGGCGGTTTCCTTCACCTGCTGCTGGTACTGGCGCTGGTAGTTCTGGTCATCAACCTGGTGAGTGGAAGACGCGGCACGGTGTGATGGTTTTCGCTGTGTTCTCTGTGGCCCCCGGGGTGATTGTTTGAACCACAGAGGGCACTGACGAGCACAGAGGACTTGCTCATAGAAGAGGCGTGCGTCATTTACTGGCGCACGCCTGTTTCTTTAGTAGGGCTTGAAATCCTGCCAATACGTCAGGTTGACTACGTCCTGCAGCATTGGCGTACCGGGCGGCAGGTTGGTTGGATTCAGGAACTGCGTATCAAAGTAATATGCGCGGGTGGGTGGAGTGTAGACCAGTGCGCAACACTTAAATGTGCCGGTTGCATACTGAGCGTAGTACAGGCTGACTAAGGACCCGCGATAGAACAACGTAGAGCCCCCCCAAGTCTCGATGTAACGCAGGAAGTTGTGTACACCGCCATCGGTTCCAAAGTCCTGGCCGGTGCCGGCGGGCTGCGGGAAATTAATATTTTTTCCCCCGGCAATTGCCATACGGTAATAAGTATTGGCTGCTTTCCGGCCACCTAAATTCAGTGGGTTACTCATGCTGTTTAAATCTGACCAATTATTGGAAAGCAGGGTTACCGCATCAGCGATAACCGCGGCGGCAGAATGGGGAATGTCGCCGGTGCCAGAAGGATTCCCCCAGAAGGGGTCGGTGCCGTCAGAGTTATAGTTCCCACGCACGTAAACGGGGTTTTCGGAAGCCACCGTGAAGCCACCCTGATTGTTGTCCGGCCGTGTGGGAAGATTGTTAAGGCTGCCATCAACGAGCTTCAGCACCTGGCGTGCCCCGGTCACTCTGTTTTGCCGCCCCTGGTTCAAGCAGTCTAGTGTCTGATACGGGTTTGCGGCGCTGACATTAGGGGGAAACGCGTCGCTTACGTTGGCAGCGCCCCAATTGTCCGGCAAATTATTTCCGTCAACGTCCTCGGAAGCTTCCAGCACGCCATCGGGAGTTCCGAGCGGTGAAGCAGAATTGATTACATCTTCGAAACCATACTCGCCGGTTAGAACGTTAGGGTTCGGAGTAGCATTGGGATCGACTCTCATGCCACGCCGATCAGAGAAGTAGACCAGGTAGCCGTTCTGGCTAGTAAACTCCACCTGTGCGCCATTGCCGGGTATGACACCTCGCAACCACTGTCGCAAGTTTCCTGCATCGAGTTCAACTGCGTTCATGACGCCGTTCGCGTAGCACAGAGGACTCGCCATGCCCGGAGGAGCCGCATCACGTGGGAAACCTTCCCGCGGATCGTAAAAGTTGATGGGATACCAGCTATTCGCGCCAGTGACGTTCGAGGGCTGATCTGCCGCATCCGCAGTGCTTCCATTCCCATCCCGATCTGCCAATTGTTGAAGAATCAGGATCGCGTTAGGGTGGACAGCATTTTGGCCTGCTCCGCCGACTGGCGTGGTCGGAACATTCGCGCCGCGAGCAAATCCCAGCTGCAGCCACTGGGTTGTCACTCCATTCCAATTCCCGCCTGCATCTTTGTATTCGACTCTCAACCAGCCGTGGACAAGAGGCCAGGTTGCCGCTGCGCCAAAACTCTTGGGCGCCACCCATTTGTTGTCGATCGCCAAGTTCGCCTGAGCGAGAGGTGTAGCTACGCCACCTACATTAAAGACATTGTTGTCTAAATTTATGTCTTCCGGAAGCGCTCCCGGGCGGTCAGGGTGCAGATCGGGCTGCTGATCCGCTAACAGAATCCGGATATTTGCCTTGTTGTACTCGCGAGATGAGCCGAGCGGCGAGCTGGTGGCCTCTGTATTGTCGGGACGCTTGCGGACGATCTGTACCTGCCCGGCTGAGTTTGCAGGACCCTGGACAAAAGGCAGCTGCAGAGGATTCACGGCTGTCTTTACAAATCCGTTGTACGAACTGCGGACGTTTGGCCAGTTGCCGTTAGGACCGCCAGCGGCCGGAATGCCGCCGCTCCAGCTGGCATCGGTGACTGCGAACTTGATGCAGCCGACGGTGTTGGTCTCGGCGGCGGGCGGATCGCATCCACCATTGGTATTGGGTATGTACACACTGCCGTTGTAGTTCGAGCTCGTTGGCCATCCATTGGCCAGCCGGTCGCGAATGATCTCCTTTACAGCAGTGACCTTGGCGTCGACAACCAGAGGCCCACCACCAGTCGCCAGGAACAGGTTGCCGTTGCTGTGAACCCGGCCTTGGAAATCAAATCTTGGCCCAGGAAAGTAACTCAAATCGCTGTCGGAGAAAACACCGAACTGGAAGACCGGTATGAGCGCTACCTCGACGCCGCGGGTCATGTTCACCGAAGCGCCGCCGGGCCGTGTTGCCGTTACTTGCAGCGTAAGCGGGATAATCTCAGCCATAAGACCTTCACTCGGTCCGGAGCTGATGATACTGGTCTTTGCCTGCGGATTGCCGTTGGCGTCCGGTGTCCAGCTGATCTTCTCGACATAGTTCATACTCCCGACCATGTTGGCGTCTGGCGGGTTGTTGGTGAGATTTGTGAGCTGTGCGGGGGTTGGGGACTGAGACGATTGATACAGTGCCGCCAGGTTTGCGGTCAGCAACTCCATGCCGGACTCGGCACCATAGTATGCGACGTTGGTCTCCAGATCATTACTGCCGATCTGGCCGGCTCCGTGAACCATGAACAGCAGCCCGATGGCAAGCGCGGATAACAACAGCAACACCAGCAAACTGGCAATGAGAGTAAATCCCCTGGTACGACCGAAACGCTTACGCATTGAACGCTCCCCTGAACTTCACGTCATTCACTACTGGTAACGATCTTTGAATGACAGGCTTCGAGTGCTGACCGATGTCATCAACGCCATACTCTTGGAACGATTGCCGTAGGAGTTGAGAGTCTGTCCGATCACTTGAATGTTGACTTTATTAATCTGGTTGGGGGAGTAGCTACTGCCGATTGGATCGCTTACGCTACCGCACGATGGCCCATTCGTGCCGTCGCAAAGGTCATAAGTAACTTTCAAGCCAATGATGTTATCGGCCACCGGTGATGGGTTCTGGCCGCTGACCTGGCGCATCAGCCGCGGCGGTTGTCCATTCTGCGGCACTTCAATGAAGTAAGTGACCGCCCAGATTCGCCGCGCAACAGTATTGCTTCCGGTGACGATGTACTTGATGTTCCCGTTGAGTGCGCCGGACTGGTTGACCTTCAGCGAGTCCGCGTCCGCGAACGTAATTCGGCCACCCGCGTTCGAAATGCCAGTTACTTCTCCTACTGCTGGGCCTCTGGTGTTATTCAGCAGAATTAAGTCGCCGACCTGGATTCCCGTTGGTGAAAGAATTGCGGGGAAACCTGCCGGGGGATTTGCCGGAGGGGCAACATCGATGGCATCCCCGTTGGGATTCCCTGCCGGAAAGGTAATCGTGTACTGGTCCAGCGGGAAGCTGTAGTCGGTGTAAATTACTGTGACGGCATCGGCGCCCTGGCCCGTGGCCGGAATCGTGGTTGGTCCTCCCTGTTCCAAGCCGTTGTTCGGGCCGGGAATGACGCCGAACATGTAATTCGAAACCGGGGCTCCGCCTACCGTGCCCGAAGGATAGGTATTGTTGGCAAGCCAGGCGCGATTGGGATCAACTGCGAAAAACGAAGCAACCGAGCCGGTGCCGTTAGGAAGTGACAGGCCTCCTGAGGGCAAACCCGAACCTGCCATGCTCACATCTTTCGCGATCAGGTTGAGCGCGGAGCGCACGCTCTGCTGCATCTCGGACTGCTGAGAAACTAAAATCGTCGCATCCATGCCGCTCTTGAACAATTGTGTGGTGGCGGCGAGAACGATGAGGCCGAGGGCTACCGCAACCATTAACTCAAGTAGTGTGAAGCCTTTCGCTGTGTTCGACCTCGGTTGCATGTTCTCCTCTCAGCGGAACGACGAAATCAGCGCCTGCACCTGATAAGTGCGATACCAGCCTTGTGGTACCGGATATTTAACCGTGACCGTGATCTGGCGGACGTTTGGATTGTTAGCAATGCTGCTGATCTGTATCTGACGTGTGAAATTCGCCAGGCTGATCGTCACCGAAGGACTGTTGGTTCCGTTCGATCCAGGCACGGTGACCGTAGCCGGTGGATCATCGTCGCCGGTGCCGACTAAACCATCCGCTCCAGGCTCGGTCAGGGGAGTGAATCCCGGGGTGAAGATACCGGTGCCGCTGCCTACATTCTGGAGCTGGTCGAAGGTCCGCGAACCAGAATGGCGTGCAGTGAAGATACTCTCCATGGCCTCGGCGGCCTTTTGACGTGCTATGGCATCAAGATGCACGCTCTGGGTGTTGCCGATGGCAAGTGCGAAAGTTGCCAGGACCGCCAACAAGCCGATCATCAGAACCACAATCGCAATCAGGGTTTCGAGCAAGGCGAATCCTTGCTGCTTTTGCTTCATTACCGCTCGCGGCAATAGTTGCGTGATCATCATTGTTCCGACCAAATTGGGCTTCCGGAAACTTTATTTAGCCGCCAGCCTCGAATCCGGCCCGTGGCCGCGTATACCGTGACGGCGCGTGAACTGTACAACTCCGCATCGCGGGCGACATAAACAATGCCGCTACTCAGATTTCCGTCCGTGTCGCGCACCGAGCCATCCGGCAGGAACATAATCTGATCGCGAATTCCGTTGTTGACCCCTTGATCGAAATCGATTGCGGTCGATCCAGTTCCGAATCCGTCCGGCACTGTGTTTGGGCCATTGGGCAGGCCTGCGAGCGTCTGAAAACGAATGTCGTAGGGCAGTGTGATGGCTGTGACTTGCGCTGCCGCGGACAGGGCAGTACCCGCGTCCCAACGAAAGACTTGGATACTCTGTGCGTTGGGTGCGCCCAAAGGTGTAGCTGCCCCGGCCGGCGTGGTAGCTCCCAGACACACGATGTACTGCTTGCGTTCAGTGACGGCACGCTGTCGAGCAATGCGGAGTTGCATAAGCACGCTATTGAAGGCAGTATTTGCTCGCGCATCTTTCAGAACCGGCTGCAAACTGATGAAAGCCATGCTCGAAACGATGAGCACGATGGCGATGACAATGGCCATTTCGATCATCGTGAAGCCGCGCGATTTGGTGCTGCAAAAACTTTCAGGTGCGGACATTAGTTCTGTGATCACGCCCTCACAAAATGGGCATCAGCCTCCTGCTATGCCGAGGTTCAGCTTTCAACTGCATAAACTTAGAGAACTATGTGGCTTGATGGTAGGGTCGCTTCCTCGTACGGTCAAACCACCAAAGTGCGGGGGAAGATGGACACTGCCTGATCGTAACGTCTGGTAACAAACTTGCAAAAACGGGGGTAAGTTGCTGAAACCGCTACTCGCAAATGCATACAAACGCGGAAAGCAGACTTCATCTCAAGGCCCAACTACCCTCTCCGCAACGTTACTGTCCATTACCAAAGTTTGAAACGAAGTCCTATTACGCGCTTCAAATGCGTAGTCTCGCAGGGAGCAGCGGCTTCATTCTGCCGCTGTCAACAGCGACGCACAAATCCGGACCTCCGGTTGTTTTCCACATATTCGCGTTCGCGAAAAGAGATCAACTCACAATTGAGCAACTTCGCGCATTCAGCTGCCATCCTTTCATGGGCAGAAGTGGCATCGCCCACTGAAGCGACAGAAACAATTCAGGCTGGCGAAGTTGCAATCAGGTGAAAACAAGAGAGAACAAAATCGCAATGGAGCCGGCCGCCCATTCCAAGTTGTCGAAACACCTCACCATACGCGAGCTTCTGAAACCCCACACTGCTTCACTGTTGCTGGGATTGCTTGCGGTGGCCGGTGAGGGCGCGGCAAATCTGCTCGAGCCCTGGCCTCTGAAAATTGTTCTGGATGATGTGCTGCGTTCGCGCGCGAGCCATGCGTGGATCATGCAGCGTGTTCACGCATTTCTCGGGACTGACAAATTGGCCGTGCTCAAGTTCGCTTGTGTTGCGGTTCTGGCAATTGCGGTGCTGGATGCCGTCTGCACCTACGCAGAAAAATACCTCACCACGAGCGTTGGGCAGTGGGTCACCTACGATCTCCGGCGAGCCATCTATTCCCATATTCAGAGGCTGTCGCTTGCGTTTCACGATCAGAAGCGCACCGGCGATCTGATCAGCCGGGTCACGAGCGACATCGATGCCATTCAAAGTTTTATTACCTCAGGGCTGTTAGGCTCGCTCATCAACGTCATCACTCTTCTGGGCATGATTGGCGTGATGTTCTATCTGAACTGGCGATTCACGCTGATCGCGCTCTCGGTTGCGCCTGTGCTTTTCGCCATCGTTTACATCTACACCAGGCGGATCAAGAGCGCATCGCGGCAGGTACGCAAAAAGGAGGGCCAGATCACTTCCGTCGTGGAGGAGGTACTCTCGTCAATTCGTGTAGTAAAGGCGTTTGCGCGCGAAGACTACGAGGTGAAGCGGCTCGAGGAAGAGAGTCTGGAGGGAGTAGAAATTGCCCTGCGCGCGCGGGGATTGAAGGCCAAGCTCACACCCATCGTTGACATTATTGTTGCGGTTGGCACTTGCCTGGTTCTTTGGTTCGGCGCCCGGCTGGCACTGCAAGGGACACTTTCGGCAGGGTCATTAGTCGTATTCATTCTGTATCTCGGCAAAATGTACAAGCCCATGCAGGAACTCTCGAAGATGACCGACACCTATTCCAAGGCGGCAGTCGGCTATGAGCGCATTCAGGAGATTCTGGAAACCCACAAGGAAATCAAAGACGTTCGAGGTGCAAGACCTGCTCCACGTTTTAAGGGCGAGATTGAGTTCGACCACGTTTCTTTTTCCTATACACCGGAGACCCCGATTCTGAAGGATGTGAGCTTTAAGGTTGAGCCGGGACAAGTGGCGGCAATTGTCGGGCCTACTGGCGCAGGAAAGACAAGCATCATTAGTCTGATTGCGCGCTTTTACGACCCCACCTCAGGCGTCGTGAAGATCGATGGGACGGACATCAAGCGCTTCCGCCAGAAGACCCTTCGCCACCAGATCAGTTTTGTGTTGCAGGACACCATGCTTTTTCATGCTCCGGTATGGCAGAACATCGCCTATGGAAAGCCGGAAGCTTCAAGACAGGAAATCATTAAAGCCGCAGAGCTGGCGAATGCCAGTGAGTTCATCGATAAATTGCCCGAAGGCTACGATACCGTTCTTGGAGAGCGGGGCATGACTCTTTCCGGAGGCCAACGCCAGCGAATAGCTATTGCGCGTGCGGTCATTCGCAGCACGCCGATTCTCTTGCTGGATGAGCCGACCTCGGGATTGGACTCTGCTTCCGAAAAGCTAGTCTTCGAGGCCCTTGATCGGTTGATGCACGGGAAAACAACCATTGTGATTGCGCATCGCCTGTCTACGATTCGCGGTGCGGATGTGATTTTTGTAGTTCAGGACGGGTCTATCGTTGAGAGCGGGGATCACGAGCAACTACTGCAAAGGGGTGGCCTCTATGCCGAGCTTCATCACTTGCAGTTCAGTCCGGAAGAGGGCGTAGAAGCCCGTTAATCATCCGAGTTTAGGTTTAAAGATTTTGCAGCGCTGCGATCCTTGCCTGCACGACGCTTACATACGCTTCTACTTGTTCGGGCGAGTAGCCACCCGCCCGAAATGCTTCGCGAAGCTGTTCAGGGGATAGTTGCGCCAACAGGTTCCCCACCCACCGCGCGTCGGCGCGAGGGATATGTTTGCCGATCCAGCGGTTGTGCAGCTGATGGAAAAAGAACCGAAAACTGACAACATAGAGTAGCGGCGGACGAGTCGGAAAATGAAAATCCACGAAATCAGGCGTGATTTTTGAGATGAATTTGGACTTGCGGTATTCGGCCAGATTTCCTTTGGACTTGCTGTCTGGACACCGTTTGCCTGAAGCTCCAAACGACGCCCCAACGTCGGTCACTTCGTAAGACTTGCGTCCGCTCGCGTTGTCCTCGTAAATAGCATTATTGTTATCTTTGAGGTCCCAATTATTGATCAATGCCATCATCACGCGCAGACCATTGAACTCGCGCGTGCCCGCTAATGGATTGGGCTTCCATTTCCATGTGCCCACTTTCTTCTCATGGCCTGGATGCCTTTGCAGGCGAACTTTTTCAACTTCGCTGTCTGTCTCGACGAACTTTTGGCCACGCGTCAGGCGTGACGGGAGATTTTCAACTTTCAGTTTCGGAAGAAAATAGTTTTCGTTGGTGTTGTATCCAATTGCCCACAGCAACCGGTTTGCCACTGGTTCCGGCTGGGCTTCCAACCCCAGTTTCGCTTTCCACTTCTTGCCGGCTGCATCTTCCACCACGAATTTGGGGCTGTTGCCCTCAGGGTCCTCCTCCAGAAATCGAGTGGGGCGCTGCGGTTCGTCCTTCTGGCCGCCAGGACCGTAATACAGGTCACGAGACTTGATGTTTCCAGGATCGCGCCACAGAACAACTGTTTCCGCCGGTGCTGCTACGGCGGGATGCGCCTGCTGCGCAACTAGACACTCTGAGCAAGAGATGACCGTTGCAACCATCCAGCAAAAGCAACGGATATACCGACGCATTAGCAATGAATGGCCGTGATCCAAGCAGATTATCCGGGTGATCTCCCAAATTGCAGCGGAGTTTACGTATCGCCCCAGCAACTCTGGATTTGGATGGCGGTCTCCCTGAGGCGGTTGTAAGCTAATGAACTTTGCCGTGAATGGCAGATCTGCATCCAATCCCACCAGAAGGAGGCGCGCAAAATCGTGAAACTGCTCATCCAACCGGGAGATGGTGTCGAGAGGTTGGTCAAAGGGATCGACAAAGCGAAGAAGAGTGTCGAAATCGTAATCTTTCGCTTTGATCGCGGAGAGATTGAACGGGCGCTGGTGGATGCGGTTGAAAGAGGCATTTTTGTCCACGCGCTGATCGCGTTTACCAATCGCGGTGGCGAAGAGAACCTGCGGAAACTGGAGTCGCGTCTGTTGGAAAAGGGAATCACTGTGGCGCGCACCGCCGGTGACCTTGTGCGGTATCACGGAAAGATGATGATTGTGGATCACAAGGAGCTGTATCTTCTCGCCTTCAACTTCACCCATCTGGATATCGATCACAACCGCAGCTTTGGGCTGATTACACGTAATCCGAAGCTGGTACAGGAAGCGAGCAAGCTCTTTGAAGCCGATACCAAGCGGCAGGATTATGCGCCCGGCCACTCGAGGTTTGTGGTGAGTCCGGCGAACGCGCGCAAGGAACTTGCCGCCTTTATCAAAGGCGCCAAGAAAGAACTGTTGATCTACGACCCAAAAATCAGTGACCGCCCAATGCTGCGTCTCCTGGAAGAAAGAAAGGAAGCCGGTGTCGAGATTCGAATCATTGGGCAAGTCGCCGGCGGACGCTTGCCGTCACGTGAGTTGAAACGCATGCGCCTGCATACGCGCACCATCATCCGCGACCGGCGACAAGTTTTTCTGGGCAGCCAGAGCCTCCGCCAGCTGGAGCTGGACGCTCGCCGCGAGATTGGCATCATTTTTCGCGATAGGGCAGTCACCGCATCGTTGCTGCGAGTGTTCAAGGAAGATTGGTCCTCGGCGGAGAAAGTGGAGAGTGAACAAGACAGACCCGCCAGCCTTCCGGTCGCGAAGACCGCGAAGAAAATGGCCAAAGCAGTGAGTAAGAAGCTCGAGGTGGATCCTTTGGTGAAGCAGGTGTCCAATGCGATCCGCCGGAAGACCAACTCGGAATTGGACGAGGAACAAGTGGAAGAAACAGTTAAAACTGCGGTTAAGCGAGCAGTGAAGGATACCGTCAAACAGGCCACCAAAGAGGCTGTCAAGACCATGCTTAACGGGGCCGAAAAGCCGCGGGAGGCCAGCGCGCGTTGAACAATTGGCATCTAATTTATAGGCAAAAACGAGATGCTACTCCGGTCCATCATCGGCAGTGGAATTTGCATGCTTCTGGCATCGGGCAATCTTCTATCGCAAACAGGTGAGAATCAGAAACAAGATCCAATCCTGAAGGATTTCGAAGCTCGGGTGAACAATTACCTGGAGCTTAGAAAGAAGGAAGCAGGATCTCCTCCGCGGCCTACGAATTCGGCGGACAAGCTTGCACAGAACCGCAGTCAGATGGCGGGGAAGGTCCGCGAAGTCCGCTCGGAGGCAAAGCAGGGCGATATTTTCACTCCTGAAATCGCCAACTATTTTCGTCATCAGATATCGGCCTCGCTTTCTGGGCCGAACGGCAATAAAATCCGCGCCAGTCTTCACCATGCCGAGCCCGTGGATGGCGTCGCGCTCAAGGTGAATGAGCCTTATCCGCAGGGGATGCCTCTGCAATCGATACCGCCAACGCTGTTATCGACTCTGCCGCGATTACCCAAAGAGCTGCAATACCGAATCGTGGGCAGCAATCTGGCGTTGCATGACACAGCATCGAATCTGATCGTGGATTTCATCTCAAACGCCATTCCCACGCCGTGAATTGGATATGCGAAAGTACTTCATTTTTCTGCTTCTGTTTTTCTTCCAACTGATTGGATGTCAGTCGGAAGGGGGTCCAAGTCCGCAAGAAGCCGTTGCCGCCCCGGTTTCGCAGGCGAGTGCACAGACTCAGGGCAATGAACTCGACGTCAGGCTTCCCTTAGAGCAGCAGTCAGTCCGGTTTGCTGTGATCGGGGACAGCGGCACGGGTGATCGCCCTCAATATGAAGTCGCGCAGCAGATGGAGTTATACCGGCAAAAGGTTGGATTCGATTTTGTGCTCATGCTTGGGGACAACATCTATGGCGGACATCGGCCCAAGGACTTTTTGAACAAGTTCGAGCGACCGTATAAGCCACTGCTCGATGCTGGCGTGAAGTTCTACGCGGTGCTCGGAAATCATGACGATCCCAATGATGAGCGCTTATACAAGCCGTTCAACATGAATGGAGAACGTTATTACACTTTCAGGAAAGGCGACGTTAGTTTCTTCGCCCTGGACAGCACCTACATGGACCCAAATCAACTGGAGTGGGTTGAGCAGAACCTCAAGAGCTCAAAGTCCAAATGGAAAATCAGCTATTTTCACCACCCACTGTATTCGGATGGGAAAAGCCACGGTCCTGACCTTGACCTGCGAGCGCGCCTGGCGCCTTTGTTCAAACAATACGGGGTTAAGGCTGTGTTTTCCGGGCATGAACACGTTTACGAACGGCTAAAGCCGGAAGATAACATCTACTATTTCATCCTGGGCAACTCGGCAAAGCTCATGACGCACGATTTCAAATCTTCACAGCAAATGGAGAAGGCGCTGGATACAGAGCAGGGTTTTATGCTGGTGGAAATCAGCGGGGACCGGCTTCATTACCAGACGATATCGCGCAGGGGCGAAACGGTTGATTCGGGGAAAGTCGAGCAGCAGTCACGATCTTCGGTTGCAGCCGCGCAAGCACAATGACGTGACCAGAGAGATGGTTCCAAAAACAGTAAGCAACTGGCGCGCACCGCTCTGGTGCAGTGCGGTAGTCATGCATTACGCGCCAACTAGGCCGCTTGACTTCGCCGACTTTTCATAGGAATCGCTGTTAGCATAAAGGGAACGTGCGTTCGCAAGGAGAAAGAGCACGATGGCAGCCGAATGCAGGCATCTCGATCAAATCAAGATTACGAGCACGGGTAAGCACGTCTGTGAAGACTGCATCAAAATGGGAGATAAGTG
>QIAA01000132.1 GCA_003224905.1 Acidobacteriota bacterium
AGTAAAAAGCTGAGCAGGGGAAGGGGAACTGCCCCCTTCCCCTGCAACCCCATCCCCAAAACCAACCCAACTCAATCGGCGAGGGCACAACTTTGAAACCGGACATTTCACTTGCTACAAAAACCGGACATCTTAATTTGCTAAGAACAGGCGGGGCAGTTTGAGACGATTTTCGCAAGGATGCCCCGGAAGCTACCATCCAGCTCCTGGCCTGATCGTGCTACCCGGTGGCACGCGGGAGCCATTTACGATTCCTGGCTCAGGACCTACCCTGTTTTCGAGCAGTTCTGGGGGAGGGCTGTTCGCGAGCGTCCCAAGACTCTAACCGGGGTCTGGGGCGTTTTCGTTTTAGGGCAGTTTTCTCCGCGATCGAACAGCCGTTTCCATCCGTGGAAGCAAAGTCACTCGAGAAACCGCCTGCTTCGGGGGAGCAAGTCAGGCTCGCGGTTGGTGGGCCTTGATGCTACTGCAGCGGACATACACTCGAAGCTGAGTCGACCGTCTCATTTGCCGTTGTTGAGCACACCTGCTGGTTCCACTGCCGCTTCAGATCCTTTGGTCTCGAGGCGGCAGCCTGGTGAGCCGCAGTGCTCTGCAAGGAAGACCTAACGGCGTTTTCCGGAATCAGCGCTGCGAAGGTGTTTACGGTTGTAAGAATCAGATTGACTGCGACACTGACTCTCGTCGCCAGCGCCGGATTCTTTATGTGACCTGCCTGCAAAAGTGCCGGCAGGCTCGTGTTGAGATCGGTGATGACGTTCTGGATCTTTCGAATACTATCCACGCTGGGGTTAGCCTTGTAACCCTGATACAGCTGTTGCAGCAGCATAAGGTCTTTGCTTGCTTCGCTTGAAATATTCTGGATTGCTGCCGTTTCTGACGTGTCTATCTGTTCGCCGGTGTGGACGTTGCTCACCAATGTGGCAATATTTAGTGCCATTTGCGTCAGCACCGGTAAGTCCGCCAAAGCTACGCTGATCCACTGTGCAGAACATCCAGTGGCGGCAAGCGAGAGGCAGAGTGTGCAAATCAATAGAAGCTTATTCAAACGGTTCGAAGACATATATTCTTCTCTCTTCTTTAGGATTTGGTTGCGGGGACTAGCTACACGCTGAGATAAGCGCTTGCAACCTGCGCAAAACAAAATGGCCATCGGCTCTTGCCGATGGCCTTCTCGAACAGATCGAAGCTGTTTCTAACTACTGAGTACGGACGACTGACGACTGCTCTCGTAAGCGTGCGCTATACGCAGGATCGTGGCCTCATCGAAGTGCTTCCCCAGAATCTGCATTCCGATCGGCAGTTTTTCCGTTGTCTCGCCACAAGGAATCGAAATCCCCGGAATGCCCGCTAGGTTCGCCGTCACTGTGTAAATATCCGCCAGGTACATTGCGAGCGGATCATCTACTTTTTCGCCAAGCTTGAACGCCGCAGTCGGACTTGTTGGTGCCACGATTACGTCGACTTTCGTAAATGCGTCCTCGAAATCACGCGTGAGCAGCGTACGCACTTTTTGTGCCTTGAGGTAATACGCGTCGTAATAACCTGCGCTCAGGGCGTAGCTCCCGAGCATGATGCGGCGCTTTACCTCCGCGCCAAGGCCCTGATCGCGAGTGCGCCGGTACATTTCTGAGAGTGTGCGCACGCCTGCAGCCCGATATCCGTAGCGTACGCCGTCGAACCGCGCCAGGTTTGATGAAGCTTCGGCTGTAGCCACGATGTAGTAAGTAGGAATCGCATACCTGGTGTGCGGAAGCGAGACTTCTACGATTTCGCAACCCAACGCTGCGAACTTCTGAATTGCGGCTTCGACCGTATTGCGGACTTCATTATCCAGTCCCTGGCCAAAATATTCTTTGGCGACGCCAATCTTTAAACCGCGTACCGGCTTGTCCAGTTCCGCCACATAGTTTGGAACTGGAAGCTCCGCCGACGTTGAATCCATGGGATCACGGCCGGCGATTGTACGCAGCAGGATGGCTGCATCTTTCACCGTTTTTGCCAGTGGGCCGACATGGTCGAGCGAGGAAGCAAAAGCAATCAATCCATACCGTGAAACTCGTCCGTACGTTGGCTTCAGGCCAACCACGCCACAGAACGAAGCCGGCTGACGAATCGAACCGCCGGTATCCGAACCCAGAGCGGCTACTGCCATGCCGGCGGCGGTTGCTGCGGCTGAACCTCCTGATGAGCCTCCAGGCACGCGGCTCAGGTCGTGGGGATTGTGAACCGGCTTCCAGGCTGAGTTTTCATTCGACGATCCCATGGCGAACTCATCGCAATTCAATTTGCCGAGCATCACCGCACCTGCGGCTTCGAGCCGCGCGACCGCCGTGCAGTCGTATGGCGGGATGAAATTGCCCAGGATTTTCGAGCCGGCCGTAGTGCGAATACCCTTTGTGACCAGCACATCCTTGATGGCGATGGGGACTCCGCCTAAAGGGGGGAGGTTCTCACCTTTGGCCGCGAGCGCGTCCATCTCGGTGGCTTTGGAGATCGCACGCTCTCGGCAGAGCGCCAGATAAGCTCCGATTTGTGGATCGTCTTTTCCGATCTTCCGGTAAAAGGACTCAGCCAGAGCAGTCGCGGTGGTCTTGCGCTCCTGCACGGCAGCGCGAGCGCCTGGGATGGTAAGAGAGCTTAAGTTCATTGCGGGCGGTGGAGTTTCCCTGAGGGATCCGCTGTAGGGGAGTCCAGTTCGGCGTTAAATACGCGCCTTATTTCGTGAATGGTTTCACTCTTGTCCCAGCCCTTCTGTTGCTGCATTGCGTCGGCTACGTGCCGGACTATATCAGTCAAAAGAATTCCCCATCCGATACGCTCATTTTCGCCCCAATTGTCGACGCTTAAACTGCAGTGCAGGCCGTGATGAGCTGCCCAAGCCCGAATCAGTTCGCGGGCGTTTTTGTCGGAGCGGACGTCCGACGGTATAGGTAGTTCGCTTTTTAACTTATTTCCGGACACTATCGCTCAATTACCTTGGGTACCTGGAAGAAAGTACCGTTCGAATCAGGAGCGTTCGCTACAGCAATGTCGTGGGGCAGTGACTTGCGCAAGCCCTCGTGGACGTCTTCGCGGCTGGCGTAAGCAAATCGATCGCTCCCCGGCTTCGAGTCGTATCGATCAGAAACTTGCGCCATTGGCTGAACATTCGTTGTATCTAGCTCGTTGAGCGTGTCAATGTGACCCAGGATCGAATTCAGATCCCTCAGCATGCGCGCGCGCTCTTGGTCGCTCAATTCCAGATTGGCCAGGTCAGCTACGTAGGCCACGTCTTTTTCGGTAACCTTCATCTACTCTCCATTTCAGGATAGCAAGTTCAATCGCGAACATGCGCCCAGTTTTCAGAAATATATCTCGTTTTAGATTCATCTACATAGCTCAGAAATGGCCAACTCAGGAGCTTGACTCAGAAGGGGTTCGAGTCTGACCGTCGCGGGGAAACTCCGTGACTACAAAGTCCATGGCCGCCCCTCTCGAGTGCAGGCGACCTTCCAATTGCGCGTCTTCGACTGCGGACAAGATGTCCTTAAACCGTGGGCCGGGCTCATACCCGGCTTCGATCAGATCGTCGCCTGTAATGAGCGGCGCTGGGCGCATCGCTTCCGGCGGCATATTCGCCATCTTCTCTCTCGTGAAGTTGAAAGTTGTTAGATCACCGTGACTTGACTGGCAGTCCATGCGGTGCAACTCCAGATGTTCTGCAAAGCGCGGCATGCGGACGAACTTTTTGAACGTGGATTCCTTCATCTGCTGTACATGCGCAAAACGCATGTGATTTTTGATTAACGCGAGAATCTGCTCGGTATCGTGGTTCGAAAAGCGCAGGCGTTGGCAAATTTCCTCGGCCATTTTCACGCCTATGTCTACGTGGCCGTCAAAGCGGATGCGGTCGGGAGCGATGCGAAATGTAGGCGGCTTCCCAACATCATGCAGCAGTGCGCCCCATGCCAGGATGATCGGGCAAGGCTGTGGCAATCTGTCGAGCAGGAGCAGAGTGTGCACGAAGACATCGCCTTCAGGATGAAACTGCGGCGGTTGCTCGACACCCCTCATTCTCTGGACTTCCGGGAGAACTTCTCGCAGCAGTCCCGTCTCGTCTAGCAGCAAAAATGCCCGGCGCGCTTGGCCTTCGGTGAGCATCTTGGTGAGCTCATCGCGCACGCGCTCGCGGGAAACAAGATGGATTTCCTGTGCAAGTTTTTGAATTGCCGCGAACGTGTCCGGCTCAATCTTGTATCCAAAGCGCGCCGCGAAACGAACAGCCCGCAACATGCGCAGCTTGTCTTCAGCAAAGCGCAGTTTTGGATCACCGATGGTTCGAATGACCCCCGCTTCCAGGTCCTTGCGCCCGCCCACAAAGTCGAGCACTTCGTTTGTTCGCGGATCTAGCAGCAGCCCGTTGAGGGTGAAGTCGCGCCGTTGCACATCCTCGCGGGGAGATTTGCTGAAGCGCACTGCATCCGGATGGCGGCCGTCAGAGTAGCTGACGTCACTGCGAAACGTGGCGACTTCTATCGTTTTTTCGTCAGGTTTTGCATGCGATTGCGCGACCGGCACCAGCACGACACCGAACTGAGCCCCTACGGCGTACGTCCGCGGGAAAATGCGCATCACTTCGTCAGGCGTAGCGTCGGTTGCAACGTCGTAATCTGCCGGTTCGCGCCCGAGCAGCAGATCGCGCACGCATCCGCCGACGAGATATCCCTCGTAGCCTTTCTCTCGGAGCTTACCAACAATCGAGATGGCTTGGTTCTTGAGCATCAATCAACCGGCTCGTCATCCCACCCTTAAAGACAACGGTTGTTTCAGCCCGGAGAGGGAGACAAGAAAAGGATGCCCGATCGAGGCCGCAGCCACTTGACCTCCGGGCAGGGAGAAACTAAATATTAACAGGTGGGCCTTGGATAGATTGGAGGCAATTATGGTTTTGTGTCCCGAGTGCGAGACGGATCTCGACGTAGAGGAAGACGAGGTCGATGAAGGCGAAATCGTCTCCTGCCCGGAGTGTGGAAGCGACTTCGAAGTGGTTACCGTCAGTCCCCTCGAACTGAAACCTGTCGATGAGGAGGACTACGAAGAAGAGGAGGACTCAGAAGAGGAAACCGAAGACGGTGATTACTCCTAGGGGGCTGTTGTCCTATTGCTGTTCTCCGGCATTTCCCCGCTCTTGTGTTTCATGTGCGTTTGTTCCTGCACTGCTCATCTCTGTGATCTATCTCAACTCTGTTTCAGCGGTGAGCTTTGCCGCAGATCACCATCATAAAAAAAATGAGAAGCCGTATGCATTGATTTTTGGTACTGTTTGGGGACCTGACGATCGTCCGTTATACGGCGTCAAAATCAGAATTCGCAGGACAGATCAGAGGAAACGGAAGTGGGAACTCTATTCCGACCATCACGGCGAATTTGCGCAGCGCGTTCCCGCTGGAGTTGCAGATTACCTGGTTACTGCTGATCTAAAGGACTATAAACTTAATTCCGCGAAGAAGTTACAAGCTGGCTCCGAGGTTACGGTCCACATCGACAATGATGAGCGTGCGGACATCGGATTGCATCTAAAATACCAGAAACTCTGAATCGCGCTGGCTTGGGGGAGGAGTCAATGAAACTGCGACACACACAAGTTCTCGCGTTAGTTGTGGCTGCGCTAGCAATCATTGCGGCAACGGCTTCCTATGCCAAAGACAAGAGCAACGACTCCGGCCGGCTGCTCACCGGAAAAGTCACCGGCAAACAGGATCAGGCGCTGGTAAATGCGGTTGTCTATCTATCTAATACCCGCACGCGCGCGGTAAAAAGCTTTATCGTCGGACCGGACGGCGTATACCGTTTTCCCGCACTCTCGCCGAATATCGATTACGAAGTCTACGCGCAGCATGAAGGCCACAAAAGCGACACGAAAACCGTCAGCCAATTTGATACGCGGCCCAGTGTCAATATAAATCTGCGCATCGATAAATAGTCCCTGCTTGCTCCTATGCCGGCATTCCAGTAGCATTCTGGCGTTTTCACGATCTCACGTCCCTATCGCTAGGAATTCATGGTCACCAGCATCGTAGCCTGGACAGCAACGTTCTTCCTCGTAGCCGGACTTCTGACTTATGTCGTCATGCTTTACAACGAGCTGGTCCGGTTACGGAATGACAACGATCGGGCCTGGGCGAACATCGATGTTCTGCTGAAGCAGCGGCACGATGAAATCCCCAATCTTGTTGCGACCGTGAAAGGCTATATGCAACACGAGCGGCAAACGCTGGAATCCGTGGCGCAGGCGCGAGCGGCTGCCATTAGCGCCATAACCATCTCGCAGAAGGCGCAAGCCGATTTACTGCTAACGGGAGCACTGCGCGGCCTGTTCGCCGTGGCTGAGAATTATCCCCAGCTCAAGGCCAATGACAATTTCTTACGGCTTCAGAACCGGATTTCGGAATTGGAAGAGCGCATTGCAGACCGTCGCGAGTTCTTCAACGACGATGTGAACACCTACAACACTCGGATTAATCAAATCCCGGAAGTTTTTCTGGCCAGCTTCATGGGGTTGAAACCGCGAGAGATGTTTAGGGTTTCTGAAGAAGACCGCAGATTGGTAGAAGTGAAGTTCGCAGCGGGAGGATAGCTGGAAACTGAGAACCGAGAACTGGCCTATCGACCCCGGTTCGCGAACGCAATCTTCCCTCGTTTATTGCTAACTGTTTTCGTTCCCCGCGCGCTTCCAGGACACCAGTTCGCCGATAGTCGAACTCCCCGTGCTGGAAGCGGGATGCTTGTAAGCCTCCACTTCTGTGCGCGAAGCTTCCTCACCGACAGCCCGGATGCTTAATCCAACCTTTTTCTCATCCGGGTTCATCTTGATGATCTTGAAATCGTGCTCTTGGCCGGGCTCGAGCCGCACCGGCTGCCCGTTCTCAGCCATGGCTTCTGAGTTGTGGCACAGGCCCTCGATGCCCTCGGCAATTTCAACAAACGCCCCGAAGCTGGCGACCCGCAGCACCTTTCCATGCAGTATGTCTCCAATATGATGCTGCTCAAAGAATGTCTCCCAGGCGTCCGGTTGCAGTTGTTTTACGCCCAGCGACAAGCGGCGCTTATCGGGCTCAATTGCAAGAACGATGGCTCTTACCCGATCGCCCTTCTTCAGAACCTCAGAAGGATGCTTCACCCGTTTGGTCCAGCTCAGGTTACTGACGTGAACCAACCCATCGATGCCATCTTCGATCTCAATGAATGCCCCAAACTCGGTCAGGTTGCGAACTCTGCCTTCCACTGTTGCCCCGACGGGATACTTATCGTGAAGCGAATCCCAGGGGTTGGTTGCTAGTTGGCGCATACCTAGCGAAATACGACGCTCAGCCGGGTTCACACTGAGCACCACACACTCGACCTGATCGTTCACATTGACCAACTTCGAAGGATGCTTCATGCGCTTCGACCAGGTCATTTCACTGACGTGCACCAGACCTTCGATTCCCTGTTCCAGTTCCACGAATGCGCCGTAATCAGTAACGCTGATCACTCGCCCGTGCACGTGTGCTCCGACTGGATAGCGATGCGACGCATCCAGCCATGGATCGGGAGTGAGTTGCTTGAAGCCCAGCGAGACTCTCTGCTTCTCCTTATCGAACTTCAGGACTTTGACTTGGATTTGATCTCCGACATTTACGAGATCCTTGGGATGAGTTAGGCGTCCCCAAGACATATCCGTAATATGCAAAAGGCCGTCAATTCCCCCGAGATCGACAAATGCGCCATACTCCGTCAGGTTCTTGACCGCTCCAGTCAGAACTCCGCCTTCTTCCAGATGCTCCAGGGTCTTACTTTTCTTGGCGTTTTGCTCCTCTTCGAGGATCTGCTTGCGGGAGACCACAATATTTCCGCGCTTCTTGTTCAACTTGACGATCGCCACATCAAAGGTCTGACCCTTCAGACCGTCCAGATTCCGGACCGGACGAAGATCTGCCTGCGAACCGGGCAGGAAGGCGCGGGCGCCTAAAATGTCTACCGTTAGGCCTCCCTTAATCCGCTCCACGACTTGCGCCTGAAAAGGTTTCTTCTCGTTGTACGCATGCTCAATTTCGTCCCACGCGCGAATCCGCTGCGCTTTCTGGTGAGAGAGGTTGATGTAGCCCTCCTCCGTCTCACCCTTTTCCCGCATGACATCAATTTCGTCACCCGGGTGGAATTTTGGCTTGCCCGCAGCGTCGAGAACCTCAGGCAAGGGCAGCATGCCTTCGGATTTAGCGCCAATGTCCACGACCACGTGAGTCGGCGTGATCTTCAGGACCGTTCCTTTGAGAACGTGGTCTTCACTGACAGCTTCTTCGGTTTCCGTGGTGAAGTTCTCAAGGGCAGCGGCAAAGTCGTCGGTGGCAGGAGCCTGCTTTTCATCGGTGTCTTTAACGGCTTCGGGCAGGTGCGACCTGTCGTCGTGCGCCCCGGATTCTTCCGGAGAACCCTCGGCACGTTCGGCTACGCTGGTAGATGTTGTGGAATCCAAATCGCGGGCAGTGCTGTCGTCGAACAAGATTGTGGCCTCTCAGCGGTGTATCTCGCACCGGAGTGCGTGACGGATGCGGGGCTGCTTAGCGGACAGCTGGCGTGAGTCTATCGGTTGTGTTGAGTTCGTCCTGGCGGACGAACCTGGACAATCCCAGCGGTCGGACGTCTCTAAAAGCGAACCCGCGTCCAAAGGGAACTCTTCGACTATAGCAACCGCTTCCGAAGAGTGTCAAACAGGAAACTGGCCGCACCATGGAGCCTTGAATGTACTAGCTGACTTTCCCCCCGAAGAGGAACAGCAACTCGATAATCAGAATAATGACCACCATAAGTTCCAGCACGAACGCGCGGCTCTGGTTGAACTGATCCACCATGAAGCGATACAGCTCTTCGGCAGTACGCAGTTTTTGCGTCACCAGGTTCTTGTAATCCGGCACGCCGACTTTGCCCGCCGCCAGCTTGTACAGCCGGGCGGAGAACATGTCGCTGAGAAACTTGATTGCGTTATCCGCGTGCTCGGTCAGTTCCGTCACATCGAGCAACACAGTGTGCAGCTTGGTGGCATCGCGGGCCAGCCGCCAGCGGGCCAGCATTCCTGTACCTTTATCTAGCGACGCGTACACACTCTCCAACTCGCGGGTAAGCAGCTCGTCATAGTGGCGGAATTCAAGCAGCTGAGAATTGGCATACTCCAGCAGCTGAATGGCGGTTTCCGCGCCCACATCGCTGTCGTAAACAAACGCTGCATTCCAGCTGATCACCGCAAGATCATTGGGGTAGTACGAAATGCGCGACTGCAGAATCTCGTTACGCTCACCGTCGGACAGCGTGCACGTCTCCCCGCGGACAATCTGTGCAATCTGTGCCCCGTGCGAGGCGACCAGTTGTGCGGCGGTCGGCGATCCGGCCACCTGCGACACGTGAAAAATGAAGTAATCCTCACTCAGCCAGTCGGGATAGGGCTTCACCAGGGCCGGCCTGGCCCGCTGCAGCTTCTGGTGCGCAATGCGTGAGGCCTGGCGCTCGAAATCTACGTCCCATACCCACCGGCTACCCAAGCCGACCATGGTGTCCCAGTCGCCCGAGAAAGGCAGCTCGAAGACCACGCTGAGGACGCCATAGTCGTAGTACTTGATCTGGGCCTGGAGGCGTTCGCCGCTGTCCAGGACCAGAGGCTCGACTGGTTCCACGACCGGGGGGCGCTGATAGCGGACATATCCAGGTGTGGGATGTTTGAAGGTGGGCTGTTCCAGAGTGCGTGCGTCCAGGAGCTCACGCAGCTGGTCGAGACGGATCTCCTCGCACACGTCAAACTGGATCAGCACCAGCACCGAACCGTGCAGAGCCGCTTGCGTTGAGGATTCGGGCTTTACCTCGAGAGCGGCGTCGGGCAACGTCAGAATTTTTTCGATTTCCGGAGCCATAGACTCTTACCTGGCGGCCGGGTTGATCGAGGTGGGCTGGTTGGATTGCCCGGCTGCTTAGGCTTCTATTTTCCCAGATTCCCGGAGGCTTGGCGAGAGCATGGAAGGGATCAGTTCGAAGTGTGCGGCAGGAGGTATACCACTCCTCCTGTGATCTTTGGGAATCATGGGGTTGGCGTGAGAACACGAGCAAAATCTTTGGATCGAAAGGGGTTGCGGGTAAAATCTAGACAACATAGGACTTAGTGGCCAAAATGCAGAAGGCAGAAGGGAGAATGCAGAAGTAAGTCTCCCCCGGATGGAGCTAAATCTTTGAATCCATTGAGGCGGCGCTGCGTCGGGGGTGGGGTAAAATCTTGGAAGCAAAGGTACTTACACGTAAAATATTCCGATCAAAGGAGTTAGTAGCACATCCC
>QIAA01000175.1 GCA_003224905.1 Acidobacteriota bacterium
TCCAGAAGCACCACGGCCTGCGCTGCATTTCCGCTGTTCAGTTCGTTGACGGCGCGAAGCGTAGGCAGCCAGTAAAGCTTCAGCACGGTGTTAGAGGGATTGTTCTTCTCCAACTCGTCGGTCAAGGCCTTGGCGTGAGCAGTGTCGCCAACCCGTCCCAGAACCAGAGCGGCCAACACCTTCACGTCACGTCCAGGGGACAGCGCCAGAGCTGCGGCAACATCTTGCTTCGCCAATGCAGGATTGCCGAATTCCGCCTCGCGCAGCGCGGCACTCGCCCGCCAGAGCGCTGCCGTCTCTTTGGAGTCGGCGCGAATTGCCGAGTCCGCGGCTCGCCGCGAGAAGTCGCGCGCTTTGGTCAGCCGTCCGTAATAAGCCTCAGTATCGGATTGCTGCGAGAGCAGCAGATCTTCAGCCGCCGGCTTTCCTGCACTCCAATTCAGGTGCTCGCTCATCTGGGTCGAATCGCCACGCATGAAGGCGAGGTAGTAAGCCCACTGACGCAATGCGCCGCCATCCAGTTTGCGCGCGAATGCCTGGTCGACGGTAGTCTTGGCATCATCAGGCCGGTTCAGCGCGAGATAGTTTTGCGCCAGATTGCTGAAGGCAACCACATTGTTTTGCTCGAGGCGGAGAGCCTCCTGGGTTTCGGCGAGAGCTTTCTCGTATTGCCCAAGTGCCGTTCCATTAGCCCCCAGATTGATGTGAGGTATGGGATCGCGAGGATAACTCTGAATCCACAACACGTAAGTCTGCGCTTCCTTCTCCAGTTCTCCGGTGGCGTAAGCATAATCGGCAGCGATGTGCAGTTTTTCCCGCGCGCTCACGCGATCACGCATGTCATACGCTTTCGTCAGGTTCTCCAATGCCAGGCTGGGCTGCCCGAGGTTGGCGTAAGAAATGCCCAGCCGCGCGTAAGCCATCGCAAAATTTGGATCGATCTCGATGGCGCGCTTAAAAAACGGAATTGCCTCCGAGTCTCCTTTTTCGCTCTGACTCAGCACTCCCATGCTGAAGGTTTTCAGCGCCTCGAGCGAGGGTGTGGTGGCTTCAATGGGCACATCGAACTTCTGCACCGACGCCAGCGATTCGCCGAGCTTGGTTCGCAGGTTCGAAGCAGTGGCGCTCAAGGTTTTGACTACATCTTCCTTGCTCGACGCGGTGCTCTGTTCTTTCGCCAGCGTGTCGCCCGTGCCGCAGTTCATCGCCTCGAGTCCGAGAATGTACTGGCTGCCTAAATTCGAAATCGACCCGACTAACAGCGCCTTGCTGCCGGTCCGCAAGCAGATTTCCTGGGCCATCTCGCGCGTCACTCGTTCGCCCGGAGAACGTCCCATGAGCCGCATGGTTTCGTTCATCCTTCTGTCGGATAGCACATTGAGAAACGGCGATTGGCCCAGGTCCACCGCCAATGCTTGTTTTAGAGCATCATCAAAGACCGGGTCTCCCGTGCTGTTGGTAAAGTCGGAGAGCACGATGGTGTCTTTTTCTGTGAGAGCTTTAGGCTGCCGCGAGCGGAAGTAATAAAGAAGAGCTCCAGCTATCACGAGTACCAGCACCGCAGCAGTGGCGCCGATCTTCAAACCAGTCTTCCGCCCCGGAATAGCGACTGCGGCAGTTCCTCCGCTCGCAACCTTCGCACTTGCGCTGCTCGAAGGCTCCTTCTCAATCTCCGAGACTCCCGTGGACGCCGCTGCGCGTCCCGACTCTGTGTCGCGTTTCAAACGCTTCAGATCAGCTGCAATATCCGAAGCATGCTGGTAGCGCAACGCGCGGTCCTTCTCCAGCGCCTTGTTGATGATCTCTTCCAGCTTGGGTGGCAGGTCAGGATTGAGCCGCACCGGCGCCGCTGGCGTCTTGTGCAGAATCGATTCGAAGACAACGGCGGTCGTGTCTCCTCGAAATGGCATCGCGCCGGTCGCCATCTCATAGAGCACAGCGCCGAAGGAAAAGAGGTCAGTACGCGCATCCAGCTCTTTGCCCCGCGCCTGCTCGGGAGACATATAGGCGGCCGTGCCCATGGCCATCCCTGGACTGGTCAGGTGCTCGACGCTGACTCCAGCGGTGGCATCCGACATCGCCGCCGCTGTCTCCGCAACTCTGCTGCCCGCAGGCGTGAGCTTAGCCAGGCCGAAATCGAGAATCTTGGCATTTCCTCGCCGGGTAACGAAGATGTTGGCTGGCTTGATATCACGATGAATAATGCCTTCGCCGTGCGCAGCGTCGAGGGCGTCAGCAATCTGAATCGCCAAAGACAACAAAGTCTCGGTATCCAGCGGACGCCCGGAAACCTGATGCTTCAGCGTCATCCCGTCCAAAAACTCCATGGCGATGAAGGCCTTCCCTTCGCTTTCGCCGATGTCGTAGATAGTGCAGATATTGGGATGATTCAAAGCTGAGGCAGCTTGCGCCTCACGCTGAAACCGGCTCAAAGCCTGGGGATCACGAGCGATTTCTTCCGGCAGAAACTTTAGCGCGACGAAGCGGTGCAGGCGCGTGTCCTCCGCTTTGTACACCACACCCATGCCACCGCCGCCGAGCTTCTCAAGAATCCGATAATGCGAAATCGTTTGATTGAGCAGTGACGCGCCCTCCCTGTCTGTGACCGAGCATGTTAGGGTGGAGCGAGGATGGAAGTCAAAGAGAGGAAACCTGCTAACCGTGAGTAACAATAAGAAGACGCCCTGTTGCCAGCTTCAACAAGTCATACGGGGGAAGTGCCCAATCGACATGAAGCCCGACGCCGATGGCCCGCTGCGAACCCAGTTTCAATCGGTTGCGTCATTTTGGAGCCTCGCTCAAAACTCGACGTCGGAGTCGTGCTACAATGACCCGCGCTTCCGGTTAGCAGACGTCCAGCGGATTCCCCACTAACAGAAATGGATTGAGTCCCGTGGCTCAAAACCCCAAGGCTGCATCCGTAACCTACGCCGATGCGGGGGTGGACATCGAGCGCGCCAATCGCACCAAAAAACGCATCAGGTACCTCGCCCATAAGACCTTCAATCGCAATGTGTTGACCGACATCGGGGCCTTCGGGAGCGTTTTTGCCATAGATAAAGAGAAGTGGACCGACCCGGTACTGGTATCGAGCGTTGACGGTGTCGGCACCAAGCTGAAGGTCGCCTGTGCTATGAATAGCCACCACAGCGTGGGCGCCGATCTGGTGAATCACTGCGTGAACGACATCGCCGTTCAGGGAGCGACGCCCCTCTTCTTTATGGATTATCTGGCTACGGGCAAGCTCGAGGCGGAAGTGGCCGAAAAAGTCGTCGAAGGGCTCGCCGAGGCGTGCAAGCACAACGGCTGTGCTCTGATCGGCGGCGAGACGGCAGAAATGCCCGGCTTTTACCAGGACGGCGAATATGACCTCGCAGGATTCATCGTAGGCATCGCGCAACGCGACCGGATCATCAGTGGCAACGCTGTTCAGCCGGGGGATGTAATCATCGGCCTGGCATCGAACGGCTTGCACACGAATGGTTACTCCCTGGCGCGAAAGCTGCTCTTCGAGGTGGCCCAGTACACGCCCGATACTTACGTCAACGAACTCAAGGGGAAAGTCGGAAATGAGTTATTGCGGGTGCACAAGAGCTACTGGCCCGCTATCAAGAAGTTGGTAGCGGCCGAGTGCGTCTCGGCCATGGCTCACATTACCGGTGGAGGCATCACCGAGAATTTGCCGCGGGTGCTGCCGCGCGGAACGGCCGCAGTAATCGATTTGGGGTCATGGCCAGTTTTGCCGATTTTTGAGCACCTGGAAAAACTCGGTAATGTGGGTCGAGAAGAGATGTTGCGCACGTTCAATATGGGGTTAGGGATGCTGCTGGTAATTCCGGCACAGAAGTTCAAGAAAGCGGAAAGCGTCCTGGATCGGGCTGGGGAGAAACCCTATACCGTGGGGCGGATCGTAAAAGGCGAGCGCAAGGTGATGTACACGTAGTTCGAGCGAAGGTCAGTTTAAGATCGCAAGCGGCTGGATTTGGACGAATGCTCCCGACGAATCCGTTCTGCCCATTCGCAACATGTTGGCCGATGGAATTCCCGTACGTTGGTAGGACTTTTCGCAGTCGGTAGTAGAAGGCCCGCGCATATTCCCTTCCATGTAGGCCAGCCCTGGACAACGCGAACATGTGCCTGCATGGCTGCAGGTTGAGCAGACCGGCAGATCCTTCACGCGGATCGAACGAACATCCTTAAGCGCCGAGGAATTCTGCCAAATGTCAATGAATTTCTGCCGGCGCACGTTGCCGCTCGGCAGCGGAAACTGCACGCAGGGGAAAACATCACCGTAGGGTGAGATGTAGATCGTAGTGTGCCCGGCATGGCAGGGAAGGGCCTGCATTTCGTCTTCGCCCGGGGGCGGTGGCGGCGCACAGTATTGCTCAGCATCCCCGACGAGATCATCTTCACGAAAGAGCTGATTCAGCTCTGATCCGGAAACGCGCAGGTTCAGAATTGACCTGTCACCATCAATCTTGGGAGTGATTGTGGGATCCAGGCTGTAAGTTACTCCCAGTTCGCGCGCCAGCGCCCGTACTCCTGCATGGTCGTGCCTGTTGGCCGTCATCAAGACGTTCGCCAGAATGATGTTCAAACCCTGTGATTTCAGAAACTGGATAGCATTGATCGTTCTTCTGAGTGAGCCCGGCAGCTTGGTAATCGCGTCATGAACTTCCGCACGATGCGAGTAAACGCTGATTTGAATCTGCTCAACCCCCAGCCGCAGCAGACGTTCAGCTTCCGGCTGGCGAATCATGACGCCATTAGTCTTGAGTCGCACGTTGAAAAGCAGGCGCCGGGCATACTCCAGGATCTCAAAGAAATCACGACGCATGAATATTTCCCCACCGCTGAGCGTAAGAAACAGCGTGCCTGCCTGTGCCAATTGATCCAACACATCTTTGATCTCGGCTGTGGTCATCTCGCCGAGATCATCGTGCTCCAGATAGCAGTGAACACAGCGTTCGTTGCAGCGATAAGTGATGTCGAGATGACAAGCCCAGGGCACGCCTAAAGCCAGAGCTCGCCGATTCATGTTCTGGGTTAGGCTCATGCCGCCTCCGGACTCCCGGCGGGCTGTAGTTCGAGTGGCTGGTCGGAGACCAGCAGGATGCCATGGCCGGAGAGTTTGTCGATGAAAGACTGCGCATCTTGAAGCGCAGTCTCCGGCTCAACCTCGAAGGCGCGGCACACGCTTTTGGTCACAATCTCGGAAAGCGGCGTGTGTCCGTCCGCTGCCTGCCAGATTGTGGTGGCAACCTCATTCAAAGTGAAGAAGGTGGAATCTGTGGCGGACATGACCATCATCTCGCCTCCCAACAGGCGGGAGGCAATCGCTGAACTTCTCAGCACGTATCTTTCACTCATCGAATGACGCTCCAAACTCGTTCGTCCGGGAGAAAAGTCAGCCGACTCATGGAAACACGTTCCACAAATTCCCAGGCTGAACGGAAAATGACTTTGACCAAGTCTGGATCTTCGGCAAAAAAAAGAATGTTGCGAAGCAACTTCCGCAGAGCTTCAGATTTCGGTATGGCCTCGATCTTGTTTTCAAACCCTTTTTCAAGAAAGAAAAGCGTACCCAACGGAGCAGAGCAGTTGTCACCCGGGCGTGCGAGTTCACCGAAGAACGGTGTACCGAAGGCGCGGTAGGCTGTTCCGTCGCGCCGGATGTACGAGATTTCGTCACTTAGAAGTGTTGTGTCCGCAGGCGCAAGTCGTGAAATCGTAGTCTTGCCCGCTCCGGAAACTCCGGAAAAAAGCAAAGCCCGGCCATTGCGGATGCAGCTTGCGGCATGCAACAAGAAGCCGCCTTCTCCTGCAAGCAGCAGGGTGTGCACGATACGCAGGATGGAGTCCGTGGAGTACGGGGTTGGCGCCTGGCGGATGTATCCGCGTCCGGCTCGGCAATCCCACTCTGCTCGAAAATCACTTCGCCGCAGGCGCCAGATGCCACTGCGCGCTTCTACCTCGATTTCGACGTCGTCATCGCCCATGTCGTCAAGCGGCGCGACCAGGTCAATATCAAATTTCAGGTCTGCATGCGAACCATCGGTCAAAAAACCGGCATACCGGTTCGCCAATCGCTCACGGTAGGTATGGTCCGGAGTACGCAACAAGACGGGGTGACTGCCGATTTCAACGCAGATTTCGTGTGCGCCAGTCGCCGGTGTGGTCAACAAGCATCCTCGGCTAGCGCGAGATCAAAGTGAGCCGCTCGATAGCGCGCATAGATTCCCAAAGTCAACCGTTGTAGAGGAGAAAAATGACAAAGCAGTCGTGCAATGACGAGTCGAACGCGTGAAAGCCTGGGGCTTGGCGCAAAGCTCAACCCTCGCCGCTGTACCTGCACAACTTTTCCGAGAAATTCTTTCGCCGATACCGGCGCATCTCCAGCGGACAGACAATCGCCGCGCGTGATCAACATGGCATCGGCCTCGACCTTCGCTATCAGGCGGTGCACAAAAAATCGCCCTTCGCGCATGAACAGAATCAAGTCACCACGTTTCGCCTGCTCGACCGCGACAGATTCGATAGTGAGAAGATCACCCGGCCACAGGGTCGGCAGCATGCTGGTTCCCATAGCGCGCAAGCGCAGGTGCAGACCGGACCGCAAAACTTCGGCAGCTAGGCTGCGTTTACTCTTATCGCGGGCTTGGGCAATCATTATGATTTTTTGGGCGAGGCACAGTTATCGTGTGGGAGCGTAGTCTTCACGCACGCCAAAGCCAGGGTTTCAAACACGCGCTCGAACTGGAAATCCGGCTTTTGATAAGGTTTTCTAGTGGACTCGTGCTCTGCCGCGTTGCTCGCTTCGACAGGCCAGCTCTGATCAGTCATGGGAAAATCCTCAAAATCATTTCGGGCAATCGAGGGGTCGCAACAATTGACATCTGTAGTCGCTATTGTGGTTGCTGATTCGCGCTGCCGTCTAGTAATAGGAGAGAGTACCCTGCAAGCGGGCGCGCCGCAGTGTCCAGGAGAACAGCCATAAACTGGAAGGTAGCAGCACGAGAGAAAAGAGAGCCAGTACGCTGATCTCGGGCAACAAAGAAGGGAGACGGGCACCTTGCAGCAACGCCGAACGCATTCCCTGAAGAGAATGGGTAAGCGGAATCCATTGCGCCACGGCGCGAACCGGTCCGGGTAGAGCCGTTAGAGGAAAGAGTGCACCCGTCGTTAACCAGCTCGCGGAACTGAAAAGCCAAAGCACCGCGGAGCCTTTATGAATCGCCAATTGAACCGCCGCCGCCACAATGCCGATACTCATGGCCGACATGATCGACAGTCCAAGAATTGTTAGACAACTTGCAATGTTGAGAGTTCTAGCGGACACGCCGAACAGGAACAATCCCGCTCCCAGATAAAACAACAGACGAAGCGTGTGTCCGGTAAGCGCAGATAGCGCGCTAAGAAACAGCAACACAGGACCGGGTGTCGAGGTACTCATCAGAATCTCGAGGGTACCGGCCTGTTGCGCCTCCTGCACAATCTGCACAAAAGAATTCATTCCGCTTATGAGGAACGAGAACAGTCCTGTGCCGACCAGCACAAAGGGAAAGTAATCCAGGCCATCAGGACGAAAGCTCGGCCCTACCGCGCGCGCCAGATAGTAGAACGCTGCGAGTTGGGCGAGACTTCCTGCGGCTGTGATCACAAAGCCCGAGCGGTAACGGACTGCAATCAGCAGATCGCGTCGAAGAATGGCAATCGTTTTGTCGATCAGAGAGCCGAGAGTCACTAGGCTCCCCTCGAGACCAGCTGAGCGGATTCCTCGAAGTCTCCTGTGGA
The DNA here is from genome assembly GCA_003224905.1 of Acidobacteriota bacterium. GTDB lineage: Bacteria > Acidobacteriota > Terriglobia > Terriglobales > Acidobacteriaceae > QIAA01. The sequence continues at coordinate 7,795 of QIAA01000175.1, forward strand.
CTCGAAATAGAAGGACCGCAGTTTTTCCTCCTGCTGCAATGCTGAGAGGCTTCGAAAGGCTGATAGTCGCCCGTGATCCAGCACGGCGACGAAATCTCCGACCGCAAGCGCCTCCTGAAAGCTGTGAGTGGCAAGAATGACGGCGGCGCCTTGGGCAGCCAGTGTGCGAACGAGGTCGAAAAACTGGGTGGCCGAACCCGGGTCGAGGCTGCGTGTCGGCTCATCCAACAGGATCACTGAGGGATTCTTTAGCAGCGCGCGCGCGATTCCCAGTCTTTGCCACATGCCGCTGGAAAATTTCATGACCAAGCGATCTGCGGCATGTGACAGGCCGACTTGTTGCAAGATAGTTTCGACCTGCTGTTTACGGCACTTGCGAGCTACGTCATCAAGCGCAGCAAAAAATTCCAGGTTCTCCCGGGCGGTTAGGCGAGGAAAAAACGATCTCTCGGTCACCACGGCAAACCCGACGTTCTGACGAACTTTGCCCGCTTGCTTACGCGTATCGGCTCCGTTAACCGAAATCCATCCGTGGTCAGGCAGAAGCATGGTTGACACCAGCTTCAGCAACGTGGTCTTGCCGCTCCCATTGGGTCCCAGCAGAACCAGAACAGTCCCTGCAGAAACGGTTAGCGATACCGATGTGAGAGCCCGAGTCTCGCCGCGTTGCTCCCGTCCCAACCAGTTGAACAGGGCAGGGCGATGACGAAATGTCTTGCTGACGGATTCCAGAATTATGCCTTCCATGTGCTGACTCAGACTTCAAAGTAATTGCTTCAGTTCTGTCGTTTGTAGTGGCGCTGCTGGTTCTCTCGTGCGTCGAACAGACTATTTGACGTTAGCATCGAAACAGAGGCTTACGCCTATGGCTTCTGCAACAGCGCGAGTGGCGCAAGTAGCTCAGCCGGAAAGATTGGTTCTGGTCAATCCGGAATTTGATCTCCTGCTCGCCTGCTGCGCCGATGCGGCCGCCCTGGCACGCACGCAGCGGATTCATTCCCTCCTTTCAGGGCAAGTCGATTGGAATTTCTTACTTCAGCTTGCCCTGCAACATGGCGTGATCCCGCAGCTCTACCGGCAGCTTTCGCAAAACGTGAGCTATGGGGAGATTCACCTTTTGCAAGGCCTGCGTAAAGCGTACGACGCCAACGCGCGTCAGACGCTCTGGCTCACTCGCGAGCTGGTACGCGTTGTCGCTCATCTTCAGAATCGCGGCATTAAAGTACTGCCATATAAGGGGCCGGTACTTGCGCAAATTCTTTACGGAGACGTTGCGAGCCGTCAGTTCTCCGATCTTGATTTGCTTATCCGTGCGGAAGATGTGCCGAGAGCGAGGCCCGCACTGGCAGAGCTTGGATACAAACCCGGGCTGCGGCTCAACAATCGCGAAGAGTACGCTTACCTGAAATCGGGTTACGAGTACACATTTGATAGTCCGCAGGCAAGAAACCTGCTGGAACTCAAATGGAACATCTTGCCGCGCTTCTATGCCGTCAAGTTTGACATAGAGAGCTTATTTGCCCGCGCTGTTGACGTAGAGGTCGGCGGAGCTTTCATGCAGACGCTCTGCCCCGAAGATCTGATGCCCGTTCTGTGCGTGCATGCGGCCAAACATGCCTGGGTTCAACTCTCCTGGTTGTGCGATATCGCACAACTCGCCAGATGTGCAGCGATCGACTGGCGTGAACTCATGTGTCGGGCACGGCAGCTTGGCGTGGAACGAATCGTCGCGGTTACGTTCTCGCTCGTACAGAGGCTTCTTGGAACGCCTCCCCCAGCACTCGTCAAGGCCGATCGCGATCTCGAAAGGCTTGCCGCGCGTGTCATCCCGATTGTTGTTGGCAGGAAGAAAATTGATCCGGATTCTTTTCGCTACTTTCGCCTGATGATGGACACAAGAGAACGCAAGCGAGATCGACTGCGATTCGCGTGGCGGCTCGCGTCAACGCCCAGCGTTGCTGAATGGTCGACCATAAGCCTGCCTCGTCAGTTATTCGCGTTGTATGGTTTTGTACGCGTGGCTCGAGTTGCAAAGCGGCTACTTGTAGCACTGTGACGACAACACAGCGGGAATTTAGCGCAGGTCAGAGTGTGATTCTGTTTTTTCGGATTTTCGGCAACTCTTGCCGGGATTCGTGCAATTTTACACAGTTACCCGGGTAATACCGGGGATACCTGATGCTGTTTAAGTGCTAGACCCAAAGTGTTTTTACGACGAATTCATCTTCCTTACCGCTGGCAGCGAGGCTGCATCCAACAACTCTGAATTCGGCCTGGTTTGGTGCATTTGGGCCAACCGGCAACTCTTCAAAATTTTTGTGGGGGAATCTCAATGAATAGAACCATTGCTTCACTGCTGACTGGAGTTCTACTTACCGGGATATCTCTGGCGCAGAGTTCAGTCGATGCGCAGGCCAGCGGATCGGCTTCGCAGGAGACTTCTGTTTCCGCTGACAAATCCGGAGCGCAGGCGAACTCTGCAACTTCTGCGACGGCTACTCAGGACGCCTCCGTCTCCGGCAAGAACCGCCAAGTGCAGGCGGCAAATTCAGGACAACTCACAAGCGGCAGCACGTTTCAGGCTGAGCTCGTGAAGCCTGTGGATGCGCGCAAGAGCAAGCCTAGCGATGAAGTCGTAGCCAAAACTACGCAGGATGTGAAGTCCGACGGCCAGGTGATCATTCCGAAAGGCTCCAGGCTCATCGGCAAGGTGACGGAAGCCAAGGCGGCGGGCAATGGACAATCCGATTCGCAAGTCGGAATCGCATTTGACCACGCCGTATTGAAAGATGGAAGGCAGGTGCCCATCGCAGTGGGTATTCAGGCTATTTCTAACTCCCAAGCCGAAGCCGCGGCTGCCGCCGCAGACGATTCCATGATGACCAGCGGCAACGTGGGCGGGATGGCAGGAGCTTCCCGGTCGGCTGGGCGCGGTGCATTGGGAGGAGTAACGTCCAGCGCTGGAGGTCTGGCGAATACAACCAGCACTGCAACCGGAGGCGCCCTGAACACAGCGCATGCGACGAACGCAAGCGGTGCGGCGGGCCTTACCTCAGACAGCCAGGGCGTGATTGGCATGTCTGGCATGAGCCTGTCATCGGCAGGTTCCTCGGCAACCAGCGGGTCTGGAGTGATCAGTTCACGCAACAGCAATGTCCGGCTGGACAGCGGAACGCGCATGCTGCTCCGCGTACAGCACTAAACTCTGGCTCAGCACGACGAAGGCGGCGCACAAGTTGCGCCGCCTTTTCGCATGTCGAACGCATCGTCTTCCTCGTTTTGGTGGCGAAACAAGGTGTAGTCGTCACTGCGCAAAGCGTAGTCGAACCCTTCGTATTTGCGATTCAACTGTTATATCGCTGCTGTGAATCAGAACTAGCGTTCTATACTGAACCACATGGCGGAAGAGAGACTGGATTTCCAGTGCAAGGATTGCGGGCAGGTGTTTTCGGCTTTCCTCAGAGAGATTGCCGAACACAATGGGAAGATTACGTGTCCAGGGTGTGGGAGAAGTTTTCACGCCGATTTGGGGAAGGACGGCGTTGCCCCTCCCAGTAGTGGCAAGGTTCAGTCCTGATTGTTCTGCTTAGGAACTTGCGCTGACTTGTTGAGCTTTCGTCTCGGCTTCAGTCACTTCCTGTTTCTCGATTAGCTTCAATTCCTTTTCCAGTGACGTAAAGCGCTGCAGCATTTCGTGCATCCGAACAGCCATGTTGCGGATAGTTTCAATCTGCAAACCGGCCGCCGGGGACAGATCTTCGGGCTCACTGAGCAACAACTCAGAGTTGCCGAGAACCGAAGTTAAAGAATTATTCAGTGCATTCCGGATTTCCAAGAGGTAACGTCCCAGCGCTGCCTGGCGTTCGAGTACACGATTTGCATGCTCCGTCTGGCGCAAACACTTCAGAGCTTGTGAAAACTTGAGTGTTTCTGTGGAAACCAGCACCACTGTGTCCAGCCAATTCGCTTCTCTGGGCAGAACCTTTATCGAAGGATGGCCTGAGATGACGCGCTCGCAATGACCATCCTCTCCCACGAGCAACACGGGCCGTTCGCTTGCGGCCAGGACCTCCAGCACTGAAGAGAGGCACTCGTGGCGCAGACCTCCGACAATGGCCAAATCGTAAGACTCGGGATTCAAGTCCTTGCAAACGTCACTTCGTATAAGCGTGAATGCAGGAGCGCACGGCTCCGCTTGCCATCGGCTTACGATGGCACGGGAGAGTTGGCTGTCATCTGAGACTATTAGTGCGGTATTGTGATCCACCTACTAATCTCCACGGAATTGTTGTTGTTTGTTCCCGTGTCCGCATCTTCAAATGGCGTTGTCAGGGCTTTCAGCGTCGGCATCCGGCGGTGCACTCACCACTTTGAATTCCGCGACGGGGGAATGGCCCGCTGCTGATTGAGCGCCGGCGGCTGCCGCCATAGCCTTTGCACCAGGAGTGGCTTGTTCCGTGCTTTTTCCACTATGTCCGAGAGCAGCTTCAACTACCTTGCGAAGATCCACGAGCATTTTGAGCGGTTGGCCGGACGAATATTCAGCGTGGAACATCACCTTCCAGGACTGACAGATCATTCGCAAGCGGCCAATCTGTTCATCTCCTGCAAATTGCGCCGAGCGGCAATCCAATGTGCTCACGCCTTGCAGCTCCAGATCACGCAATCCATCGAGAATCGCGTTCAGGTCCTGGTGCATGAGCCGGAAGAAGACTCGTCGCAGCAGGAAGTTGAAGCGTGCAAACGCCACCATGGCGATGGGTTCAAAGTACTTTTCTCTAACCGAAGCCTTGAGTTTACGTTCCTGCTCCAAGGTGCCGCTGCTGAGCAGCTCATTCAAACTCTGGCAGCTGTTTGACGATTCCGTAAATTGTTCCAGCGGCTTGAGAGACTCGGGCAGCGTCATCTCCACGTTGCCGATCACCGGGCCCAGGATCTGGCCCACGTAAGCCAGGGTGACATCAGAGTCCTCGAGTCGCGGTGGCGCACAGTGGGCAAAGAGTTGAACGAGCAGGAAATCGATCTTGTCGCGATCCGAGTCCGTCCGCTTCGGCTTGCGTAAGTGGTGCTGCAGCCACGTGGCGAGACCCTCCTCGCTGGTAAGGCTCGTCATTTGCAGAAACTGGCGAAGCTGATACACCTGGATCCGCTGATCAATATCTTGGAACCATTTGCGGACTGTCTCGATTGATTTCTGCGAAGCGGGATCAGCTCCGCCTTCGAGATCACTGCACGCGGTTAAGTCGATGACGAATTCACGCCCCAGAGCGGTGTAAAGAGGATAGAGAAGGCGCACCGAGTACCATTCGCCCGTCGGGTCGTAAGCGTTTGCGTTGCGAGTCATGGTTTCACAATCCAGTTTGCAACTTCTTTGGTAAAGCGGGCAGCGACTGTAATGCGGCCTCCGGCGTATTGCAGTGCCACCACCGAGGCTTCCGCATCGAGAGTGCCATCCGAGTTTTGAAGACGCACAGTGTCGGCAAATTGCAATGGCAGCGCGGAGGCAAACAGCACCTCGCGCGGCGTGCCGTATTCGATCACTGTACTTTCGCTGCCGGCCTGGTCCTCACTGCCAATTCGTGTGAGGCGTATAGGAATACGCAGCGGACTTGCGTCACTGAAAAATTTCGCCAGCTTGGCGGTGGAGCCTTCGCCCACTTGGCGCGATCTGCTTGTAGCCTGGCTGGGCACAGCAATTCCCCAAACACCGTGATCGACACGGCCTGGGCCCCATCCGGCCGGTTAGCCGATGCAATGGCGCCCCGAACCGTGTCGTGGGTTCATGTGCACGAGCTACGCCAAAGTTCCGGAACGGGATGTTGATTCTAAGTGTAAGAATTCAGAGCTGATGCAGCGTTAGGCAGGTGTCGGGAAACAGGATTCAGGAGGCAACCCGTCTCAGAGTGATACGCTGTCTCAAAAGATGTGGCTTTGGCAATGACGGATCACTGCAGCGCTGAACTGCCTGGAGGAAGGGTGGCTCGGGGTCCTATGTTGTAGCGTTTCAGTTTTCGATACAAGGTAGCCCGACTGATTCCTAACATTTTTCCCGCCATCGCCTTGTCACCCTTAACCTGATCGAAGACTTTTTGGATGGTTGCTTTTTCAATGTCCTCAAGATCGGTCGAGGATAGACTTGCCCCGGTCGAATCTGCGGGCCGATCGAGCGAGGCGAACGCCTCTGCCAGACTGGGAGGCAGATCGCTGACGTCGATGAGACGGCCACTGCCCAAAGCCACAGCTCGTTCAATGCAGTTTTCCAGTTCCCGCACGTTTCCCGGCCAGTCATATTGCAAGAGTGATTTCATGGCCGCGGTCGTGATCTGCACAGACGCACCGGGGGCGTAGCGCTCCAGAAACCAGTGTGCCAGCATCGGGACATCCGACCGGCGCTCGCGCAATGACGGCAGGTGTACCGTAACCACATTCAAGCGGAAGTACAGGTCTTTACGAAATGTGCCCTTACGGTATTCAGATTCCAGATCCCGGTTACTCGCCGCAATCACCCGCACATCGATTTTCACCGATTGATTGCTTCCCACCGGACGTATCTCTTTTTCCTGCAAGACACGTAGCAGTTTGGCTTGCATTTCCAGTGGGAGCTCCCCTATTTCATCAAGAAAGACGGTGCCTCCGTTGCCAGACTGAAACAATCCTGCCTTGGACCTCAGTGCTCCCGTGAACGCGCCTTTCTCGTAGCCGAACAGCTCGCTTTCGATGAGTGTCGGAACCAAAGAACCACAATCGACGGCCACGAAAGGCTTTTTAGCGTAATTTCCGCGAAAGTGAATGGCGCGAGCGACAAGCTCCTTGCCGGTACCGCTCTCACCCATGATCAGGACAGGGGTATGCGTGTCTTTCAGGCGTGTGATCATGCGCAGCACATCTTGAATTTTGGCCGATGAGCCGACGATCCCGTGCAGTTCGCTTTCGGTGTTCGCGCGTTCGCGAAGGAATTCATTCTCTTCAACCAGCCGGACCTTCTCGGCCATGCGGCGCAGGAAAAGCCGGAGTTCTTCCAGCGGGGAGAAGGGCTTGCCGATGTAGTCGTAAGCGCCAAGCTTCATCGCTTGTACCGCTGTTTCCACCGAACCGTGGCCGGTCATGACCGCGACTTCTGTTCGCGGCAGCAGCTTTTTTACTTTTTCCAGGAACTCGAGTCCCGACATTCTGGGCATAACCAAGTCAGTCAGGATGATGTGCGCGGGCTGCTCCTCGAGCAGTGCCAATGCCGTATCGCCGCCATCAGCTTCCATACAAATGAAGCCCAGGCCCTCCCCAACAGTCGTACAAAGTTGCCGGATGCTCTGCTCGTCATCCACGACCAGGAGGCGAATGCGCAGATCTTCAGTCACAGTGCCTTCCCCATAGTTTGCTGGACTACGGAAATTAGTTGCTGAACCCCGAATGGCTTTTCGACCCAGGGGACCCCGGTCTTGCGCAGCTTCGTTACAGTCTGCTCATCTGCAATGTCGCCGGTAATCAGAACGACCCTTGACGCCAGATCAGGCCGGTACTGCACAACCCAGGCATGCACATCGGCGCCGTCTACGCCGCCCGGGGTTCGCATGTCGGAGACTACGCCAAGAAATCGTCCGGATTCCAGCAGGCGCAGGCCTTCCGCTCCCGAGCCCGAGCACATGACGGTGTAGCCGCTACGCTCCAGGGTGGTACGAAGCAGGTCCATAACTGCGGGTTCGTCCTCAATCAGCAAAACCGGTAAGGGAGACTGAGCGGAGGCCGATTCAGCTGCGGACAAGGTCATGGTTGCAAGACTCCAGGACTAGCGCTAACTGGGGCAGGCTCCAACACCACCGGGAGGCGAACAACAAAGGTTGCGCCCTTGCCATCCGCATTGTTGTGGCATGCGATCTCGCCCCCATGCCCGCGAACAATGCCGTAGCAGATGCTAAGGCCTAGCCCCGTTCCCTTTCCCACTTCCTTGGTAGTAAAGAACGGATCGAAAACACGCTCCGGATTGGAAATGCCGTGGCCGTTATCACGGAACGAGACCTCGACGAAACCGGCACGTCTGGCGGTCGTGATCTCAATGCGGGCTGCCAGGCCGGCCTGCCTTACCGCGTCGTAGGCATTGTTCAGAATATTCAGGAATACCTGCTGTAGCTGATGCGAGTCGCCAATCACATTGGGCAGGTCCGGATCGAACCGCTCGATAACTTCTATGCCATGGCTCTGAAAGTCATACGCGCGCAGTTGAACAGTACGCCGCAGGACAAAATTCAACTGAACCGGCTGGCGCTGTGGAGGCGTTTGCCGCGCCACACTCAGCAGGTTCTGAACGATCTGCTTGGTACGCTGCGCTTCCTGCTGTATAACGCGCAGATCTTTGCGCGCGCTTTCCGGAAGCTCGGAGTTTTCCAGCAGCAGATCGGAGAAGCCCAGAATGGCGGTGAGCGGATTGTTCACTTCATGAGCGACGCCGGAGACCAACTGGCCCACAGCGGCCATTTTTTCCGCATGAATGAGTTTGGCTTGCAGCGTGGCGGCATCGGTGACGTCGCTCATGACAACGATCAGACTGATAACGTTGCCCTGCTCGTCTCGCATGGGACTGAGGTTCACGGAAAATTGCCGTACATTGCCGTCGCCGCGCAATATTTGTAAATCGAGGTTATCGACTTGCCGCCCGGACGAAATCGCAGCCAGGGCTTCACGCAATGCGTCTCGCCGTGAAGGGGCAGCCAATTGCTCCAGCGGCAGACCGAGAAGCTGGTTCTGCTCGTAGCCCATCTCGTGCCAGCGCCGATTTGCATAACTGATCAGCCCGGCCGTGTCCGCCACCAAAATCAGGCTTTGGGTGTGGCTTAGAATTTTTCCCGAAAAATCTCTTTCACGCTGCAATTCCGTCTGAGAACTCTTCAGTTCGGTGATGTCCAGCATGAGGCCGCGGTGCTGGATAATTCTTCCTTGTGAGTCGCGTACCGCAACCGCGTTGATCAGTACGTAAACGGGAGAACCATCCAGCCGGCGCAGAGTCTCCTCGCGGTTCCGAATCAAGCCGTGCTGCGCGATTTGTTCTGCAAAATGCTGGTACGCCTCTCGGGAGTGATAAATCTGGGCCGAAACGTCGGCCTGCAGCAGCTGCTCACGGCTGCCGTAGCCCAGCATTCGCACCAGAGCATCGTTGACTTCGACAAAATGTCCATCTGGCGTGGCAAAGAAAAGCCCTTCCTGGATGCTATCGAATAACTCACGATATCTCCGTTCCGCTTCGCGGCGATCAGTAATGTCTTTCAGCACATGGACCGTCTGGATTCCGTCGCTATTTCCTCCACTGACGCGCGAGGTAGAGACGAGGAAGGTGCGATCCAGAAGCGGATGGAGGTACTCGTCGTTCTGGCCCTTGCAGAAAGGACAGGAGTCTTCCAGCGGCCGAGCCTCGTTACCTGCCAGCAGGTCCGGCATGTTCATTCCGATGAGCTCCTTCGGCGGTACACCGATGAAGTCCGCGAAGGAGCGGTTGACCCGCACGACCCGGTTTGACTCGTCATGCGCGACGATGAAATCGCTAATGGCATCGAAAATCTCGATCCAGTGACGGTTGGCGCCCTCCATTCGGGAGAACAGAAGTGCATTTTCCAGGGCTATCGAAGCATGAGCAGCAATTGTCTGTAGTAGTTGGCGGTCGGAAGCTGTTAGCGGCTTATGCCGGTCCGCAAGACACAAAGCTCCGACCAGTTTGCCCGACCTTCCTGAAAGGCGAATCACCGTGCAGTCGTCTGCCCCAAAGAACGAACCCAGAGTCTCACCAAATAACTCGGCTGCAGTTCCGCTAATTATGGGTTCCTGGTGCTCTGACAACAACGGGGGAAGGGCGCAAGCCAAACGATCTCGCAAACCTTGATCGCTTGTTGAACCAGTTACAGAGAACAGAAAAGAGACCTCCAGGGTCGCATCTTGCTTGAGCGCGAGAAAGCCGGATTGGGCCACCATGATTTCCGCAGTCTGCAAGACCAGCCGGCGCCCGAAATCGGGGAGAGGCAGGTGTGAGTGGAGATCGAGAGCCAATGCCGTTGCGGATCGCGAGTAGCTTGAATCTGGCGCAGAACCATGAATGTCGCCATCCACCGCGTTGTTGGCGAGGGTCGCGCCTAATTCCAAAACGGCGTGAATTAACGATTTTTCCTCCGACGTGAAATTGCCTCCTGGACGCGGGTAAACCAGAGCAGCGCCTTCAGTTTGAGCAGTATGGAACGGTGCGGCAATAAGCATGCCGGCGGGAATCAGGTCCGCCAGTACGTGCGTGGATGGATCTATCGAGACGCTGATTGGTTCACCTGCCGCAAGGGCACGTTTCGCCAGATCGGTTGAGAATCGCAGGCCTTTGCCGTTATGGCGTGACCAGACGGCGCCCGCTAGCTCTGGGTTTTCAGCCGTGACTGCGAGCAACTCGAAAGTCTCTTCCTGGCGCAACAGAATACAAACCAGCCGGGTATGCAATAGCGCTCGTAGATGATCAGCGACAATCTGCAGAAAGGAGCCGATGTCAAATGCTGACCCCGGTGTCCGCGGAAGAGTCCTACAAATTCCTAATTGTCGCTGCTGGTCAGGCAATTCGCTCAGCAGAAGATCTTCAGAACACTCAGCCTGCTCGACGCGGGGAAGTTGAAACGCGGTCATGTCGCCAGCTGGCATCGCCTGCGTAGTCGGCACAGCTTTACAAAAATACAAGTGATTGAATACAAGGAGATTAGTTTGCATTCTCAATTTGAGTCAAGACAATAAGAGCAAGGGGTATGCAGCTGAGAACTGTCCATATTACGAATTTGGTCTCAAATTGAGAACGGAACGACCCCAATGAGACGCTTTTAACCATCTTTCCGGAACCGCAATTCAGGGTCGGCACTCTATGTAACTCGCTTAATATGAATAGCTTTAGCCAGTTATGGTGGACGCGTAGCGCTGCCCTACGGGCTGGCATGGCCATTGCATTGTCAGTTCAGGGTACGCAGGAGGAGCTGTGTCTTTAGCAAAGATTCAGCAGGTACTGGCCGGTGCGTTATTGATTTGGACTTGCGGTGGAGCCGCTCCTTCTCTGACACCTGTGGCGCTCGCCCAAGAGGCCGCGCCCGAGGAGCTCAGTCGCAAGCTCAAAGTCAGGGTGCCTCCCGTTTATCCCGAGATCGCACGCCGAATGAATATCACCGGCGCTGTGAAAGTGTCGGTCGTAGTCTCGCCCGCGGGCACGGTCAAAAGCACAAAGGTGATTGGCGGACATCCGATTCTGGTTAGTGCCGCTGTGGATGCAGTCAAGAAGTGGCGATTCGAAACAGCTTCGTCGGAGAGCACCGGCGTGGTGGAAATCAAGTTCGCGCCGCAGGACTGAGGAACCCGCAATCGTGCAGCGCGGCTGGCAAAACGAGGAGTGGCAATGACGATTGGCAAGAAACTTTACTTGAATTTCGGCCTGGTTTTGTTGATGGTGCTGGTGCTGTTCCTTGTGAACATCACTGCTGTCTACCGCGAGCATAGCGCCAAAGCCGCCGCCTCCCACGCCCTCCAAGTCGCCGAAGCCACTGACAGAGTTAAGTTCCAGATGATGCAGAACCGCCTTTACCTGAGCAACTACTTGTTGAGTGGCGACAGCCGCGAAGTAGATCGCATGACCGAGGGCGTGCGGCTCCTGCATGAGAGACTGCACACCTGCCTGGATCTGGCCGCATCGGAACAGCAGCGGACCGCCCTGGAAAAAGTACAGCAGAGCGAGCAAAGCTGGGGGCGCGAGTTTGCGTCACCATTAGTGGAGAAAAGGAAAGATGTTGACAGCGGAAATGCAACCGTTGCCGAGCTTCAAATCTTTTATTTGCAGAAAGACGCTTCTTCATGGGTAAAGAGTGCTACCGAATATCTCGATGTCGCCGATCAGGAAAGCAAGAAGCTGCTGGAAGAGCGCCGCAAGTCTGACGAGACCGCAGCCACAGCAACGATCGCGATCGCTTTGATCAGCACTCTGCTTGCGCTTGCTCTGGGTGGCGCCATTGCTTACACGTCAGCGAAGTCGATAACCCATCCTTTGAACAATTTGATGAGCGTTGCCCAGCGGATCGCAAACGCAGGCGATCTCGATCATGAAATTGACGTTAAGCGCCAGGATGAAATCGGCGAACTGGCCAAGACTTTCAAGAATATGGTGTTGTACCTCCGAGAGATGGCTGCGGTGTCAGAGGCCATCGCTGGGGGAAATCTATCGGTAGAAGTTACACCGCGATCGAAGAATGACACTCTGGGCAATGCGTTCGTGCGAATGATCGAGGGTCTCAGAAAACTAGTGCAGAACGTTCGTGACGCAGCCTCGCAGGTGGCAAGTGCCTCCGGCCAGGTTGCGGGCGCGTCCGACGAATCCGCCAAAATCAGCCTGCAAACGGCTTCCGCCATCGACGAAGTCACCAGCACCATGCATGAGATGAGCGTAAACACTCAGAACATGGTGAAGAACACGCAAGTGCAGGCCTCGAGTGTCAGCGAGACCTCGGCATCCATCGACGAAATGGTGGCCTCCATCCAACGCGTCGCCGATACGGCAAAAGTGCTGCTCGACATTTCCAACCGTTCTCGGGAAGAGGTGCACAGCGGGATTTCAACAATGGATAAAGCCACGGACGGGTTAAACAAAATTAATACGACGATTCAGTCTTCCAGCGAAATCATAGACGTGCTCGGGCAAAGAGCGGATGACATCGGCAAAATCATCGAGGTGATTGATGACCTTGCCGAACAGACGAATCTGCTGGCTTTGAACGCGGCTATCGAGGCTGCGCGTGCCGGCGAGCATGGCCTGGGATTCGCTGTGGTCGCGGATGAAGTCAGAAAACTGGCGGAAAAATCGGCGCAGTCCACGAAGGAAATCTCCGACCTGATCCAGAGTATTCAGAAGGAAGCGCGGAAGGCTGTCGACAACATGGACCGCAGCACTGGAATCGTGAATGACGGGCTCGGGCTTGGCCAGGAACTCAACGCCGCGTTGCGGAAGATTTCAAACGTGGTAACGGAGGTGTACAAGTTCGCCCAGGAAATCGGAGCCGCTACGAATGAGCAGTCGCACGGGTCAGCACAAATCGCGCGCGCCACGACCCGCCTGAACGAAATTACACATGAAATCAATTCGGCGGTCGAAGAGCAGTCCTCGGGCGCACAAGCTGTGGTCAAAGCCATGGAACGGATGCGTGAGCTTGTACAGCAGACGACCTCCGGGTCTACGGAACTGGCGGCCTCTGCGGAGCAGATGTCGAAGATGTCTCGCGACCTGTTGGATTCCATGAATCGTTTTGCTTTGGAGGAGCGCAACAGCCTGCGTCATGAAGAGAAAGCCAGGGCCGCGCGGCAAGCCGCTGCGGGCGCACACGCCTGAGTCATAGATGAACCGCGAATTGCACATTGTTGGCTTTCAGATCGGGCGCGAGACTTATGGCGTACCGATTACCTCGCTACATGAGATCGTCCGCGTACCCGAAATCACGGCGGTTCCAGACGCGCCGGATTACATGGAAGGGGTAATCAATCTTCGCGGCAAGATCGTCTCTGTGATCGACTTGCGCAAACGCTTCGGCGCCACCAAAGTCACGGCCGCGCGCCGCAACCGTATTTTGGTGATCGAGCACAAAGGCAAACTTGCGGGACTCATCGTTGATTCCGCCTCCGAAGTATTGAAAATCCCGGCCGCCGACGTGGAGGACTGTTTGGCGAGTTTTCAGGAAGGCGGCCTCAATTGCGTGAGCGGACTTGGAAAGTGGAAGGGACGCCTCATTATTCTGCTGGATATGGCCAAGCTGCTGGAATCCAGCAAGGACAAAGGCAGCAATCAGGAACGCACAGTTGAGAACCAGCGGGCGTCGGCATCGGCAGCAGGCGCTTCGGCGACGAAATGACCGAACACAAGCTCTGAATCCAGGACCACGCTCATGAGTACCTCCAGCGTACCGGCGCCGTTTAGCGAAGCCGAACTCAGGCTTCTGCAGGCTCTTGTCTATCAGGAGTGCGGAATGCACTTCGATGAGCGCCGCTCCCACTTCCTGCAGGATCGCCTGCAGAGGCGCCTCAAAGAATGTCAGCTCGACTCTTTCTATAGCTACTACCGCTTGTTGATCAGCCGGGAAGGCAAAGACGAACTTTCCCGCCTGCTCGAAAATCTGACCGTCAACGAGACCAGCTTCTTCCGCAACAAGTCGCAACTCGAGTTTTTTCACAAGCACATTCTGGAGGAATTGTTTCGCCGCAAGCAGTCTCACCGCGACTATTCGCTTCGTATTTGGAGCGCAGGCTGCTCCACCGGGCAGGAGCCGTACACGCTGGCCATGCTTGTGGCAGATGCTCTGGCCTACTACTACCTTCGCAATTCATTGCCGATCGAAATGCCTTCGCCAAAGCCGTTGGTTCCTCCGCCCTGGAAAGTGGAGATTCTGGCGAGCGACATCAGTTACTCGGTGCTGCGAGCCGGCCAGGAGGGCATCTACGGTGAAACGCAGATGGCCTCGGTGGATTACAGCTATCGCCTTCGCTATTTCGACAAGGTGGGCGAACGCTACGCTGTCAAGAAAGCCCTTAAGGAGATCGTTCATTTCGACTTCCATAATCTAAAGACGGAATACCTTCCTCAGCGAAATGACGTCATCTTTTGCCGCAACGTCATGATGTACTTCGACGAGGCGGAACAAAAGCGTTTGATTGACAAGTTTCACCGCTGTTTGAACCCCGCAGGCCACCTGTTCATAGGACATGCAGAGAGCCTCCTCGGCCTGACCGAGAAATTCACCCTGGTGCATCGCGATAGCGGTACTGCCTACCAGAAGCTCGAGGTGCGGGTATGAGTCACGGTCCGGACGATTGCAACGCAGAGATGCGGGAGCTCTTCTTTGAGACCTCTCAGGAACTGCTGCAGTCTCTCAACGACGAAGCCCTGAAGCTGGAGAAAAATCCCGCCGACCTCGAGTGTGTACGCAGCATTCGGCGGATTGTACATACTCTCAAGGGAGATGCCGCGGCCTGCGGGTTCCGGGAACTGAGCCAAACCGCCCACGCAATGGAAGACGCGCTGGCTCTGGAATCAATACCGCTCAACACCATTGCTGAGATCGCCTTCACCGCCGCCGACACCTTCGCTGTAATGCTTGCCGCATACCAGCGCAACGCGGATGTGCCCTCATCCGAGTCTCTGCAGAAGATGCTGCGGAAGGCGGCTCAGGATTCGGATTCGGAGAAGAGTTCTGAACAGCGCGCGTCGACGATGTCTACCGGGCCAGCAATCTGGAACGAATATGAACAGCTCGCAATCCAGAAGGCATCAGCGAAGGGGAAGCATGTATTTCATGTTGCTGCGATTATCGACCCCCGGTGTGCGATGCCAATCGCGGCCCGGCAACTCCTTCTCAACGCGCTCGAAGGATGGGGCGAGGTGCTCGCCACCCGGCCCGAAGCAGGGTCGCAGAAGCCGGGTAAGAAACTGGAAGTGCTGCTTGCGACCGAGAAGACATCAGAAGAATTAGCACGTCGCTGCCGCATTCCAACAGTCACGCTTCCCGAGGTTAGCGTTCAGGTTGTGGCTAGCCCCCAGCCTCAACCCGGGAAAACAAACCCGCAAACCGAACTAAAGCGAACTGACGCAGCCATCGCTCAGAGCGAAACTGGATCTAGTCCGGCGGTGACAGATCCTCCCAGCCAGGGAGAAAGTCCCAATACCAGTGGTGAGAACGTCCTTCGAGTAGATGCGGAACGCATTGACAGCCTGCTGGATTTGGTTGGGGAATTGATACTTGGCAAGTCGATGCTGCAACAAGCGTTTTACGAACTCGCCCAGCGCTTTCCCAAGGAGGCAATTCGCGGGCGCTTCCTCGACGCTATGTCTTTTCAGGCCCGGGTATTAAGCGATCTGCAGCGTTCCGTGATGAAAATCCGCATGGTTCCGGTTGAGCAGCTGTTTCGCAGATTTCCGCGCCTGGTACGAGACGTCGCCAAAGAATGTGGAAAGGACGTGGAACTAGCGCTTTCGGGTCAGGATACGGACCTCGATAAGAGGCTCCTGGATGCGATCGCCGAACCGCTGACTCATATAGTTCGTAACGCAGTGAGCCACGGCATCGAAAGCGGCCAGGAACGTACTGTGGCCGGCAAACCAGCCCGCGGGACGATCCGGCTTACTTCTTACCACCAGGGCAATCAGGTCATCGTCGAGGTCAGCGACGACGGGCGTGGAATCGACTCACAAAAAGTGAAGATGAAGGCAGTCGAGAAGGGACTGCTTACAACGGATGAAGCAACTCGTCTCAATGAAGCGGAGATACTGGATTTCGTGTTCCGCCCGGGGCTCAGCACTGCCGAGGAAGTGACAGAAATTTCAGGTCGCGGTGTCGGATTGGACGTCGTGCGGTCGGTATTGCAGCGCCTGAAGGGTTCCGTTGAAATCCAGACTCACCATGGCAAGGGCACCACATTCCAGCTAAAACTGCCCTTGACCCTGGCAATTATCAAAGCCCTGCTCTTTCACATCGGACATCGTCTCTACGCGATTCCATTGAATGCGGTCGCGGAAATTGCACGCACAACAGAGTCTGAATTGCACCTTGTGGACCAACATGAGGTTCTCCAGCTTCGGGACCGGGTGCTGCCACTGATCCGTCTGGGGTCAGCACCCTCCGATACAGCTCAAAGCGCGCGTAAAATTTTTGTGCTGGTCATTAGCATGGGGGAGCGCAAGTTCGGCCTGATAGTGGACTCGCTAGTAGGCGAAGAAGAACTTGTCATCAAAGCGCTCGACGACCGTTCCATTTCCACCGACCTCATTAGTGGAGCGTCTGTCTTAGGCGATGGGCGCGTAGTCCTGATTGTGAATCTGCCGGCTGTGATCGAACGCCATGCCAGGTCAAGGCCTGGGCAACAAGGAACTGTGGCTTCAGGATTCTTGCTGCCTACTGCCGATCTTAAACTTGCGCAATCCAAAGTGGAGGCGCAATCGTGATTGCCAGCCCCGTACGCGTCCTGGTAGTGGATGATTCAGCGCTCATGCGTAAGCTCATTCCCCAGATCCTGACCACCGACAGCTCGATCCAGGTTGTCGGAACTGCCATGGATGGCAACTTCGGCCTGAGAAAAATTGAAGAACTGCAGCCCCAGGTGATCACACTTGATCTCGAGATGCCGGGCATGAGCGGGCTGGAAATGCTGAAGGAGATCATGCGCCGGCACAAAATGCCGGTAATTGTCGTCAGCTCCCATAGCACGCAAGGTGCTTCGGTCACATTGCAGGCATTGTCTCTGGGGGCATTCGATTTTGTGGCCAAGCCGCAGGACGTGGCCGCGCGCATGCCGCAAATTGCTCAGGAGTTAATTTCCAAGATCAAGGCTGCGGCGCTTAGCCGCGGAGTGCCGGTCAGGCCCATCGCGGACGTCGTTCGGCCCACGGTGAAGAGTACGAGCCAGACAAAATCCACGGCGAGCAAGATCGTTGCCATCGGGGTCTCCACCGGAGGCCCGCATGCTCTGCAATATGTGCTGTCCCAATTGCCAGCGGATTTTCCCGGCAGCATTGTCATCGTGCAACACATGCCGGAAGGATTTACAGAAATGTTCGCGCGGCGCCTGGACGAGATCTGTGGAATCGCAGTAAAGGAGGCGCAGTCCGGCGACCTTTTGCTCGCCGGACGGGCTTTGATTTGTCCCGGCGCGCGGCACATAAAAATAAAACGCTTGCCGCTAGGGGATGTAGCCGTGCTAAGCGATGATCCGCGGGTAAACGGACATCGGCCATCTGCCGATGTTTTATTCAAAAGTCTGGCGGAAGAATTTGGCCCCAAAGGCATCGCTGTTCTGATGACCGGTATGGGTGACGATGGCGCGGAAGGCATGGGCGGTGTCAAGGCGGCGGGAGGGATGACGATAGCTCAGAATGAGGAGTCCTGCGTCGTATATGGCATGCCTAAAGCTGCCATTGAGCGCGGATACGCTCTTCGCGTGGTTGCCCTTGATGCCCTCGCCAATACGCTGCTGGCGCAGTGCATGTTGGAGCGAAAGGGCTTTGCTCCGGAAGGGCTTGAGAACAATCGGGCCGCTGGTGCCGGAGGTAACTAGAAGTTGGGGACAAGAGACGGAATAATGGAATCAGACAGCATTCCGGTGCGATTGACCACAGGTCAGTGCGAGCCAATGGGGAGCAGGAGGACGCTATGGAGCAGTTTGCGCCAGTAAAACGTGCCAAGGACGGTCAGCCCATCCGGTATCTCGTGGTGGATGATTCCGTATTCGCACGCAAGAATTTGGCCCGCATTATCGGGACTTTTGGCGGACAGGTGGCGGGGGAAGCAGGCGACGGAGTGACCGCAATCACCGAATATGAAAGGATCAAGCCCGATATCGTACTGATGGACATCACCATGCCGCAGATGGAGGGAATCGAGGCAGCCGAAAAGATTGTGGTGCAGCATCCAGAGGCGCGGATCGTGATGGTCTCCTCGGTTGGGTATCAGGAGAACATTGTCGCCGCCCTGCAGCGTGGGGCGCGGCATTTTGTACAGAAGCCGGTGAAACCTGAAGTCCTATACGAAGTGATCAAGTACGTGCTCGGTGATGACGCCACGGTGGCCAGCGCGGCGGGTGCGGGAGTTTAGCAATGAGAATGGAGTTGATCCAACCCTTTATCAATTCGGCCGATGCCGTCTTGGCGCAGGGTCTGGATTCCCAGATTTCCATCGGCAGCTTGAGCATGGAAGAAGACGCATATCGCCGTAAGGGTGTAGCGGCCCTCATCTATGTCACCGGCGACATTGAGGGGCGCGTGATTTTCGATCTTGATTCCCAGACTGCGGTGCGGGTGGCCAGTAAATTCGCCGGCACCGAGCTGCCGGAATCAGATTCGCTGGTCTGGGAAACGGTTTCTGAACTGGCGAACCAGGTCACAGGCAATGCCATCACCGCGCTGAATGACCAGGGATTTCATTTTCGCGTGCATCCCCCGGTCTTGCACACGGCGGAAGTTGGCTCGAAGAGCAGCGAAGACACCGAAGCCCTGGTAATCTGCTTTGAAACTGCGACCGGAAATATCTTCATGAACATCGCGCTGCGCTACAACCGGCGTCGTCACCCCGAGCAGGCCGCTGTCGCGGGCATGTAAGCAGGGTCCCCCTCATTCACAAAATCAATTTCATGTACCTGCCAGAATGAATACCGGGTTCTGAGGCGGTGGTGCCGAGCCATTGGCTGTCTTGAAGTCACTCAGCGGCGCCGGCAGATTCAGAACCAGGGCATTATCCAGGGTCCGGACAATGGCCGTGTTTCCGGCATCGCAATTAGCGGCGTAGACCCGCGAGCTGTCGGCCGAAGCAGCAAGCGAAACGCTGAAACGCGCAAACGGCGGAGTAGCAGGGATGCTCGCGGCGGTATTACAGCCCGTTGGCTTTGGATTTGCCATATCTACCGTTGTAGATCCGAGGGAAATTGTCGCGATGATGGTATTGCTCGAGGTGTTGATGACCGAAATCTGTGAGCAAAGGGCGCCTGAGGGCGGCACAAATCTATAACTCCCCACGTAGGCCCGGGTGCCATCTGGCAGAGTAGCTATTGAGACCGGGTTCACGGCCGCCCCCGAGCAAGGGTCCGTTTGTCCGGATGCAGGCAAGGCTGCTGAAATTGTTATCGGAGCAACCGTCAAGGCGACGGGGGGATCTGCGGACGCATCCAGGATCGACAGCGTGGCGCCCGTGGAACTGGTCACATACAGCCGATTCAGCTTCGCGTCGTAACGCATGAAATCAGCGCCCGCGCCAATGGACGATGCCGGCACAACGCCAGTCACAGCATCCGTTGAAGTGTTAATCGCCGTAAGGGTGCTGTTGCCGGTATCCAGAGCATAAGCTCTTTGACTGTCAGACCGAACAGCAACCGATCTGGGCGAGAGCCAGGTGGCGCCCGCAATTGTCAGATTCACGCTCTTATCAACCGTGCTGATGCTGCTCACAGATCCGTTCGTCCCGTTGTCACCCTGATTGGCGACGTAGACTTTCTGGCCATTGGGAGTTTCAGCTAGAGCGACCGGAGCGATTCCGACATTCATGGTGTTGCTGACCACGTTACTGACAACTGATATCGCCGACACCGTGTTATTTCCGAAGTTGGCCACGTAAACCGTGCCGCTTTCGGTCGTCTCAACAAAGACCGGAATGGACCCGGCAATAAGGCTGGTGGTAGTAACGGCAGTGGCGTTGCTGGGCGCGTAGGACGAGACGGTATCTTCCAGGCTATTTGCCACGTAAATACGCGTGCCGTTGGGCAGGAGAGCGGCGTGCACGGGGCCTAGTCCGATTTGGGCAATACCAATGTTCGTGTCCCCCGAAACATCGATGCGGGTGGAACTGCCCGGATTGACCGTTCCATTGGCGTTCGTCGCGAATCCATTGCCATCGATCACAAACACAAAATGAGTGGCTTCGGGGTCGGGAGGGGGAGGAGTGAGCGGGGTAGCGACTGGGCGAAACTGGTCTCCGCAGCTTGCCCACAGCAGGACCAGCAACACGACTGGAAATACGCGGGGAAGCCGATGCAGCTTAAGTAGACACAATTCCATGAACGCGAGCTGAAGCTGGAAAGGGTTTCATTCTAAATGGGAATGCGCGAAAGACGCCAGCGAAGGCCCGGGCCGGGTCTGGCTATCCTCTGCTCCGTGCCCTTCTTCCTGAAGCGGCTGCGGGACGCGCTGCTGTCGCCGGCTTCTTTTTGCCTTCCATTTCGGCAAGGCTCTGCTTGAGCGCGGCCATGAGATCAACGACGGGAGCAAGTTTCTTTGGCTTCTCCACTTCCTGGATCTTTCCGCCTTCGAGTTTGGTCTGGATGAGATTCTTCAGATTGTCCTGAAATGTGTCGTGGTATTTCTCTGGTTCCCAGTCTGCCGCGAGCGCCTCAATCAACTGATGCGCAACCTTCACCTCGGCGTCTTTCAACTCAACCTCCGGCGCGCCGAAACCCTCCACTTTGCGTACTTCCTCTTCGTAATACATTGTGTGCAACATCAGGCCGCCTTCGTGAGGACGCAGGAACACGGTGTATTCGCGGTTGTGCATGGTCAGCTTGGCGATAGCAACATATTCGCTTTCTTCGAGCGCCTTAGTCAGGAGGGCGTAAGGCCTGCGGCCCGCCTCTTCCGGAAGCATGTAGTACGAGGATTCGAAATAAACCGGATCCACATCGCTCTCTTTAACGAATTCCAGGATCTCCATAGTCTTGGCGGTCCTCGGCTCGATCTTTTTGATCTCTTCCGGCTCGACGACTACATACTCGTCTTTTCGAAACTCGTATCCTTTTACGATTTCGCTGCGCTCGACCACGCGGTTGTCGTTCGGACAATAGAGCTGCTGCTTGATGCGACTCATATCGTCGCGGTGCAGCATGTGGAAGGAAATGCTCGAACTGCGCGCGCCCGAGAAGAGCCGAACCGGCATCGAAATCAGGCCGAAGGTAAGATAACCAGACCAGACGGAAGCCGCCATAGTTCACCCCGATGTAATTTAGCGCCAGAGCCGCGCCAGCGTAAGTGAGTTTAGACTACGTCCGCTACTTTGATGCACCATGGAAAAGGTGGTCATCCAGAGTTAAAGCCCAAATAGTGGGGGTCTTCTTCCACTGAACACAACATATCGTAGGTCGCCTAAAACTCGATTCCTTGAAGCCTCACAGCTGCGTTCTGCTGTCCCCACGGTTTTTGCTGTGATAGCACAAACGAACACTGGAAATTGGTGGCTGGCCCTGGCTGCTTCGGTGACGTTCTCGGTTCTTGCGTACACCGTGCGAGGGGTCACCCGGTCAGGTGCCATTGTCGGCGCGTGCATATGTTTGTTGCTCGGCGGTACGGTTGGATTCCGCGCGTTGGCAGTCTTGTTGATTGTCTTCATCCTGACCTGGCTCGCGACGCGTTTCGGATACCGCAAGAAGCAAAGGCTCGGAACTGCCGAGCCGCGTGCAGGTCGAACCCCCTCGCAAGTTTTGGCCAACCTTGGTGTGGCGACAGCATGCGCCTGCATGTATGCAATGACTCATCGGCCTGTTTTTTTGCTGGCGATGGCTGCGGCTTTTTCTGAGGCGGTCGCCGACACGGTTTCGAGCGAATTCGGCCAGGCCACTCGCAACAATACGTATCTGATCACGACCTGGGAACCGGTTCCGGCGGGCACAAATGGCGGAATCAGTCTTCCGGGAACGCTCGCCGGTATCTCCGCCGCTGCAATCGTAAACCTGTTCTGCGCTGGTTCCAGATTGCTAACCTGGAAATGGGCGGCATTCTCAGGATTCGCAGGCCTCGCCGGTATGCTCGCCGATAGTTTTCTGGGAGCGTTATTGGAGCAGCGCCGTTTGCTGAACAACAACGCCGTGAATTTTCTTGGCACCCTGTTCGCAGCAATCCTGGGAGTCCTGCTGGCGTAAGCGTCGCGTTACACGAAGGGTCATGGCCTAAGGTTCCTTGTTGCCAGTTCCCTTCCCGGCAGAAAATAGACGTGAGCAGCTTCTGCAAAGAAGTCTGCATCCGACTATCTTGGCGGATCCAGGCGCATCTCCCCAAGCTTAACTCAGAACAGAAAGTGCTGAAGTGACACGAATTCGTACATTTGTAATTGCATACGTATTGGCGTTGGCCCTCTTCCTTTTTGCTCAACACCGTCCGGAAGGCGCGCAAGTATCGAGTCTTCGTGGAGTAGTGGACCTGACGCGGGCTGGTGAGACCTTATCAGCCCGGGACGTGGGCACACGTATCGATGCTCCCGCCCGTTATGCCAAGAGCCTTTGGACTGTGGATCAAATCCCGGCCGAGCGCCTGATTGCGCCGCTTGTAGTTCTAGATGTCTCCCAAAAGACGCAGCAGAATCCTGATTATCAGATTTCTGTTGACGATGTTGCCCGCTGGGAGCGAGCGAATGGTCAAATTCCGCTCGGTTCCGTTGTAATCGCCCGAACCGGACAGCACTCCAACTCTGAAAAAGCGACTGCAGCCTCGTCCGCATTTTCCGCCGACACCGAAGCATTCCTGGTGGAAGGACGCGCCGTCACCGGTTTGGGTACGGATAATCTCGAGAGTCGACGCTTAAACCATGACGCCGTCGATAAATATGCGCTATCTCACAGTGTGTATGTACTGAAAAACGTCGCAAGTCTGGAGCGTGTTCCGGCCAGTGGAGCGGTCGTTATGGTAGCTCCGGCCAAGCTCCGGGGAAACACGCATGGTCCCGTGAGACTCATTGCCCTCCTGCGTTAGTAAATTGTCTCCCCCTGTCTGATAACAACACTTGTCTACCTGCCGTTTGTAGCGATTTTCTGCAGCTTCGGAATCCACGCGCTCATCTTTAAACCCCAATGGAGGACACATATGAACGATCCGCGTTACCCGATCGGGAAGTTCGAATACCAAATTCCACCCACCGCAGAAGAACGGCAGAAATTGATCGACGGGATCGCGCAAGCGCCATCGAGATTGCGTGAAGCCATTCGCGGACTCTCGCCGGAACAACTCGACACGCCGTATCGCGAGGGCGGCTGGACAGTGCGCCAGGTTGTCCACCATGTGCCCGATAGCCATATGAATGCCTACATCCGTTTCAAACTGGCGCTGACGGAAGATGAGCCCACCATCAAACCTTACATGGAAGATCGCTGGGCGAAGCTGGCCGACACAACAAACACCCCGCCGGAAGTGTCACTCAGTTTGATGGATTCATTACACGACCGGTGGGTTCGTCTTTTGCGTGCTATTGAACCCAACGATTGGAAACGTACTTTCCAACATCCGGAGCTGGGC
>QIAA01000281.1 GCA_003224905.1 Acidobacteriota bacterium
GTCTGGGTTACCGGCTGGTACACCTGTGGCATCGTCTCCGCGTCGCGCGATCCGAGCTTGACGTCATCGACCTCGCCCACCACCGTCATCCATGGCGTGGAGGTTTCCGGCATGCCCCGGCGCAGCCGTTTGCCGATTGGGTCCTGGCCTGGCCAGTGGCGCTCGGCCATCTTGCGATTCACGATCGCTACCAACTGTGAGCCGGCGTTATCCGATTCGGTAAAGACGCGCCCGCGGAGCACACGAATGCCCAGCGCTTCGAAGGGATTGCTCTCGACCAGCGACATCGACGCCATATTCAACCCCGCACCCTTGGGAGGAACATAGCCCTCGATCGTGAAAGCGATGCCCCAGTTATTGCCGGCAGCAGGCAAAAACGAAGTGATGCCAACAGCCTCTATGCCAGGCAAGTGCCACAGGTCGTTCAGCAGAGTTTTCGTGAATTGGTCGATCGCGGATTGCGTTTGATACTGCTGATGCGGCAGAACGTAGAGCGCAGCCAGCGTATGGTCGGGGCGGAAGCCCAATTCCACATCCCGCATCTTTTCGAAGCTGCGCAGCAATAGGCCGGAGGCGGTAAGCAAGGTCAGCGCCACGGCAATCTCCGCCACCACCAGCGCCGAGCATAGCCTGGCGTGGCCGCTGCCCGAGGTGCCGGTGCGTCCGCCTTCCTTGAGCGCCTCATTCACGCTCGTCCTCATTGCGGCAAATGCTGGAGCCAATCCGCAGAGCAAGCCGGTTAGCAGCGCCAGCCCCAGCGCGAAGAGCATGACCGGCCAGTCCAAGCCAATCTCGTTGATGCGAGGTAGGGTCTGCGGTAGCCGGCTTATGCCCACCCGCAGAGCCACAGCCGCCAGCGACAGCCCGATCGCGCCACCGGCGATACTCAAGACCATGCTTTCCACGATGGCCTGCCGGAGTAATGCGGTCGCGCGAGCGCCCAGGGCGAGGCGCACCGCGATCTCTCTTCGTCTGCGGATGGCACGCACCAGCAGAAGGCCCGCCAGGTTTGCACAGACGATCAGCAGAACAACGATCACTGCAAACAACAGGGTACGCACCAGGGGTCGCGCCTGCTCCACCGTATCTTCCTGCAGCGGGGTCACCACCGCGTGAATACGCAGGCTGCGCATGTGGGCCGGATAGTCGCGCATTGTTTCCTGGGCCACTCGCTCCGCATCGCTTTGCGCCTGCTCGACCGTGATGCCAGGCTTTAAGCGCCCTACCATGTGAGAGTTCCACGACCCCGCGCTGCCCGCGGTAAACTCCTCCGGCTGCAGGCTGAGCGGAAGCCAAAGCTCGCTCTGGTTCACATGTCCCGGGTTGAGTGGAAACTCGAAATGGCGCGGCATCACTCCGATTATGGTGTAAGGCTTGCGGTAGAGAATGATCTTGTTTCCCAGTACGTTCGCATCCGCGTGGAAGCGGTTCTGCCACGTGCCATAGCTCAGCACCGCCACTTGCTGGCCTTCTTCGTCTTCACGCTGCGTGAACGTGCGCCCCAGCAGCGGCTGCACTCCCAGCGCGGCAAAGAGCTCGCCGCTCATTCGAGTCGCAGTCACCGCCGCCGGTTCGTCTGTGCCGGATAGTTCAAACAATCTTTGCCTATAGCCGCCCAGGTGGCTAAAGCTTTGCGTGTCGCGCATGTAATTGCGGATGTCGGGAGCGGTTACGCTGGAGTGAGCGCAGGACGCGCAGTGCGAGCCTTCAAGCACATCTCCCAGGGTGACCAGACGATCCGGATCGGGGAACGGCAGCGGACGCAGCAGTATTCCCTCGACGATTGAAAAAATCGCCGTCGTCGCCCCGATGCCCAGCGCCAGCATCAGGATGGCTGTCACTGTAAATCCGGGAGACCTACGCAGTTGGCGGAAGGTTACTCGAGCGTCTTGCAGAATCTGGCCCAACCCTTGAAACGCTCGCTCGTCGCGATGCAGTTGCTTCGCCTGCTCCACACCGCCGTAGGCGAGTCTGGCCGCTCGTCGTGCATCCTCAGGGGTCATGCCCTGGCGCAGATATTCGTCTTCCAGCAACGCTAGATGTGCGCCAATTTCTCTTGCCAGTTCCGCTTCCACTTTGGAGTTGGCGAAAAGCAGATAAAACTTCACAAAGATGCGTCTCAGGTGCTTCATGGTTAAGACTCCTCAAGCAAGAGCCGTTCCACTAGAGCCGACATTCTTCTCCACCCCTGTGTCTCCTCCTTTAAGGCTTTCTGTCCCGCCTTGGTGATTTCGTAGTATTTGGCTTCCCGGTTGCTCTCGGTCCTTCCCCAGGTTCCCCTAATCCACCCGTACTGCTCCAGCCGCATTAATGCTGGATAGAGAGTGCCCTGGTTGAGGTTGAGCAGCCGATCGGAGATCTGCTGGAGACGCGTGGCAATTTGATAAGCGTGTTGTGGGCCCATCGTCGCGAGTGTGCGCAAAACGATGAGATCAAGTGTCCCCTGCAGCAGCTGGATTGATTCTTTTTCTTTAGTAGACATCCAAGTGGTCTCTGTAGAAAGAGATTACTACGTTTCACTTGGTTGTCAAGTGGACTTCGTGCGAAATAGCCCGTCGAGGAAGACCCTGCAGGTGCTGGCTGTCCGGGGCCTTCGGAACCACACGACAATTGAAATCAGCCCCCTCGCGCATCCATATGGTCTCCGGTTTGGTCCTGGAAACGTATGTTGAGCCCAAAA
>QIAA01000282.1 GCA_003224905.1 Acidobacteriota bacterium
AACGATCTCTTCGACGGTCTGTATCCTAACGGCTCACTTCAACAAGGCCTACCGTGGAATGGATACGCGGGCTTCATTGTTGAGAAATTCAATAGAGCCTTACTTCACGACAGAACTGTTCTCAAAGCAAACGTGAAAGTTCGGATACACGATACTTTGGGCGGAGTCCACACCATCAGAGGAGACAAAATCAGACTCGCAATCGAGGAAGTGTGTGTCTTCCGAGCGAATTTGCAGCGTAGGTGAAAGTGGGAATACCAGCGACATCGGCGAATTGCCCGCTGTGAACTAGCTTTTGAGACCTCGTGTTCGCCGATGTCGTGGCATTTTGCCAATGCGAGCCCTCAGCGACTGGCTGCGCGACTCACTGCCATTCGCGTAGTTTTCTAATGGAGAGTAGGCGGAATCGCAATGGTGCTGAATATCGCTCACTTCAAGATCGCGATAATCTCCGTCTCGGTCTTCCCCATTCTTGTCTTTTTGCGCCCTGCGCGGGCACAGCCGCCCCAGTGGACGCCAGATGAATTGATGCGGCAAGTGGTGAGCAATGAATTGAGAGCTGAAGATCAGGATCATAGACATTGGATGTTCCGGCTGGAAACGAAGAAGAATGCCCAAACGGAAGTCGACGCGGTGGTCGAAACAACCGACGGAGATTTGAAGCGTCCCATTCTGGTCAATGGCCACGAGCTCACTGCCAAACAGCAACAGGAGTCTGATAAACAGCTCGAGCAGTTTGTACATAACCCCGAGTCGCTTAGGAAATCCCTAAAAGACAAGAATCAAGATGCCGTTCGTAGTCAGCGCCTTCTCAAAATGTTGCCGGATGCCTTCCTCTTCGGCTATGGAGATCAACGGGGCGCTCTGGTGGAGCTAACCTTCAAACCAAATCCACAGTTTCATCCGAGCAGCCGTGAAGCGGAAGTTATCCATGCGATGGAAGGGAGCGTCTGGGTAGACGACAAGGAAAACAGGTTGGTGGAAATCGCAGGACACTTGATTTCTGAGGTGAAATTTGGTGGAGGCTTGCTGGGGCATCTGGATAAGGGCGGCACATTCGAAGTCAAGCAGGAACCGGTTGCGCGCGGTTTTTGGGAATTGACTGCCTTGCATGTCGAGATGAGGGGGAAGGTGCTCTTCTTTAAAACGATCGGTGTGCAACAGAATTATTCTCGCAGCAACTTTAGGCGAGTGCCGGACAATGTGACTCTCGCCCAGGCGGCCCAAATATTACGCGAACAGGTCCGATCAGAGGAACCAGCCAATTCCAGCTCAATCACCGAGTCCAAAGACGTCAAACCCGCTGCGGCCGTTAACCACGGCGGCTATGTCTACCTTAGTAAGAGCCGCCTGAAGACCCCTTCCGCAAACAACGACGTCCAGAACGTCCCATTGCCGGCAAGGAGGGTGATGCGTTCGTGTTCACACGTGAGGATGGTTCGCGCATTCGAGATGTTCGTAAGGCGTGGACGCAAGTGACGAACCGAGCAGTGATGCCGAAGCTCCTAGTGCATGACCTACGCCGATCGGCAATCCGGAGGATGACTGCGAAGTTACTCAAACGGTAGAATCGGAATCCCGACCAGAACCTTCAAAGCTACAGGCTGACCATTGAGTTGGGCTGGCCGGAAGGTCCAGTGATTCAACGCCGCCAATATGGGCCGGTTAAATCTCACGTCCGGGCTTTCGCGGATGCTGAACTTCTGCAGCTTCCCGTCCGTGCCCATCGTGGCGTAAACGATCACCAGTCGACGAATATAACGGCGAATCAGCTCAGCATTCATCTCCGGAATTTCTTTTTTTACCGGATAAGGAGGCGTGAGCCCGGCCTGGAGAGAAGCGCTGTCAGCGCCAGTCGGCGGCTGCAGCAGAGCATATTGCAATGTGTAGGAAGGAGCCGGATCTTCAGGCGTTGCCCGCATGTCAACATAGACAGTGTAGACCTTCTCATCCGTAAACACACCCACGTCGGGCAAACCGCCGCCGCTGCTCGCCAGCGAGACCACAGTCATGCCGTAAGCTGTCTGCG
Organism: Acidobacteriota bacterium; assembly: GCA_003224905.1. Lineage (GTDB taxonomy): Bacteria > Acidobacteriota > Terriglobia > Terriglobales > Acidobacteriaceae > QIAA01. The sequence goes on from QIAA01000282.1 coordinate 2,030, forward strand.
CCGGCAGCTTAATTCCATCCACGTGCGACTTCACCACCGCAGCGCCGTTTCCGTAGGCGCCGCTCGTCCCTTGTATGGTCAATCCCGGCAGCGACCCTTTACCGCTCCCACTTCCCGCGCCCGATCCGCTGGCAGACGTGGTTCCCGGCCCGGTCCCAAGGCCCACGCCAGTACCTGAACCTCGCGCTGTCAACGTTCCCGTGCCGCCCTTTCCTGAGCCCTTTTCCGCGCCAGCGCCGGTTCCGACCCCGCCGCCTCCGCCGGTAATGGTCAATCCGCCGAGACCCGTGCCAGCGCCGGTTCTGATCTCGCTCACCAAATTCCCAGACGGCGCCTCCGCCTGATGTCCAATCGCGGCATTAGCATCCGCACCAACAGGTGTCGATCCAGGCGCTTTCTCCGTAGTTACGTTCGCTTCCGGCGATACCGCAAACCGCCCGCGAGCTTCGCCATCAGGAAGCTTGAGCGTAGGCTCAAGCATGGTCGGCGTCGGGCTGAGTGAAACAATCGTGTCCAGATCAGCGCCGTTCGTCGGCAGCGTTTTCACTTTCGGCGCCTGCATTGTCTTCGGCGCAGCAGCCCGCTTGGCCTCTGCCGCAGGGCGTATTGGCTCCGGTGCTTTAGCCATCTCCGGCA
>QIAA01000133.1:0-3178 GCA_003224905.1 Acidobacteriota bacterium
TTGGAGGCGAGGTACGCGTTCAGGAAGTTTTGGTGCGTGAACTCATCATCGGTGTTGTCGTGGATGTATATGGCCATGTGCTCATCGAGGACTGCAAGGGCTTCTGTGTAGTCAGGATTGCCACTTCCGCCAGGGACTTCGCTGTCTTGAACTCCTCCGAGTTCGTTGTACTGCACCCAAAAGTCGGTCTCGAGGATTTCCGCTGCGGCCGCGAACCGGAGCAGGGTCGCATCGCCCTTGGTCAGCCTGCCGCTGTGTTCCTCCGGGCCTCTTTCGGCGAAAGCCAATGGACTATTTGTGAGTAATGCGGCGCCCATTGTCGTCGTGCCTACGGTGGCCAGTCCGTTTTTCATGAACGAGCGCCGGTTGCTTGAGTTTCTCAACTCATTAACTAAATGTTTCATGGGGATTCCGTCTTTCATGGAGGTTCCTTTCTTGAGGCCGACGTCCAGGGGAATCGAGCAGCCGGGACTATTGGTGGAAAGCTCGGTCCCCCAGGCGATTTCGACCATTCAGCTTGAACATGCGAGGAGCGTACGTCGGGTGCGGGCCGACGTCTGTCACGGAGTTGTTAGATTTTTGTAAAATTCGATCAACGAGGCGTTTCAGAATCCTTCGGTCCTTCGCGGCCAAACGATTGGGGAGCGACACCCCAATGAACCTTCGCATTGTTGTCTGGACGGCATACGTAAACTTCCTATTAGCGAGAGTGGCCAGAACGCCCGCTCACTGACCATCGTGATTGCGGCGGCACTCATCGGAGCTGCCTCAGGATCTGATTGCTGGGACGCGAGTTTAATGTGGGCGTATTATGGGCGCAGGCTGAGGTTCCGAACGTTCCTATTTGCTATTAGAGCGCGAGTGCATGGTGCAAAAGCTTGAGCCGGAGCGGATCGCGGAGACACACTCAACCGTGAGGCTCACCCGTGAGCAGAAATCAACTGCACTCCAATTGCGGAAAGTATTGAGCCAGGCACGTGCCCTTGGGAGGGAGCCTATAATTCACAGCGCCTGTTTGCATGGGGCGGCGTGGGTTTGCGGCTAAATGGATCTTCCTACCACGCCGCTTCGTTTCTAAGCTCGATTGGCTGCAGAAAGATATTCGTGTTTTCTTCGCTTTACGCTGAAACCTTACTGGATCTCAGCGCAACAGCGGGCGGAAGCGGAAAAGACATTTCCTTTACAAGAAAATGACACGTTCGTGACGCTAGCTTCTTTGCTCTGTGCCAGACTAAACGGGCACAATTTGGAGCGAGTCATGAAGATAATTTACGCGCTGTGGCTCACGATACTGTGCTTTGGGTGCGGATATGGATCATCCTCTAAAAACACCACTCCGCAACCGGGAGTTGTTCCCGCCATTACTGAACTTTCGCCTGACAGTGCGAATGCAGGTGATCCGGCCTTTACGTTGACGGTCAACGGCAGCAACTTTAATAGCAATGCGGTTGTCAAGTTCAACGGCACCAACCAAACCACCACCTTCGTGACCGGGAAACAGCTTACTGCCGCAATCCCCGCCTCTGCGATTGCTACTGCCGGTACCATGCCTGTTTCGGTCACAAATCCAGGCAGGCCCGCATCCGGCGGCCCTTACGGCGATCCCGGTACCAAGAGCGAGACTTCCAACGTTATGAACTTTACGGTCAACTAGAGTACGGTACGCAGATCAACTCCGGCCTGAGCGATAGTCACAATCCCACAATCAAGAGATTAGCTGGAGAATCATTCCACTCGACAACAGAATCAAGCCGCAGTAGCGCCAGCGGGATTCGATGTCTTTCTTGAAAACGCGGGGCAGTACGACTGTCTGCTCCAAGAGTGATCCCACGATGTCCACATAGGCAATCGGAATCTCACGCTCCTTGTTTAAGTAGTTTTCGGTACATTCGGTACAACTGAGGGCAACTCAAACCCGAATCCGCACCGCTCTGCCCATTGTCTGCGGAACGGCACGTCCTCTTTGATCTTGTCATAGAGGTCGCTCATGTCCTTCCCGGCATGACCCATCCAGTACTTGTACAGGCCCTCAGGACACTCCGTGTAGTTCCGCAGGTACGTGTTCCGAAAGCGACGGAACGCATGGTTCCCGGCTCTGTGCGTTCCGGTGAACGGATTTACTTCAGCTCCTTCAGTGCCTTGTGCAGATGGCGCCGGATGATGTTCGTGGGTGAGACGGGTCTTCCCTTTCGAGTGCAGAAGAGGAAACCAGCCTTTCAGTCGCCAACGAACTGTGAGAAGCCCGGCAATAGTCGGGTGAAGATCGACCTGGCGAAAGCCGTTCACCGTCTTGAGCCGTTGCTCAACCTTGCTGTGACGAACCTTCGTGTGGGTTCTGACTCGCATTTGCAGTGATGACCTCATCGCTGGCATTTTGAACCGCAACGGTCATCTTTCGGGGCGCGGGAATCGCTGAACACGAAAGCGAGTCACTGCACTGCGCAGCCATTATCGCATTCCTTCTTATAAGCGAGACGAGCAGCAGCGACCTTGGATGAACTTGAGCGACGCCGCTCTGCTCGACGTAAGTCATTTTTATTGTGGAGAGAACGGGGACATTTCTATTGTGAAAAATTAGAATTCTTTCGTTGACACAAGCCTTTGAATGGAGGTACACTGCGCCGGTTCGCGAAGCCCGGCCCGAACCCGAGTGGAGGAGTACGCTCGGTCTTTCAAAGGCGGGTCCACCCACTGTCGCGAAATGCGCACGAGTCATTTCGCGTCCGCCCTGCTCGCCTCTGACACGCCGCGCCGAATAGGCTTCCCATAGGAGGACAATGGTGAAAACTAACCCTTCCTCTCCCACCCCCAGCGTATCGGTATCGCGACGCAGTTTTTTCGGCCGCGCCGCTGCAGTTGCAGGCACAAGCGTACTGTTCACCTCGGCCGTTCCAGAATCTTGGGCCACCGAGAATGCCGGCAGCTGTGGCTCCCCGGGACTATGCGATTTCCCGGTGCCGATCCCGCACTTCTTTAACCCCATTCCCACCGCTGTTGCTCACTTCTTTTTCCCTGGCCCGGTGGAGGGCACAGCCGCCCCTACCGATCCCACCGGTGCACATGCCGCAGGCCGTGACCCTTCTGTGATCTTCAACCTCCGAGGATCTATCGGCGAGGCTGATTTCGTTGGCATCACAGGAACAGGAATCGATCTGAAGACCGGTGATACCGCTCCCTA
>QIAA01000133.1:3222-13513 GCA_003224905.1 Acidobacteriota bacterium
TCGAGCGGCATGGCTCATTCGTGTTTATATGACTCGACAGCCAACCGGCAGCAAGCCCGTTGGGCTTGCATTCGTACGATGGCGGCGTTTCCCCCACGGGTGTTTTCTGGATAGCGCACATTCCTCAAGGAAGCACCCACGTGAATCTTGCTCGTGGTACAGCTTCCCTACATGCTGAGAACGTCTGCGTATTTGATACTTTTACCGTTCCCAATAGCCTTGACCTTACCCGACCGTTGGGCAACCTAGTGAAGGGGGTCATCAACCACCTCGACATTGAATGGAGCGGCATCGAGCGCACGATCAGCGGTTTCAGCGATTCCACGGACCAGTTCCGCGGAGATTTCATCGAGAACTCGGCCAGGATCGAGGTCGTAGTAACGACGCCGGCTTCAACCGGACACGGGTTCAAGTTTATTTCCAATCCGACGACCAGCGAATTCGCGCAGATCGGGCACGAACGCAACGGAGTTTTTTTCTAAACCTCTCAAAAACAGGAGGCTCCCTCGGATACCGCAGTAGTGAGCTTCCTGTATTGTGAGGGCTTAAAATCAACGCATTTTGCTGTATTCCCTATTTGAGGTACCACTTCGGCTGACGATCCTGGCTACCGGTGGTGGCTCGGGGATGTCGTCGCAGAGTCAAGACACAGAGCGCCCCGTTCCCATACTTACCGGTAACGCCGGCTTCTTCACTAATGTTGATGGAGGCAAGAAGGAGCTTGTTCCGGAAATCAATCCCGTTCTGCTCGTGCCTATTGGAGACCGTTGGTTGATCGAATCTCGAGCGGAGTTTAAAGGCGAATTCGAGCGGCCCGAAGGCGGCGGACCATACGGCGGACAAGTAGAAAAAGAGATTGACTACCTCCAATTGGATTACATCGCCAACCCCTACGTGACCGTCACGGTAGGGCGAGTCCTCCCCCATTCGGCATCTATAACGAACGCCTTTATCCCATCTGGATTCGCGGTCTGCAACGCACGCCTCTGATTTTCCCACTCGCCACCGGTTCAAGCGGTGGCGTCATGCTGCGCGGCGGCTTCCGGCTTAATTAGGCGAGCGGTCATAAGAGGGGCGAACGAAATATTTCCGCAAGCCATCCGCTCAGTAGGGAAGTTCCGTTAACCTCCTCACCGGCTTAGGTCGTTTATTTTATATGAGTTACAGGTTATCGTGTCTTCCGCTTGTGCAATTCTGCCCCTAATAGTGGCCGAATCTGCTCGTGTAACTGGCGTCCTTTTGTTGAAGATATGATTTCGAGTTAATGGATCGCATTGGCGAAAATCCTTGGTTTCATGCTGATAAACCGCTTCCCGCACGGCTCTGTTCGCTTCTTAATCGACCACGTTCGCGAGGTTTCGAAGTAGTCAAGACGGATGCGGCCAGGGCTTACCTCTCCGGCGTTCTACACACTAGACGCCGGAGGGTTAACAACCTCTCCGAAGCCTCTTACCGATAGCCCAGGCAGCGATGCAACACACACGGTCGCATTGATGATTTGTGGCCGATTCCACCATCTCAACGCCAGTTGTAGTAACCCAGGAATCGCCAAGCTGATAACGCCCCGCATTACAGCATCTCGAATCGTTTGCAATAAATCCATGAATCGACCTTAGCCGGCCTCCGAGGTGAGCGCAAGCGGTTGGTAATTCCAATCGGATTACTAAAGGCACAAACCTAACTCCAAGAATTTTCGACTTGTCCTCATCGCAAGCGAGCCGCTAGTCCCGCGCCATAGCCCGGGCTATTGACCAGTTTTCCACAACATTTTAAGTCCTTCCACTGGCGTCCACAGGGACACTTCGACACATTGTGTCAATCGCGAGACTCTGAGGGAGACGCCAACCGGAAGAGACTCCTGGATTAGCCCGCCGCAAAATACAGAATTCACTGGACTCTGAAGGTCGCAGGCAACCTTCCTCAGCGTATCTCTTTGAGATGGAATCTCCGGCAATCGAATTGCATGCAACTAACCCGACACCCACTGAGTCTAAATAGGTCAGAGCGGTAAGAGGTCGGAGGTGAAACGGCCATGAAAGAGAGATTCTCAAGTACCGAACTGACGGCTTTGAGAAACGATCTGATGCAGGGAGGACTGGTCGATTCTCACGAGGCCGCCGAGCTTTTGCAGGTTTTCCTGATGGGACGTGGCTATGGCGTGTCGCCGCAAGCGGCGCGCGACGCTGTTGGACGAGTGGAGATGTCAGGGTGCTCTTTGCCGGTTCTGCAGCATGAACTGGAAAATCTTGCCTTGGTGATGTAATTCGCGGTCAGCGGTGACTGTGGAGAACGAGTCGGTTTAGAAGAAATCTGCGGGGACCTCAGAACCAGGTCGCGCCCCGAAGGTAGTAATGCGAGACGAGCCGGGCCAACCAGTCCGGCTTTTCCCTTTTTAGTGGCTAATGTTCAGTGGCTAGCAACTAGCCACTGATTTACTCGTATCGCAGACTTTCCACAGGATCCAGCTTGGCGGCGCGCGCGGCTGGAACGGTGCCGAAGAGAATCCCAACCAGCGAAGACACGACGATTGCCACAATGGCCGACAATCCCGAAATCGGAATGCGGTACTCGGTCAGGAATCTTACGGAGTAGGGCAGCGCCAGGCCGAGAACCACACCAATCAGCCCTCCTCCTACTGAGATCAGGATCGCCTCGGACAAGAACTGGAAACGAATCTCACGATTGGTCGCGCCCAAAGCTTTGCGAATACCAATCTCGCGAATCCGCGCGCTGACCGTTGCCAGCATGATATTCATGATCCCGATCCCACTGACCAGCAACACAACTGCAGCCACAGCCAACAGCACCAAAGTAAGTGCATTCGCGGTCTTCTCGGCCACCACCACGAGCTGAGTCAGGTTGGTGACGTTGTATACAGATTCAGGCCGATGCCGCCCCTGAATTACACGGTGGATCTGAGCCGTTGCCGGATCCACCATTGCGGGATCAGCCACCGAAAAGTAGATCTGCTTCACTATGGGAGTCTCGGTGAAATACCGTGCCACCGTATACGGAATCACCATGGTATTAGTGGTCACTTCCGACTGGCCAAAGGTATCCACCCGTTCTTTGAAGGTGCCTATAATCGTGAACGGCAATCCGCTCAACTTGATCGCTCTGCCCACGGCCTCTTCCGGACTGCCGTAGATCTCTTCCGCCATCTTCTGCGTGATTACGCCAATCTTGTTGTGCGCCTGTTCGTCCTGGGCGTCGAAGAACCTTCCTGAAACTACCACCAGGTTTCGCACGATCTTGTACTCGGGGAAGACCCCAAGTATCTGGATGTCCCGCTCCTTACCGCTCCCCACAGCAACGCGTTCCTCAAGCTGAACTACAGGAGATGCCGCCACAATCCCCGGAACTTCTTGCTGAGCAGAGGTCATGTCATCGATCGTGAGCGGGTCCGGGGCAGTATTGGTGATTCGCTGCGCTCCTCCCTGGTACTCGGCATAAATAAGATTGGCGCCGATCGCCTGGATTTGGTTCAAGACGTATTGCTTACCCGTCATGCCGATGGTTACGACCAGAATCAGCGAAGCGGTACCGATCACCATGCCCAAACCGGTCAAGGCGAAGCGCACCTTGTTGCTGCAGAAAGTGTCGTAGGCGAAACTCAGGATTTCGCTGAATACCAGCTGAGGACGGCCCGCACTCACAGCAGTTGCGGAAGGCATCTTGAAATTAGATGCTACGGAGTGGCGGTGGAACCTGCAAGATGCGAGCAAGGAACCGCTCGCTTGACTTCGAGCCCCGAACCACTTAGAACAGCAATTCCCGCGAATCGCAAGCAGTTGAGATCAGGATTCTGGAAGCAATGGCTTGAGCCGAAAGCAGCTAGTCGCCCTTGTGCTCCTGTCCTTTGGAGCACTGCTGATTCATGGGTACCATCCCTTCGCCGAGGATGCTGAGATTTACCTGCCCGGCGTCGAAAAGATGCTCGATCCGGGATTGTTTCCTGCCGGCGAAAATTTTTTCCAATCCCACGCAAGTCTCACTCTGTTTCCCGACCTGATTGCCGCATCGGTGCGGCTGAGTCATTTGTCTCTGGAATGGGCCCTACTGCTTTGGCAATGGCTTTCGATCTTCTTGCTGCTCCTGGCCTGCTGGCAGCTAAGCAGCAAATGCTTTGCCGAGGCAACTGCCAGATGGTGCGGGGTCGCGCTACTCGCGGCCTTGCTCACGCTCCCGGTTGCCGGCACTTCGCTTTACATCTTTGACCAGTACGTGGTGCCTCGAAATCTTTGCGCCTTCGCGACCGTGTTTGCAGTCGCGCTCGTTCCTGACCGCAAATACTGGCAAGCGGCCCTGTGGCTGATCTTCGCAGGCCTGGTACATCCCCTAATGTGGTTTTTTGCATTTGTATATTGCTTGCTGCTGGTCGGGATGGAGAAGTTGTCGCCTGCTTCAGCGTTTTGCGTTTTGCTGCCGTTAGGAATTTCGTTCCGTCTCCCGGCGCCCGCTTACGAGGAAGCCGTCAAGCTCCACCCGTATTTCTACATCCAGAGCTGGGCGTGGTACGAGTGGCTGGGAATTCTTGGCCCAATCGCAATTCTGTGGTGGTCTGCTCGTGTCGCGCGAAGGCGGCAATTACGCAACGTAGAGCGCCTGTGCCGCACACTAATTCCTTACCAGTTAGTATTCCTGGCCGCAGCGCTCGTGCTTTCATCGCCAGTTTTTGGAAATCTTGCTCGACTGCAACCACTACGCAGCTTGCACCTGCTGTACATCTTGATGATTCTGATCGGCGGCGGATTCCTGGGGACCTTCGTACTGAAGAACCACCTATGGAGATGGATATTGTTGTTTGCTCCTTTGTGCGGAGGAATGTTTCTGGCCCAGCGCTCACTTTTTTCCAACAGCGCACATGTTGAGTGCCCGGGTTCCGCGTCCAGCAATCCCTGGGTTCAAGCCTTTGTCTGGGCGCGGCAGAACACTCCGAGAGACGCGACCTTCGCTCTCGATCCCATGCACATACTCATTCACGGAGAGGACGCAAACGGCTTTCGTGCAATCGCCCAGCGCAACATGCTTGCCGATGCGATCAAAGATAGCGGAGCCGTCAGCATGTTTCCGCCGCTCGCCGACGAATGGCTGAAGCAGTTTCGCGCACAAACAAACTGGAAGCATTTTCAGGTTCAGGATTTCGAGCGGTTGAGATCGGATTACGGAGTGACCTGGGTCATCCTGCAAGCGCCTGGAGTTACAGGTCTCGAGTGCCCATACCGGAATTCTGCCGTGCTGGTTTGCAAGATCGCGCCGGGAAGACCGTAACCAGACGCGAATATGTAGCGCTTAGCTCTTGGGGGAAACGTTCAGTTCCTGCCGGGTATCCGCTGCGCCGCCTGGTTCAAGCATGCCCGGTGAATAATAGGTTACATGTCCCGGCTCTAACCGCCGTCCTTTGTCGCTGAAAATCCGGAAATGTAGCATCCCCAATTTCTGCAATGCGAACTGCAGCGTTGTCGCAACCACTTCCAGCCCGTACTTCACGCTGCGGCGGAAGTTGATGGAGGAGGCCTCTTCGAAGTACTTGGTCGGGCAGGAAACTTCGCCAATGCGGAAGCCAAAATGTACGCATTGTGCCAGCATCTGGTTGTCGAAGACAAAATCGTCAGAGTTCTCGATCAGCGGGAGGTCCAAGAGCACCTGGCGACTAAATGCACGATATCCGGTGTGATATTCGGAGAGTTTTACCCGCAGGAAAAAGTTTTGAAAGGCAGTCAGCAGCCGATTGAACACATATTTGTAGAAGGGCATTCCGCCGCGCAGTGCCTGTCCGCCGATAATTCGCGAGCCAAGCACAACGTCATAAACTCCATAAGCCACCATGCTGGCCATTGCAGTAGCAAGCAAGGGCGTGTACTGATAATCCGGGTGCACCATGATGACCACGTCAGCCCCATCCGCCAGCGCCTCCCGGTAGCAGGTCTGCTGGTTGCGCCCATAACCATAATTCTGATCATGGACAAAAAACTTGAGCCCCAGCCGGTGGGCAACTTCCACGGTGCGATCCGAGCTGTGATCATCGACGAGGATGCACATATCCACCAAGTCGGGAAGCTCGCTGACAGTGAGCTCTAGAGTTTTTTCCGCGTTGTATGCGGGGAGGACGACTGCAACGCGTTTACCGTTGATCATGCTTCCAGCAGGCTGAAAAATTGAGAGTGAGTACTGCCATAACTTGAACACGATTCTCGCAAAATCGCAAGATATCCCGCGAGTGCTCCCGGCGCGGTCTGATGTAGTCCTGTGTGGCGCGGGCGCCCTCGCCCGCGAGCTTTTAAGGTACCTTCGACTGGCCCCGCATGCCCACCCGCTACTACTCCTATAATCCGAAAGTCCCTAATTGCAAGTGCAGATGATCTCCACTCCTGTTACTACTCACGCGCCCCGCTCCGGTACCACCCTGATTCACGTTGGCTTTGTGCTCACTGGCGTGATGACAACTCTGCTCGGCCCCACGCTTCCCATACTTTCCGTGCGCTGGTCGCTGAACGATGCGCAGGCGGGATATTTGTTCACATCCCAATTCGCCAGTTCCATCATCGGTGTCGCGATCTCCAGTTGGCTGATCCAGCGCCGCGGTTATCGGCTGACGCTTATGCTGGGGATGGTTCTGATGGGATTAGGCGCCGGCGTACTGGCAACGGCGAGTTGGAAAGTCGGGCTGACCTCCGTCGGAGTCTATGGCGCGGGATATGGGGTTGCCAGCGCGACATCTAACCTTCTTATCTCTGAGTTGAACCCAACCCGTCGGGCTGCAGCCCTGAATCTATTAAATTTTTCCTGGGGAATTGGAGCAGTAGGCTGTCCGTTTCTGGTAGCAATCCTGCAACGCGCCAATCGCATGACGGTTTTTTGGTACGGGATGGCTTTGCTGCTTGCTCTCGAAGCTCTCTGCCTGGCATTGATCAGACTGCCCACACTAAGGTCTGAAACTCGAAGGCCAGGGACGAGCAGAATATGGAAAACCCGCCTATTTCCGATACTGGGAGCCTTATTCTTCGTCTACGTCGGAACTGAAACCTCCGTCGGTGGTTGGATCGCTTCTTACGCCCGCCGCATCGATGTGGGACCCGGAACTTTCTGGGTCATGACGCCATCCTTCTTCTGGGGAGCATTGCTCGTGGGACGTGCCACCGCCCCGCTGTTGCTGCGGCGAACGCGCGAAACGAACCTGGCCAGCGCAGGATTGGTGCTGTCGTGCCTGGGCATCGCCCTGCTGCTGGTTGCTCATACTATGAGTCCAATCGTAATCGGCGCGATGCTCGCTGGACTGGGCCTCTCCTCTGTGTTCCCGATCAATATCTCATTGATCTCACGTTGGTTCGGAGACGAGGGTGTACGCTTTGGCGGGGTCATGTTTGCCCTTGCAGGTCTAGGCGGAGCGACTTTGCCATGGCTGGTCGGCTTGTTTTCTGCTCAGACCGGCAACTTGAAAGCCGGCCTTGTAGTTCCATTCCTCGGTAGCACAACTATGCTCGTCCTGTACCTCGCTAACCGTGCAGCCCGGGGCTCTGCCGGGAGTTGATAAACTATCTCTACTGAAACTCCTTTTATGGGACCGCGCACCTTATTCGAAAAAATCTGGCACGAACACATTGTCTGTGTCCCATCCGCACAGTTGCCACTCCTCTACATAGATCTGCATCTCGTTCATGAGGTGACCTCCCCACAAGCTTTTGACGGACTACGGGCTGCAGGCCGTCGAGTCCGGCAGCCCGCACGAACTTTCGCCACCGTAGACCACAACGTCCCTACCGAACCCCGGGGTACGCCGATCAGCGATCCCATAGCGGCGCGGCAGATCGAAGCTCTGCAGAAAAACTGCAAAGACTTTGGCATTCCGCTCTTCGATATGGATTCGCCGGATCAGGGCATCGTCCACGTAATCGGCCCTGAACTCGGTCTGACGCAGCCGGGTATGACGATCGTATGCGGCGACAGCCATACCAGCACCCATGGCGCTTTTGGCGCGTTGGCGTTCGGCATTGGAACTTCAGAGGTGGAACATGTTCTTGCTACGCAGTGCCTACCTCAACGCCTTCCCAAGACGATGTTGATTGACGTGACCGGCAAGCTTGCCGAAGGCGTGACTGCAAAGGATCTGGCGCTGGGAATTATCGGCCAGATCGGCACAGATGGAGCCACCGGCCATGTCATTGAGTACGCCGGGGAAGCGGTTCGCAGTCTCTCGATGGAAGGCCGCATGACCCTGTGCAATATGAGTATTGAGGCAGGCGCCCGCGCCGGTATGGTCGCTCCCGACGAGACCACGTTCTCTTATGTAAAAGGCCGCAGGTTCGCGCCGGGTAAAGAGGACTGGGAGAAAGCGGCCGCGCGCTGGAGTTCACTGCCATCTGATCCTGGCGCCCACTACGACAAAGTAGTTCAAATCGATGGTTCGAAGTTAGCTCCTTTCGTGACTTGGGGCACGAATCCAGGGATGGTGGTCCCGGTCAGCAGCCGCGTGCCTGAACTAAACGAGATGAAGAACGATGCCGACCGGCAGGCTGCTGAGCGCATGTTTGAGTACATGGGATTGCAGCCCGGCACGCGCATGGAGCAAATCCCGGTTGATCGTGTATTCATCGGCTCCTGTACCAACTCTCGCCTTGAAGACCTGCGTGCTGCAGCACGTGTGGCAAAAGGCTATCGCGTGAACCCAAAGGTTCGCGCCATGGTTGTTCCGGGGTCGCAAGCCGTCAAGCATGCCGCCGAGCAGGAAGGCCTGCACCGCATTTTTCAGGAAGCAGGTTTCGAGTGGCGTGAATCCGGATGTTCGATGTGCCTGGGCATGAATCCTGACATCCTGCAGCCGGGGGAACGCTGTGCATCCACCAGCAACCGCAACTTCGAAGGACGTCAGGGGCGAGGCGGGCGAACTCACCTGGTTAGCCCGATGATGGCCGCGGCAGCCGCCATCGCTGGCCACTTCACCGATATCCGTAACTGGAGATTTCAATAGCCATGCAGTCATTTCGGGTGCACAAGGGTAAAGTTGCGCCGCTGAATCGAGCAAACGTTGACACCGATCAGATCATCCCCAAGCAATTTTTGAAGCGGATTGAGAAAACGGGTTTCGGAGAGTTTCTTTTTTACGATTGGCGGCGATCCAAAAATGGATCGCTCGAGCCATCGTTCCCGCTCAACCAGCCGCACTATGCCGGAGCGAGTATTCTGGTCGCCGGCAAGAACTTCGGCTGCGGATCGTCGCGGGAACATGCAGTTTGGGCGCTCGAAGATTTCGGCTTTCGTGTCGTAATTGCGCCCTCATTCGCAGACATATTTGCTAACAACTGCGTAAAGAACGGGGTTCTGACGGTGGTGCTTAGGGAAGAAGAAATGAATGAAATCATGCGCCGCGCTGCAGAGATTCCCGAATATCAGGTCACAGTGGATCTTGAGCAATGCACAGTGGGCGATGATCGCGGGTTTTCCGCAAAGTTCGCGATCGACGAGTTTACGCGTTACTGCCTGCTGAATGGATTCGATGACATCGGGCTGACGTTACAGCACGAAGCTGAGATCTCGGCCTATGAAGCGCGGCATTCCAATCCCTACACCAGCGCACAATGATCTGTTCTTTGCGACCTTTGACTTCTTTGCGGCCTTTGCGGTTAAGAGCTCTCCCCGGAAGCTCCCCACGAACTCCGCCTGCACCTATTCTATGCAGAAGCTAATCATCAAAACCCGCCAGAAACGCGAAATCCTCGACATCACCGACAAGGTTGAAGCCGCGCTCGGCAACGGCACAGCCAGCACTGGGATCTGCAATCTGCTCGTTCTCCACACGACAGCCGCCTTAACCACCGCCGACCTTGATCCCGGCACTGACCTCGACATGCTCGACGCATTCGAACACATGATCCCGAAACTCCGTTATCGCCATCCACACGATCCCGCACACGTGCCCGATCACATTCTGTCGGCTCTGGTTGGCACGTCGATCGCTTTGCCCTTCGAGAAAAATAACCTTGTGCTGGGGACCTGGCAGCGTGTGGTTCTGGTGGAGTTCGATGGTCCACGAGAGCGGGAGATAGTGCTGACAGTTACACCCGAGAAATAGACGTTTGTTGTAGCTGTCCGCCCATATCGTAAAATTGAATGCTGTTCATACCGCGGAGGGATGCGTGAGCGGTTGAAACGGGTGGTCTTGAAAACCACTGTACGGGGAACCGTACCGGGGGTTCGAATCCCTCTCCCTCCGCCAGCTCCCAACTCTCAAATCCCCCAAGCAATTGTTTCTAAGGACGACTCATTCCGCCTGTGGTGAGGCCTACTCGGGTTT
>QIAA01000176.1 GCA_003224905.1 Acidobacteriota bacterium
CAGAGCGCATGAAGCAACTGACCAAACCCTCGGTTGCCACGTGGCCATCGGTGGCCGATCGGAAGCTAAGACAACAACCCTTAGTCTGAGCTTGCGGTTCCTAGAATGATCAGCACGCTACTGGAAGGGCAATTTCAACAAGCTCCTAGGGATCGTTTGGCCGCCGATCCAGTCCTCATTGTTCATGGTGGAGCCTGGGCGATTCCCGACGACCTCGTCGATGCGCATCTGCACGGCATCCGGAATGCTATGTGTGCCGGCTGGGGGGTACTGAGCAGCGGTGGCTCTGCACTCGATGCCGTGGAAGAAGCCGTCGTCATTATGGAAGACGACGAGGCCTTCGATGCCGGACGCGGCAGCTTCCTGAACCGTGAAGGCAAAGTACAGCTCGATGCCCTCATCATGGATGGGGGCACGCTTCGCGCCGGGGGTGTTGGGTGCGTGGAACGCATTGCCAATCCGGTCAGGGCGGCTCGCAAGATCCTGAGCGAGAGCCCTCACATATATTTCGTGGCTGAAGGGGCAGAAAGATTTGCCGCCGAGCATGGCATCCCACTCTGCAAGAACGAAGACTTGGTCATCCCACGAGAGGTGGAACGGCTTCGGCGCTTTCAAGCGCAGTCGGCCGAGATGTCGGAAGTGTTTGCGCCGGAGATCTCCCATGACACTGTCGGCGCCGTTGCGCTGGATGCCGAAGGAAACATTGCTGCGGCCACCTCAACCGGCGGCACGTTGAACAAAGCTCCGGGACGGCTGGGGGACTCCTCTCTGATCGGCTGCGGTTGCTACGCCGACAACGGTTCCGCCGCGGCGTCCACGACTGGCTGGGGCGAACCGATTATGAAGCTGGTGCTGGCCAAGTGGGCAGCGGACCGAGTAGCGTCCGGCAACCTCCCCCAGTGGGTAGCCGACGAGGCCATGAACTACCTGCAATCGCGCGTGAACGGGCACGGAGGCATCATCCTGCTCGATGCACGCGGGCGGTTCGGGATGGCGCACAATACCCCGCGTATGGCCTGGGGACTTAAAAGTGCAGCACAGGAAACGTCAGGGATTACTCGGAACAGGTGACATTTTCAGAAAGAGAAACCGTGGAAGAAAATTCGAAAATAAGTCAGCCCAGTAACCCCGCAACTCGCGACAGCTCTCCTGCAACGCAGGCGAATCCGTCAGCTTTTTGCCCAAACTGTTCTGCCGAACTGCAAGATAATCGCTGCAAGCTGACCTGCCCCAAGTGCGGATTCTATCTGAGCTGCTCGGATTTTTACTGATTGCCATTGCCTCCGCCGCCCTGACATACTGCCCTGCCTCCATCTAGAATGGCAGAATCTATTAATTCATACTCAGGAGAAGCGAATGCAACGCAAGGCAAGCGCGGTGTGGAAGGGCGGACTCAAAGACGGTAAGGGATCGGTTTCAGCAAGCAGCGGTGTGCTGTCAAACACTCCGTATTCATTTACCACTCGGTTTGAAAACACTCCCGGCACGAATCCCGAGGAACTGATCGCCGCTGCGCACGCTGCATGTTTTTCAATGGCGCTTTCGGCGCAATTGGGCAATGCGAATTTGACGCCCGACAGCATCAACACTACGGCCACGCTGACTTTGGAGAAGCTTGATTCCGGATTCACCATCACGGCCGTTCATCTTGACGTCACCGGGCGTGTACCCAACGCCGATGCGGCAGCTTTCCAGAAGGCCGCAGACAATGCCAAGACCGGCTGTCCCGTTTCAAAGGTGCTGAAGGCAAACATCACCATGAATGCCAAGTTGGAGGCCTGATCGCAGCAGCCGCTTAGCTCTGTGCGCGCAGTATTTCCCGAAGTTGGCGGTTCACGCGGGTGGCATCCTGCGCCGCTGTGTCGATCAGTTGGGCCCACTTGGCGCTGTTTTCGTCCAGCTTGGATTGGTTGAGAAGATACGCAGCCTGGAGAATCGTTTCGAGAGAATTGCTCAGTTCATGGGCTAACCGCCGCAAATTGGCGACCACCTCGGCTGGCACTTTTGGCGAACTTTCCATTGCAATTTCAGGCACGGCTTGGTTCCCTTCTGAAGCTTAACTGGATCCGCGTCTACAGAGAAAGTATACGGAAGTATTTGGCGGTGACGACATAGCACGGTCCGGCTAGGGTGTGGGACGATGGTGGCCCCTCACTGTTAGAATTTTCTGCTTCATGTTCCTCTAAAGTTTTGCAGCCTCGGGTACGTCATATGTCGAAAATCAAGCGGGCGGTCCTGAGTGTTACTGACAAGACTGGGATTGTGAACTTCGCCCGTGCCCTTAGTGGAATGAATGTGGAGCTTATCTCGACCGGCGGGACCGCCAAACTGCTTCGCGAGTCCGGTATTCCGGTGAAGGATATTTCGGAACTTACCGGCTTTCCAGAGATGCTTGACGGGCGGGTGAAGACCCTGCACCCCAAGATTCACGGCGGAATACTACATAGGCGCGAGGACCCTTCACACCGGACCACCGTGGCTGAGCATGGAATTCAGCCGATCGATATGGTGGTTGTGAATCTTTACGCATTTGAGAAGACGGCGGCGACGCCCGGAGTACGGCTAGATGAGTTGATCGAAAACGTCGATATCGGGGGGCCGTCCATGATTCGCTCAGCGGCTAAGAATTTTCAGGATGTAGCTGTCGTTACGTCCCCGACGGATTACGACTCCATTGCTGATGAGATGTCCAAATCAGACGGCGAGCTTTCGGCCTCGACGAAGTGGCGGCTGGCTCAAAAGGCCTTTGCAACTACCGCAGCTTACGATTCAGCGATTGCGTCCACTCTCGAGCGAGTGAGTGTCAACGGAGATCTTGCACTGCCATCAACCTCGGGTTTCCCGCGGGCACTCCGCCTGCACTTCAACAAAGTGATGGATCTGCGCTACGGTGAGAACCCCCACCAGAAAGCTGCTATGTACAGCGACTGCGCGGGCAAAGGAGTTGCCAATGCGCGGCAGCTCCAGGGAAAAGAGCTCTCATATAACAACATTATCGATTTGCAGGCGGCCTGGGATTTGGCGCAGGAGTTTGAAGAACCGGTCTGTGCGATCGTCAAACACACGAATCCCTGTGGAACAGGCACAGGAAAAACTCTGGCGGAAGCCTATAAGAAGGCGCTGGAATGCGATCCAGTTTCAGCCTTCGGTGGAGTTATCGGGGTGAATCGCATTGTAGATGGCAACGCGGCGGAGGAGATGGCAAAACTTTTTCTTGAGGTGATTGCGGCGCCGGGCTTCGACGCCGCCGCCAAGGGCAAATTTGCTGCCAAGAAGAATCTGCGTCTGGTGGAGGTCGATAATGCCGAGCAACAGTGGATCCTGAAGAACATCTCCGGTGGGATTCTCGTGCAGGATGCGGATCTCCGAACGCTACAGCATTCGGAACTGAAAGTGGTCACAAAGCGTCAGCCCACACCCGACGAGAGGCGGGCACTGTTGTTTGCATGGAAAGTCTGCAAACATGTGAAATCGAATGCCATCCTCTATGCCCGCGATGGCCAAACGGTTGGCGTAGGCGCCGGGCAAATGAGCCGAGTGGATTCTTGCCGGATCGGAGCCATGAAAGCGGTGCTGCCACTCAAGGGCACAGTAGCCGCTTCCGACGCGTTCTTTCCGTTTCCTGACGGGGTGGAGGAGATTGCCAAAGCCGGAGCTACGGCCATTATTCAACCTGGCGGCTCGGTTCGCGATCAGGAAGTCATCGAAGCCGCCAACCGGTTCGGCCTGGCAATGATTTTTACGGGTGTGCGGCACTTCCGGCACTGATGAATATCTAGAATCATTCCTGTGGCCCTCACTGGTTCCTGTCCTTCCGGCATTATCTGCGGCGGTTCGACGGATCTGATTCTCACTAACTTCACAAAGCAGGGTTTACAATAAGCGAAGCACCCGCCAGCAGCGGTTCGGCATCCAATCGCTATGGTTCCGGGAAGCCGAAGGTCTTCAATGAAAAGCATTTATTCCGCTATAGCAGTGCTGCTGGTCACTGCCTCCATATACGCCCAAACTCCTGCCGCTTCCGAGTCAAAACCTGCCGTTCCTCCGACGAACTCGGCTCCCCGCAAAGTCGATAAGGCGGCAGCCTACTATCACTACGCTCTGGGACACATGTACGAAGAGCAGGTAGCGGTCTATGGCCGCAGTGATCTCGCCAACAAAGCCATTGAGGAATATCGACAAGCCATAGAAGCCGACCCGACTTCCGGCTACCTGACATCGGCACTGGCCGAGCTGTACGCAAAAACCGGCCGCATCAAGGACGCCATCGTTGAAGCGCAAGATATTCTCAAGCGCGAACCAAATAACCTCGAAGCGCATAAGCTGCTCGGCCGTATCTATTTGCGCTCACTGGGAGACGTACAGGCGGGGCAGGGCTCGCAGAATGTTCTAAAACTCGCCATCGAGCAATACGAGCAGATTATCAAGCTCGAGCCTGACAACATAGATGACCACCTGCTTCTGGGGCGTCTGTACAGCATGCCGAGCCAATACCGGGACTACCAGAAGGCAGAAAGCGAGTTTAAGACCGCGGTCAAGATGCAACCGGATTCGGAAGAAGCGGTCACGATGCTGGCTTACCTGTACAACGAAGAGGGCGATACCAAACGCGCCACGCAGGTCCTGAGCTCCATCCCCGATTCGGCGCGTTCTGCGAAGCTGTATTCTGCCCTCGGATACACCTACGAGCAGCAGAAGCAATACAAGGACGCTATCAGTGCCTACCGGAAAGCAATTGAACTTGATCGTGACAATCTGGATGCAATCCGCGGGCTCGCCCAGAATCTGTTGAATGACGGCCAAACCGATGCCGCGCTGGAACAGTACAAGGTCATTGCCGATGCGAACCCCGAAGATGGGCAAAGCTTGCTCAAGATGGCGGAAATCTATCGAAAGATGGGCAAATTCGATCAGGCGCTTGACAGTCTGAAAAAGGCGCAGTCTATGGTGCCGGATTCGATCGAGGTCCCGTACAACATCGCCAGCGTGTACCAGGCACAAGGCCGGTACGACGAAGCCGCTCAGGTGATGCAGGACCTGCTCAAGAAGACTGAGAAGCCCGATAACAATTACGCCGAAGCCGACAAAAACAACCGTGCCGTATTCTTAGAGCGCCTGGGCACGATCTATCGGGAGAACAATAACACGCAGGCTGCGCTGGATACTTTCCGCAAGATGCTCACGCTGGGCAATGACAACGCCGAGCGTGGATACCAGCAGATTATCGACACATATCGCGAGGGCAAGCAGTGGCAACAGGCCACAGACGCGGCTAAGGAAGCCGTACTGAAGCTGCCGCAGAACCGCGGATTGAAAATGGTCTACGCGGCACAACTCGCCGATATGGGTCAGGCTGATGCCGGATTGCAGCAGGTGAAGGCTATGCTGAATGGCACGCCTGCCGACCGCGAGGTTTACATCACGCTTGCCCAGATGAACAGCCGTTTGAAGCGCTGGTCTGATGCCGAGGAAAATCTGACGAAAGCCGAGCAATTGTCCAGTAAACCCGAGGACAAGCAGTACGTTGAATTTCTGCGCGGGTCAACCTATGAACGGCAGAAAAAATATGATCAGGCCGAAGAGACATTTCGCAAGGTGCTGGCCGACCATCCTGACGATCCCAGTGCGCTTAACTACCTGGGGTATATGCTCGCCGATCGAGGAACCAAGCTGGAAGAGGCGCTGAGTTTGATCAAAAAGGCCGTCGACCTGGATCCGGCCAATGGCGCGTATCTCGACTCCCTGGGCTGGGCCTATTTCAAGCTAGGCAGATATGAACTCGCCGAAGACAATCTGATCAAGGCCTCACAACATATCGGGACCGATCCTACCGTCCAGGATCACCTGGGAGATTTGTATCAGAAGACAGGACGTCTGAAACTCGCTGCCGTGCACTGGGAACGTGCGCTGCAGGAGTGGAACAAGACAGTTTCGGCTGAGGTGGACCAGACCGATGTCGCTAAAGTGCAAAAGAAGCTCGAGTCGGCGAAGGTCAAGCTCGCGCGAGAAGATTCCAGCAACAAATAGCCCACATTTCACACCACATTTCACAACTGGAAGCGATTTGAGCCGAGCCCTAGCTCGGCTCTATTTTTGTGGACGGGAGAGGCGACCATGGAGATCTCTATCCGTGTGAGACCAGCTTCTGTTTCTTTCACTCAACCTCTACTTCCTCAGTTTTTACGCGGCGATCATAGGAACGGCTGCCAGGGCGGCGAGCATTCCGATTGTGCGCCAGCGGCTAAAGTGTTCGTGGAGGACCAAGCGTGCCAGCAGCACAGTGATCGCTGGGTAAAGGGAACTGATTACAACGGAGACATCCAGTCGCCCGATCTGACTGGCGCGAATAAAAAGAGCGCTGCCGGAGACATCGAGACAGCCAGCAATTATGGCGATGGCCGTGCTGCGCAAATCCAGCGAGATTGCTGAATTGGGGGAGGAGACTTTCGCTTCGACTCTTTCCCGTTGACCGGTTGAAGCGGGATCCTGCTTGCGCTTACGCAGGACCAGAACGATCGCTCCGGTGAGAACGAAAGAGGCAAAGCGCGCAAGACCAGCGGTCCACAGCGCAGCGGCATTGCCGGCCTGCTTGACGCATAGAAAAAATCCGGCGAATCCAATTGCAGCCACGACGGCGAGGCCCAAGCCTTCGGGCCTGGTCTGGTTTTCCGGGCGTGAGATCAGCCAAAGGCCGATCCCGGCAAAAACGAAGCCGGCAAGCTGAATTGTGCGCGGCAAGCCCTCGGTGAGGATGGCAAACAAGGTAGGAATGCCGGCGGAGACAACAGCGGCTACCGGCGCGGCAAGCCCCATTCGTCCCGAGGCAAGGGCGCGATAGAAGATGGCGAGGGCAGCGCCACCGCTGAGACCGGCTGCGAGTGCCCAGCACACGCTCGTGCTGGAAGGAAAAGTGGAGTGATTGGTCAAAGCAAGCGCGGCCATGAAGAGCGTGCCGCAGGCATGGGCGAGGGTTGTGAACTGGAAGGCGTTGGCGCGCCGGACGGCGTATCCTCCGAGGAAGTCACTCGTGCCCCAGGTAAAAACTGATCCCAGGCTGAAAGTGACAGGCGGGACTTGTGAAGTGAGCGGCATTGAGGGATTGAGGTTAGCATGGGGCCATTCACGGAGTTGGACCTGTTATGCCTGATAATGGATCTGATCAAATTGAAAGTGTTGGGAGTTTTTCATGAGGGAAGTTGTTGTGGTCTCGTCGGTCCGCACACCCGTGGGACGAGCTATCAAGGGCACCCTCCGGGCAACACGGCCGGATGAACTCGCTGCGGTTGCGATAAGAGGCGCGCTGGATCGTGTGCGGCAACTGGATGCCGGCGAGATTGACGACGTCATTCTTGGCTGCGCTATGCCTGAGGCTGAGCAGGGGATGAACGTCGCCCGTATCGCCAGCTTGCGTGCCGGTCTGCCGGTGGAAGTCTCCGCGCTTACGATTAACCGCTTCTGTTCTTCGGGGCTGCAGGCGATCGCCCTGGCGGCTGAACGTATCGGAAGCGGTGGGGCGGACGTCATCGTGGCGGGCGGGACGGAGTCGATGTCCATGATCCCAATGGGCGGGCACAAAATTTCACCGAATCCGTGGCTGGTAGAAAGTTATCCGGATGCATATCTCTCGATGGGGCTCACCGCGGAGAGACTGGCGCAGCGCTTCGGAATCACGAGGGAGAAGGCGGATGAATTCTCGTTGCGGAGCCACCGGAAGGCGCTGGCGGCGATCCAAGCGGGAAAATTTGAAGAAGAGATTGTGCCAGTACCGGTGAAATTCAGCTCCAACGGCCATCTCGGGAGGGATGAGGCTCAAGTACGGGGGAGTAGCCGGCAGCACCAGCCTCCGTTTGAGGAAATCGTCTTCAAGACCGACGAAGGGCCACGGGGCGATACTTCGCTGGAAGCTCTGGCCTCATTGAAGCCGGCGTTTCACGGTAAGGGAACAGTTACCGCGGGTAATTCCTCGCAAATGTCGGATGGTGCGGCGGCTGCAGTCGTTATGTCCGCCGAGCGGGCGCAGGCTCTCGGCATCAGGCCGCTAGTGCGGTACGTTTCGTTCGCCACGGCGGGATACAAGCCGGAAGAAATGGGGCTCGGGCCGGTGTTCGCGATCCCTAAGGCATTAAAGCTGGCGGGATTGAAATTGCCCGAAATAGACGTGGTTGAGCTGAACGAGGCTTTCGCGGCGCAGTCCCTGGCGGTGATTCAGGAAGGCGGGCTTGATCCTGAACGTGTGAATCCAAATGGCGGCGCGATTGCGCTAGGGCACCCGCTGGGCTGCACGGGAGCGAAATTGACGGCGACACTCATCCGTGAACTGAAACGGCGTAACGCCCGTTACGGCATGGTGACTATGTGCGTGGGTGGCGGTATGGGGGCAGCAGGGATTTTCGAGAATCTGGATTAAGTACTAACGACGCAGAGGACAGAGAGTGAATCAGCTCTACGTGTTTCCGGAGCACCCTCTAGCTTTAGTCTGTCGTAACTAGCAAAAATCCTGGAACATGGAATAATCCTTCCAAGATTCTTTTCTGCATCCAACGAATATGGGCACAACTGCAACGGAATCAAAAAAAATCTCCGGCGGCAGCTTTCTGCTGGAAGAGCGCTGTCCTGAGGAAATCTTTACGCCTGAAGATTTTTCCGAGCAGCACCAGCTTATTGGGCAGACAGCGGAAGAATTTGCCGTCAACGAGATCGTGCCTAACATCGAGAAGATTGAGCACAAGGATTTCTCGGTTACCCGGGAATTGCTGAAGAAGGCAGGAGAGCTTGGGCTCAGCTCGGTCGAAATTCCCGAAGCTTACGGCGGGCTTGAGATGGACAAAGTCACCGCCGCCATCATCGCCGATCACATTGCGAAGTATGCAGGCTTTGCCACAACCTGGGGCGGGCATACCGGCATCGGTACGCTGCCCATTGTTTATTTTGGTACGGAAGAACAGAAGAAGAAATATCTGCCGCGGCTGGCTTCCGGTGAGATCGTGGGCGCCTATGCGCTGTCCGAAGCTTCCTCCGGATCCGACGCTCTCAACTGCCGCGCCCGCGCACAGCTCTCGCCGGACGGAAAACACTACATCCTTAATGGCGAGAAGATGTGGATTACCAATGCTGGTTTCGCTGACTTGTTCACCGTGTTCGCCAAAGTGGACGGCGAAAAGTTCACGGCTTTTCTGGTCGAGAAGACCTTTCCCGGCTTCTCCATTGGGACGGAGGAGCACAAGATGGGCATTCGAGGTTCATCGACGTGCCCGATTATTTTGAATGACTGCAATGTTCCCGCCGAGAATGTGCTCGGAGATATCGGCAAAGGACACGTGATTGCATTCAACATCCTGAACATCGGGCGTTTCAAGCTTGGCGCGATGTGCGTGGGAGGCGCGCGGGTAGCATTGGAAAATTCCATCGCCTACGCGAAACAGCGCAAGGCTTTCAACAAAGTTATTGCCGATTTCGGCCTGGTACGGGAAAAACTCGCCAATATGGCGACGTTGATTTATGTGGGCGAGTCGCTCGTCTATCGCACAGTAGGAATGATGGACGCCGCTCTCGGTGAAGTAGAAAAATCCAGTTCGGAAGCAGCACAAGAAACTCGGAAGGCAATCGAAGAGTACGCCGTAGAGTGTTCGATCATCAAGGTTTGGGGTTCGGAGATGATCGATTACGTTGTCGACGAGACCGTGCAGATTTACGGTGGCTACGGCTTCGTCGAGGAATACCCCGCGGAGCGGGCGTATCGCGATGCCCGCATCAATCGTATTTTCGAGGGAACAAACGAGATCAACCGGCTCATTATTACGGGGTTTCTGTTGAAGCGCGCGATGTCCGGGCAGTTGCCGCTCATGCCGGCGATCAAAACCCTGATGGATCAGGTACTTTCCGGTCCATCCATCGGCGAGGAGATGGAAGGCCCGCTCGCCGAAGAGCACAAGTTAGTAGCCCAGGCCAAGAAGCTGGGATTGTTCGCCGCCGGAGCCGCTACTCAAAAATACATGCAGACCATCCAGGATCAGCAAGAGATCATGGGTGCCATTGCCGACGTGGTGATTGAGATTTACGCGATGGAGTCAGCTGTGTTACGCGCGCAGAAGATAATTCGGAATAATGGCGACTCTCCGGCTGCTCTGCCAGTCGCTATGACACGCGTCTACCTCGCGCAGGCTATGGAGAAGATCGAAAGCGCCGTGCGGAAGATCATTTCGGCCGTAGCTGAAGGTGACATGCTGCGGACGCAACTTGCCATCCTTCGCCGCCTCGCCAAGTACGAACCGTTCAATAGTATCGACCTGTGCCAGCAGATCGCACAAAGGATGATCGAGCGCGGAAAATACGCGGTTTCATAGTGTTGTAGCCGCGAGCGGCATTACACGAAAGGGCCATAATCCAAGACTCCAACACGAGTCTACAATGCCCGCGTGTCTTCTTGGCTCGGTGCCCGATTTGTCGCGATACGGCTATTGACTGTGCTGCTGCTCCCCGCACTTGCAGGCTGCGGCGGTTCTAGTTCCTCCGGTTCTTCAAACCCTACAGCTCCATCGATCACGACAGAACCAAGAGATCAGACCGTGAACGTGGGTGAGACCGCCACGTTCAGCGTGGTTGCGGGCGGTACAGCACCCCTAAGCTATCAATGGCAGAAAGGTGGGGCAGACATCTCCGGAGCTACCGGGTCCAGTTACACGACGCCCGCCGCAGCCATGGCAGATAACGGCTCACATTTTCGAGTCACAGTAAGCAATACTGCCGGAAGCGTTACAAGCAATGCAGCCTTACTCACAGTCAGTTCATCTGCCGGCGTGGACATGCTGACTTACCACAACAACAACGCGCGTACTGGAGCGAATCTGGCGGAAACCGTTCTCACGCCGGCTAACGTCAACTCGGCTGCTTTTGGCAAAGTGAACCTCTTTCCTGTTGACGGAAAGGTTGATGCTCAACCGCTTTACCTCTCACAAATGTCCATTCCCGGCCAAGGTATTCATAACGTTCTATACGTGGCTACGGAGCACGACAGCGTGTATGCATTTGACGCCGATAGCGGAGTGGTGCTTTGGCATAAGTCGATGCTTAATACGGGCGAGACTACCAGTGATTCCCGAAGTTGCGGTCAGATCGTGCCGGAGATCGGAATCACAGCAACTCCCGTGATCGACCGCACCAAGGGCATGCACGGAGCTATTTATGTCGTGGCGATGTCGAAGAACAGCTCAACTTCAACATATTTCCAGCGCCTGCACGCGCTAGATGTAGCGACCGGAGCAGAACTGTTCAGCGGCCCAACCGAGATCCAAGCGTCTTTCCCGGGAACCGGAGCCAACAATTCCGGCGGAAACGTAATCTTCGATCCCAAACAATATAAGGAGAGGCCTGGGCTGCTTCTTCTCGATGGAATGGTCTACACGATGTGGGCATCGCATTGCGACCATGCTCCCTACACTGGTTGGATCATCGGATTCGATGCCTCTACTCTGGTACGAACGCGCGTGCTGAATTTGACGCCGAATGGCAGTGAAGGTGCGATCTGGATGAGCGATACCGCTGCGGCAGCCGATAATTCCGGAAATATCTTTCTTATGAACGGCAATGGAACCTTTGAGACATTGCTGGATGCAAATGGATTCCCTAACCAGCAGGATTTCGGCAATTGCTTTCTGAAGCTTTCTACTTCAAGCGGGCTGGTGGTCGCGGATTACTTCACAATGTCTGATACGGTATTGCAATCAGGAGCGGACAACGACTTGGGTTCGGGCGGAGCGATCATCTTGCCTGATGTCCGAGATAGTGGAGGGCAGATTAAACATCTCGTACTGGGCGCGGGTAAAGACACGCACATCTACGTGGTAGATCGTGAGGACCTTGGGAAATTCAACCCTGTCGCTAATAACATTTACCAGGAAATCGCCGGAGTGTTAGCCGGCCGGGTCTTTTCGATGCCGGCCTACTTCAATAACAAGGTCTATTTCGGGGCGGTGAACGATACAATAAACGCCCTTGCGATTGCGGATGCGAGGCTATCCACGAGTGCTGTCGCCCACACGTCCAATACTTTCAGCTATCCGGGCTCCACGCCCAGTATTTCGGCGAATGCTACCAGCAACGGTATTTTGTGGGCCGTCCAAAACGGGACTCCGGCGGCGCTTCACGCTTATGATGCCAATGACATCTCGCACGAGCTTTACAATAGCAACCAAGCCGCCGCTTCTCGGGACCAGTTCGGAGCAGGGAACAAATTCATCACGCCAACGATCGTCAATGGCAAGGTTTACGTGGGAACTACGAACGGAGTCGCCGTATTCGGATTGTTACCGTGAGCTTCTATCCAGTTGCAATTGTGCCATTCACTACTAAGAAGGCATAATTATTTGCTGTCCAATTGCTGGCCGGCACCGTCAAAGGATTTAGCCCTGAGTTAACATGCAGCTTGGCGCCGCAGGTCCAGCTCTCGCCAGGAGGAATATGAAAAAGACAATTGGCTTCCTCGCTATATCTATCCTGATGATGGTGGTCGTAGCATCGGCTCAGCAAGATAAGAGCAAGCGCCCCAGCCCGCCGGCACAAACATCCTGCAAATTTTCTGATGGCAAGAACATCACAGTGGATTATTCCAGTCCACGGATGAAGGGACGCAAGATTTTTGGTGGCCTGGTGCCATACGGGCAAGTATGGCGAGCGGGTGCAAATGAAGCGACCACGTTCGTGAGCGATACCAACCTCAGCGTGGGCGGTAAGGATGTGCCAGCCGGCAGTTACACGATCTTTGCCATTCCTGATCCTGACAAGTGGACTCTGATCATCAGTAAAAAGACCGGCGAATGGGGAGTTCCGTATCCTGGGCAGGAGAATGATTTGGCGCGCACTGATATGAAGGTTTCAAAGGCTTCTGGTCCGGTGGAAAATTTTACGATGGGCTTTGACCAGCAGGGCAGCACTTGTACGCTGCGGATGGAGTGGGAGACCACGCGTGCAACTGTGGATCTTAATGAAAAGAAATAGCTGGGCGCTGCGCGATCCCAGTTACCCTTCTTCACTGGAAGAAAGCAGCAATCCTCAGCTCGAATGGCGCTAGAATTCCTCTATACAAACCCAACCGAGGAGTTCTCTATGCCTCAATACGATTATGTCTGCAACGACTGCCATAAGACCTTCGAGCAAGCATTGACTTTGGATGAGCACGATCATCAACCGGTCAAGTGCCCGAAATGCGGAAGTAAGAATGTAGAACAGGAAGCTGCTGCATTCTTCGCAGTCACTTCAAAGAAAAGCTAATCAACGGCGCACGTGGGCTCAGGACACCTGAGCCCTTGTGCCTTGGTATGAGCAATCACCGGGGGGCCCGATTCGCGTGCGTGCCTACTCCGCAGCCGGTTTCCATCTCAACACGGGTTTGCGAGCTGCAGTGGTTTCGTCCAGGCGGGAGATGCGGGTGGAGTGCGGGGCAGTGAGCACTGTTTGAGGATCTTCTTCGACTTCCTCCGCGATCGATCGCATGGATTCGATAAAAAGATCGAGCTCCTCTTTGGATTCGCTCTCTGTCGCCTCGATCATCAGCGCGCCCGGTACGATTAGTGGAAATGCAGTTGTATAAGGGTGAAAGCCGTAATCGATCAGGCGCTTGGCAATATCCATGGTTTTCACCCTTTTTTTTGCCTGCCTCCGGTCGCTGAAGACAACTTCATGCATGGTGGGCGTCGAATAGGGTAGATCGTAGGCGCCTTCCAAGCCCTTGCGGATGTAGTTGGCATTCAGCACGGCATCCTCGGTCGTCTGGCGTAATCCGTCTGGGCCGTTTGCCAGAATGTAGGCCAGTGCGCGGACAAACATTCCGAAATTGCCGTAAAACGCGCGCACTCGGCCGACGGACTGGGGCCGATCGTATTCGAATCCGAGAGTGCCATCTGGCTTGGTAATGAGTACGGGTTTGGGCAGGAAAGGTCCGAGTATATTTTTTACCGCGACGGGACCTGAACCCGGTCCGCCGCCGCCGTGTGGGGTGGAGAATGTCTTGTGCAGGTTGAGATGCATCAGATCAACGCCGAAGTCGCCTGGCCGGACTTTACCGACGAGGGCGTTCATGTTCGCTCCATCCATGTAGAGCAGACCACCCTTTGCATGCAGGATCGCGGCGATCTGTTCAATCTCCTGCTCGAAGATACCCAGAGTATTTGGATTCGTGAGCATGAGCGCGGCAACGTCCTGGTTCATCTGGCCGCTTAATGCCGCGATGTCTACCATGCCTTGCGAATTGGACTTTAGATTTTCGACCGCATAGCCAACCATTGCCGCGGTGGCTGGATTGGTGCCGTGGGCTGAGTCAGGAATCAGTATCTTCTTGCGCGGCGTGCCCTTCGATTCCTGGTACGCTCGCACCATCAGCAATCCCGTGAGTTCACCATGCGCTCCTGCTGCGGGTTGCAACGTGATCGCGTCCATGCCGGTGATTTCCAGCAGGCATTCGCTTAGGGTTTTGAGAATGCGCAGAGCGCCTTGCGATGCGCGTTCGGGCTGATATGGATGGCCATTTGCAAGGCCTTCCAATCGCGCCACTACTTCGTTGACGCGCGGGTTGTATTTCATGGTGCAGGAGCCCAACGGGTACATTCCGAGATCGATCGCATAATTCCAGGTTGAAAGGCGCGTGAAGTGGCGGATTATTTCGATCTCACTTACCTCGGGCATGTTGCCGAGATCTTTTCTCTCAGCGCTGCCGAGCAATTTTGATGCGTCGATTTCCGGGACATCCAGCGGCGGGAGTTTCCAGGCAGCTTTTCCCGGAGACGACTTTTCGAAGATCAAACCTTCATTCTGGCTGACGTGACGCGTAGCCTTGCGGGTCATGTGCTTCATCGCGTCAACTCCTCGACGTCAACATCCCTTGCGCCAGAGGACCCCTCGCTTTCCGCCACCATAGCGGCGGCTGTATCAATTGCAGTACGCGTGGTCATTTCGGTACAACACCACAAGGAAGCGTTACCCAGCTCCGGATAGAATTTTTTCAGAGGAAGACCGCCGACAATTTTATGTCCGAGGATACGGCTGTTGATCGCGCCCGGATCCTCACTGGTTTTCACCACAAATTCGTTGAAACGCGGGGCGCCGGTGAACAAGAGTCCTGCGTGCTTGCCGAACTGGTCCATCGCATAGGCAGTTTTGGCGAGGTTTTGTTTCGCCAAGTCGCGCAGCCCGACCTTACCGTAAACCGTCATAAATATATTTGCCATGAGCGCAATCAGCGCCTGATTCGTGCAAATGTTCGAGGTCGCTTTCTCACGGCGAATGTGTTGTTCGCGTGTCGCCAGAGTTAAAACAAAACCGCGTTTGCCGTTGCGGTCGGTCGTCTGCCCAACTAACCGGCCCGGCATTTGCCTGACAAACTGTTCTCGCGTGGCAATCACCCCGCAGTACGGACCGCCGAATCCCAGAGGTACTCCAAACGACTGTGCCTCCAAGGCGATGATGTCGGCCTGTTGCGGTGGTTTCACCATACCCAGAGAGATGGCCTCGGCAATCGCGACTACTAACAGTGCCCCGTGTTTATGGGCAATCTCTGCTATGGCGGCAACATCTTCAATTGTTCCGAAGAAGTTTGGCGATTGTATGAGAACGCAGGCAGTCTCGCCCGTGATGGACCTCTCCAAATCCTCGGGATCCAACCGCCCTGCTTCGGTGAAAGATAACGTGCTGATCGGCAGGCCTTGGTGGTGAGCGTACGTGGAGAGAACTTCCTGATATTCGGGATGCACATTGCGGGCGACCAACACCGAAGGGCGGCCTGTGAGCCGCACGGCCATCATTACCGCCTCAGCCGTCGCTGTGGAGCCATCGTACATGGAGGCGTTCGCCACCTCCATGCCGGTGAGCTCGCAAATCATCGTTTGGAATTCGAAGATGGACTGCAGCGTGCCTTGCGATACCTCCGCCTGGTACGGTGTATACGCAGTGAGAAACTCTCCTCGCAAGATCAACGAGTCGATGATCACAGGGCGATAGTGGTAGTAAGCACCCGCACCAAGAAAGATGGCGTATCCGTCTCCGTTTTCGCGGGAACGCTCGCGGAACCAGTCAACGATTTCTGATTCGGCCATCTGCCGGGGTATTTTTAGATCTCTTTCCAATCTGTACTTCGCAGGAATCGGCGTGAAGAACTCGGATATCGAACGCTTGCCGAGGGCCTTCAGCATGGCCTCGCGGTCGGCGGGAGATTTAGGCAAATAACGCATGAAAGGTTTTAGATGTGACTGAAGATCATTTCGATTGGCAGACGGCAGTGCTCAGCGTTGAATTTGCCTTTCGACAAGTGGATGTTTGATTTTCGATCCAATGCGGAAAATCCGCAATTTGAAGTGTTCAATGTGCTGTTTCTTCGTTAATGAATTTCTCGTAGTCTGCAGCCGAGAGTAGTGAATTCAGCTCGTTTGGATCCTGCAAATTGATCTTTATCATCCAGGAGCCGTGTGGATCCTTGTTGACCTTCTCAGGAGAATTTGCCAGTTCGGCATTCACGTCGGTTACAACGCCCGAAGCAGGCGCGTAAAGGTCCGAAACTGCTTTTACCGACTCCACAGAACCGAAGGTCTTGCCCTTCGTAATCTGAGTGCCGGTCTTTGGCAATTCCACGAATACGATGTCACCAAGAGAGTCCTGAGCGTAATGAGTGATGCCGATGGTTGCAACCTTGCCATCGCCTTTAATCCACTCATGCTCTTTCGTGTACTTAAAGTCGGTGGGATATGACATGCGATCTTCCGGCTCCTGACCAATGCTTACACCTCTTGCATTTCGTCCTGTGTTCAGACAGTTCGCGGACGCTTGTAAAAAGGCGTTGTAACCACGCGCGCCTGCACGCCCCGGCCACGAATTTCTACCCACAGGATGTTGCCGAGCGCTGAAAACTCGGGCGCCACATACGCAAGCGCAATATTCTTTTTAAAAAATGGGGCGTATGAGCCGCTGGTCACATAACCGAGTTCGCGGCCAACACCATCCAGGACCTTATAACCATCACGAGCGATACCACGCTCGATCATTTCCAGTCCCGCGAGCGTACGCTTCGTACCCGAAGCTTGGGCCAGTGCCAGAGCGGATTGGCCGATGAACTCGGGTTTATCCATCCGGCAAAAGCGATCAAGTCCGGCTTCCCAGACGTTGATGGTATCGGAAATCTCATGTCCATAGAGCGGCAGCCTGGCTTCCAGACGCAGCGTGTTCCGTGAGCCGAGACCGCAAGGCACAACTCCAAATTCGGCACCGGCTTCCAGGATCTCTTGCCATACACGTGCGCTTACGAGTTCATCTGATGGAATGTAGATTTCAAATCCGTCTTCGCCAGTGTAGCCGGTACGCGCGATCAAAATATTTCGTAAGCCGCAGAGAGTTCCGTACGTTACCCAATAAAATCTCAGCCCTGAAAGATCCGCATCGGTCAATTTCTGAAGCAGACGCGCGGCTTTGCGCCCTTGAATCGCGATCTGGGTAAAATCATCCGAGAGATTCTCCACACCGCAGTCGAACTGCCGTGTGTTTTCCTGCACCCAGTCAAAATCCTTCTCCCGAGTGCCAGCATTAATCACGAGCAGGTAATCATGCTCAGCCAGGCGATGTATGATCACGTCATCGACGAACGTGCCTTGAGGGTAGAGCAGTGCGGAATATTGAGCCTGATTCACTGCCAGGCGCGAAGCGTCATTCATGGAGATGTGCTGCACGGCGGCAAGGGCGTCGGGGCCAGCAAGGCGAATATCTCCCATGTGACTCACGTCGAAAATGCCGACGGCGGTGCGCACAGCCATGTGCTCAGCAATGATCCCGCCCGCCGAAGGATATTCAACCGGCATCTCCCAGCCGTTGAAGTCCACCATCTTGGCACCCATTTGGCGGTGAGTAGAGTGAAGCGCGGTCTTGCGGAGCGTGGGCGTGGTCGCCTCAACAGCGGGCAAAAAGAACCTCGATTAGCACAATTGGTGCGCTGTCAGAATGCTCAAACTCATTAAACTAACATGCGCGCATGAAGAGGTTCAACCGAACCGCCGCTGAGCGGTTAGTGCGGGTTCCCTCGCCGTGAGGTTATCTCGCTGCGTGATTGCCTAGCTGAGTTACTAATGGAACTTTCTCAAAGTCACATTGACGTGTCTAAATTGCACTATGGCTACTACAACAAAAGCGAAGTTTCGTTGCATGCAGTGTGAGCTGACGGAAGAGAAATGCGTGTGCGAGAAGTACTGTTCTTTGTGTCAGTCCGAACTGAACGTCCGACTCTGTCATGACGGCCTTTATTATTGTGCTCCTTGTCGCGAAGCGTGCGGGTACAAGGCTGCAGATTAGCGCGCTCAGCTCTCGGTTAGTTTTCTGGCAGCCAGGTAACGTTTCAGGGCGTCCTCCCAGCCCGGCATTGTGATGGCGTATTTCTCCAAGCTGCTGGAAGAGAGGACGGAATATTTCGGCCGCTCCGCAGGGCGTACGAACTTATCACTCGTTGTGGGCTTTATGATTGTAGTCAGGCCCGCACGGCTAACGATCTCCCGCGCGAATTCGAACCATGAGCAGTCGCCGCGATTGGTAGCGTGAACGATTCCACTGGCATCCCGGCTACAGAGCTGAGCAATGGCATGCGCAAGATCCGCGGCATAAGTCGGAGATCCGCGCTGATCATCGACAACATCGATTTCCGAACGACTGGTTGCCAATTTAAGAACTGTGTCGGGGAAGCATCTTCCTCCTTCTCCAAAAAGCCATGAGGTCCGAACAATGCAGGCATCGGGCATGATTTCGCTGAGTCTTATTTCCGCCTCGGCCTTTGATTGTCCGTACACGCTGCGGGGTGCGCGCTGATGGTCGACTTCGTAAGGTGTGTTTCCGGTGCCGTCGAACACATAGTCGCTGCTGAGAAAGAGCATGCGGGCACCATGCCTTTTAGCGGCCCTCGCGACGTTCATCGCTCCATGGCAGTTCACGTCGAATGCCAGCTCGCGATTGCTCTCACAACCATCGACATCGGTGTATGCAGCTGCGAGTACGATCCAATCGGGGTGGGTACGGTAAACAGCATTCCATGCCTGTTGCGGGTCGCGAATATCCGCATCCTTGGAGCCGAGACCGACAACTTCATCTGTGTTCCACTTTTCCACAAGGTGCTTTCCGAGCAACCCGGTGGCTCCGAAAATGGTAATCCGCATGCGGCTGCCGTTGAGTGCCAAATCTTAGGAATAATGCGTTGCGACCCACTGATGATAGGCGCCAGTTGTGACGCTCTGAAGCCACTCGTCATTTGCCAGATACCATTGAATCGTCTTGCGGATTCCTGTTTCGAACGTTTCTCGCGGTTTCCAGCCCAGGTCGCGGTGGATTTTTCTAGCGTCAATCGCATAACGGCGATCGTGCCCTGGCCGGTCTTTCACAAAGGTAATCAGATTGTTGTGGGGGACAACCGGATCGTTCGGGCGCAGTTCGTCCAATGCTGAGCACACGGTTTCAACTATCTCGAGGTTTTTCTTCTCGCTGTACCCGCCAATGTTGTAAGTTTCGCCAACTTTACCTTTTGCCAAAACTGTTCGCACTGCTTCGCAATGGTCCTCCACGAAGAGCCAATCACGGACGTTCTGCCCATCGCCATAGACGGGCAACGGCTTGGCCTGGCAGGCATTGAGGATCATCAGAGGGATCAACTTTTCCGGAAACTGAAACGGACCGTAATTGTTGGAACAATTCGTCGTGAGCGTCGGCAGGCCGTAAGTGTGATGGTAGGCGCGCACGAGGTGATCGGCCGCAGCTTTCGAAGCCGAGTACGGGCTGTTTGGCGCGTACGGTGTCGTTTCGCAAAACGCGGGATCTTCCAGTCCGAGTGATCCGTACACCTCGTCGGTTGAGACGTGAAGAAAGCGGAAACGACTGCGGTTTTCGGCTGGCAGCGCTGACAGGTACGCGCGCGTTTCTTCCAGCAGGGAAAACGTGCCGGTCACGTTGGTGCTGATGAAATCGTCAGGGCCGCGAATGGAGCGATCAACGTGGCTCTCCGCCGCAAAATGCACAATCGCCCGCGGGCGATGCCGTTCGAGCAAACGGCGCACCAGTTCGCGGTCGCATATGTCTCCTTGCTGGAAGATGTAGCTTGCATTTCCAGAGAGAGGCTTCAAGTTACGCGGATTTCCAGCGTAGGTCAGCTTGTCCAAATTGACGACCGGAGTTCGCTCGCAATTCATCCATTGCAAAACGAAATTCGAGCCGATGAAACCAGCTCCGCCGGTGATCAGGATTGTTTGTTCCATGCGAAATAGGTCTTGGACTGCCATGTTTTGCAGCCTCAAAGACCGCGCTTTGATTGTAATAAAAATGGCGGGAACTCACTTCCCGCCAAGATCGCTGTATCAGTACTAAAGTAAAGCGTTCCCGATGCTAAGCCGCTTGCCGATATGACTTGATTTCTTGTTGATTCGGACTTTCGCTCCTCTGCAATGTTTGCTCGGGAAATAAGGCCGCATAGATATCTTCAATTTGTTGCGTTATATGATCCCACGCATAGCGTTCGCGAGCTCTCGCACGAGCTTTGTCGACGGTTGCGTGGCGAAGCTGGGGATTCGCGATCAACATGCGCAGCATTCGTTCAAGGTGGGATGAGTCGCCATTCCGGAAGCTAAAGCCCGTCCCATCGGCGACCTCAAGATTCTCTGGGATGTCACTAACCAACACACAAACGCCGGCACCCATGGCATCGAGAAGAGATAGTGAGAGTCCCTCTATTGCCGAGGGTAATGCAAACAGCATGGCATTCGTCAGAAGCTCCTCGAAGGCATCACCCGAAACCCAGCCGAGAAACTTGACGCGCGCGTCTGCCTGCGCTCGAAGTTTCGTACCGTAAGTATCAGCGAGGCCAGAATCCCCGGCCATCACGAGTGGCGGTGCATTTTCGATTCTGGAGTGAGCTTCAATGAGTAAATGGCAATTTTTTTCCGGCGACAAGCGGCCGACAAAGAGAATGTAGTCATCCGGCTCGAGGCCCCAATTCAGTAGCTGAGATGGCCCTCGTCTTTGCTGAAGAATCGTCCCATTGGGAACGTATGCCGGTTCAATGCCATAACGCTCGCGATAGTAGTGCTGCAGGGTGCGGGAGACGACAATTGTGGCATTTGGAAGGCGGACCGATCCCCGCTCACCAATCCTTAACACACTTGCTGCGAGCTTCTGCCATTTGCACCGTCGCCAATCAAGACCCTGGACTGTGACCACCGTTTTCTTTCCCACAAGCCTCGGCAGAAAAGAGAAGAGCGCTGGCCCGAGGCAATGATAGTGCACGATGTCGCACCGGCTGAACATGGCGTGAACGGTACTGAGAAGCGTATGGGCGGGGGTATCAAGGTGCTTTGACCGTATGGTGGGAAGGCGAACCAAGCGAATGCCATTGTGTTCCCTGAGTCGGGGAGTGAAGTAGTCCCGGCAATAGGCAACTACGTGATGGCCTCTCTGCGCTAGGCGCGAGCCCACTTGCTCGTAATACGTCTCTACTCCGCTGTACTTCGATAGGACGCCGCGGCCGCCGATGAAAGCAATTCGCAGCGGGCTCTGAGTCGGCAGCACACGAGCCTGGACAACTCGTGAACCAGGCGCGGCAAGCTGCTCATAGATACTAAGCATTCGCGAATAGTGATCCTCGGGCGAGTGCTGCTGGCGAAGAAGCTCGTGACCGGCGGCGCCCATTTCTCCAGCTATTTCTGGATTGCAAACAAGGAAGTCGATTGCCTGTGCCATTTGTGTGACGTCGCCCGGCGAGAATAAGAGTCCGGTCTTGCCTGGCTGAACGACCTCGCGGCGCGAGCCGAGATCCGAAGCTATTACCGGCCGCTTCCAAGCGTAAGACTCGAGAATGCTCTTTCCCATCGCCTCGTAGGCACGGGAAGGAAATACCGTGAGGCACGACTCGGAGATGGCTTCATCGAGTGCAGGGCGTGACAGCTGGCCGACGAATTCGACGTTGTGAAGGCGCAACGCTCTCGACAGCGACTTTAGCTCCAATCGTTGTGGGCCATCTCCGGCAACTATCAGATGCGTCTGTGGTAGGTGCTGTATCGCGCGTAGAAGATCGTCGATTCCCTTTTCCCGAGACAGGCGACCGAAGTAAAGGATGGGCATCTCAGCTGCTATCGAGGGAGGGATCCGTGCGGGTAGGCGCTGAAAATGAGGAACCACCTGGATCTTGTTTTCGTCCCAGTGGTTCTCAATCAGCTTGTCTTTCATGAAACGGCTTGGGACCACAAACCGGTCAACGCATTGTTGATAGGTTCGCATCCACTTATGAGCGTATGCTTCTGCGGCCAGAACGAGCGCAGGAGCCCGTCCTCCGTGGTAACAAGCTTCGGATACGACATGCCAAAAACGCCCGCCATGGCAGCGCTCGCAAATCTTTCCGTGGGAGACCATGTTGTAACTGGGACATATCAGTTTGAAGTCGTTCAGGTGGTACACAACTGGAATAGCCTGGGCCTTCAACTCCCAAAGAATTGAGGGCGAAAGATGGTGGTAGATGTTGCGCACGTGCGCGATATCGGGGCGGAAGTCGGCGATCATTTTGCGCAGGCGGCGGCGCGCGTCCCACGAATGGAGAATGTGCGCCGCATGCTTCACCTTGGTGAATAAGCTAGTGCCCGCCGCTTTGAAATCGACTGCCGGAACGAGGTATTCGTCATACGGGGTAGGATCTCCGCGGGGATCAGCCATTGAGAACAATGCCACTTCATGTCCGCGTGAGCGCATGAGGTCCATTAAGTCGAATAAGTAAGTTTCTGTACCGCTGAAGCGAAAGTTATATTTATTGCAGTACAAAATTCTCATGTGACCGCCCTTTTGTAGCTCCGGTGAGTTGATTCACGAACAAGTCAGCAAATGCAGCAAGATTCTTTTCGCGATTGAACTTCTCCATGACATGTTGCCGCGCGGCTCTGCGTACAGAAACAAGAGCGTGGTCCGACTCACGGATCTCCTCCAGGCGGCCGACAAAATCTTGCATCGAGCCTGAACGGTAGAGGAACCCTGTGCGGCCATTCACAACAATTTCCGGTATTCCTGTAATTTCTGGGGCCAGGACCGTCTTGCCAAATGCCATCGCTTCCATGAGGACGAGCGGGATACCTTCGCTGCGGCTGGTCAGGACGACTAAATCACACGCCGCGTAATATCGGTTGAGTTGTGCACGAGGCAGATGGCCTAACAGCTCTACGTATCGGGCAAGCTGCAATTCCGTGATCATGCGTTGGAGGGCCGAACGCTCAGGTCCTTCGCCGGCGATAAGGCAAATGAAATCCATGCCGTGGGATTTCAATTTGGCGCATGCCCGCAGCAGGAATGGGTGATCCTTCACCGGGTGCAGTCTTCCCACGGACAATATGACGAACGTCTTCTGCTGATGAATGTGAGGGACCCTCGGGCGCTCGCGTACCAGGTCTACTCCGATTCTCCGTACGATGATCTTGCTGGATTCGATTTCCGGATAATGCTCAAGAATGTAGCGACGATTGAACTCTGATACGGTGATGCAAAATTTGCAGTGTCGGAGCTTTGTTTCCAGGTAGGCGCGGTGGAGCAGAAGATCGGAGCCGTGAAGGGTCATGCTGAAGCTGACGTCCAGCATGCGAGCCGCGACCATAGCGATCCAGGAAGCGAAATATCCATGGTGGGCATGAATATGCTCGACTCCGTAGCCCTCAAGCTGTACTGCGTAATAGACGCCAAGGATGGTGTGTAGCAGTCCACGAATGCGGCGGCCCCGTGACTCTTTTCCTTGCAGCAGCACGCGCTTGAAAAGCGACCTTAGGCCGTGGAAACGTCGCATGCACAACCAGAGAGTTCGCAGCAGGGGGACCACTCGGAAGGGCTGCAGATACAGCGTCTCTTCAATGAACTCTGCAGTCATGGCTTCGGACGCGTGAATCTGCGGCCGCCGAGCACTGCACGCGATGACACGGATCCCTCTGCTGCGCAATTCCCGGATCTCGTCAACTACATACGGCTCCACAGAAGAGGGGAATTGGCTGGCGATGTAAGCTACGCAGATCACGCAATCAACATGACGCGGCAAAGATGATCAGCAGGAAGACGGCGAGCCAGGGGGCGAATGCACGATACGAGATGTGAGCGCTGCAGCAGATCTCTGTGTGAAGGGGGAGATAGGCACTGCACGCCAGCAGTTCGGCCCAGCCGTAGCCCACAATGCCAACGCGAGGAACGCATACCAAAGCCGCTATTGTGAGTACGAGGACGTGGGTAACATACGACCGCATTACGGTCCACTGCCTGCCGAGCACGAAGAGAGCTGAAGCTTGCAGGTTGTAAACCGAGTTGATCAGCACACCGGCGGCGAGGAATGGAAATACATTGAGACTCTGGGCCCATCTTGCTCCGAGCAGGTGGGCGACAATCCAGGGGCCCGATAGCGAAAACGCACAGAGCAGCGGGCCGAGGGTAATCACCTGGAACAAAATTCCTTGCTGCAATGCGCGGCGGAACTCGGCGCGTCTGGTCTGTAGCCGTGCCAGTGCGGCATTGGCGATTCGCCCTGCAGCTATACGAATTGCGCCAAGCGCCTCGGCAACACGAAGTGCCAAGCCTACGAATGCGACACCCTCTGGACCGGCAACTCTTCCA
The DNA here is from genome assembly GCA_003224905.1 of Acidobacteriota bacterium. GTDB lineage: Bacteria > Acidobacteriota > Terriglobia > Terriglobales > Acidobacteriaceae > QIAA01. The sequence continues at coordinate 24,625 of QIAA01000176.1, forward strand.
ACAATCAGAGGATTTACCAGCGTGCGCAGCTGCCAGGTTCGCAAAGACGCAGTCAGTGGGATTCCAAACGCCAGCATTTCTCGTGCATGGCGTGCATGCCATAACAGACGTGGCGTGAGCTGGGTAACGCTGAATGCGCGGAACAAGACATAAATCTGGCCAGTGATTTGTCCCCAAACTGGAGCCCACACACCACACCCCGACCACGCAAGCATCGACGAGAGCGCGGTGCCTATACCCTGTCCTCCCAACTCAATCGTGGCTGCGGTGGCGAAATCGAGCTTGCGCTCCAGTCCAGCCATGGGTACGCCAATTGCGCCCGTGATCGGGACTGTTGTCAGGAGTAACAGGTAGGGCAGTACAAGTTCACTGCTGCTATACCAACGGGTAAGCAGCGGGATGAGCGCAGCCCCCAGGAATGCAAGACATCCCGAGATGGCCAGAATCAACGTGAGCGCGGTTTGGTAGAGCTCCACGTTGGGAGCGATCTCACGGCGTATCAGGTATGTATCTACTCCTGCGCGCGATAACGTTACAGAAGAATGTCACCAGGCCGATTGCGGTTATAAATACGCCGTAGGAATGCGGTCCGATCCACCGGGTCATCACGAACATGTTTCCGACGCTTAGAACTACTCCCAAGCCGTAGCGTGCGCTTAGGAACATTCCGCCGCGAAAAAGCTCAGAAACGTCAGACTCAGTTGTGCGCGAGAATTTGACCGCGGGTTCGGTGCGCTCGGCAGGGCTGACTACGGAAACGGTCTTCGGATCAAGTAGTGATTCAGTCACGGAACGCCTGAAGGCGGGCTCTAGCTGTGTGATTTTGCGCCGATAGCAGGCCCGCTATCGTGAAGAGCAGTGCATTCACGAACTGGTAATTCATGACTACAAAGCTCGCGTTCAGCAGGTAAACAGCCAACAGAACAGGCCAAATGGAACGAAACCCCTCATCGAGAAAACCACCTTCTTGGTTGGGCAAGTGAGGGCGACAGCTTCGACCCACGCGAAAGAGATCCAGGATGAGCCAGGCATAGAAGAGAACTCCGAAAAGACCGTGTGCGACGGCAATTTCCAAGTAGGTGTTATGAAAGAAAAATGCGGTTTGATGAAAATCGTAGATTCGTTTGGCCAATTCGGGCTGAACCTGGTTAGAGTTCCATCCCAGAAATGGCTTTTCACGGAACATGTCGAGGGCGGTCTGGTAAATAACAAGCCGAAATTCGACTGGGCTGCTGTCTTCGAGGCGAGAAGAGAGCGAAGTGTTCGCGTCGGCGAATGTGCGACCAAGAAGGGTGACGACCGTCCCGGCCAGGATCAGGAATATGCATGGACGGCGTACGCGTACATTTGAGCAGATGACCAGCCATGCAACTGAACCCGCGAAGGACAACCACACAGCCCGAGTCTTGGTTGCGACAATCGCTAGCGGTACCCCGACAAAGAAAAACAATGCGGGAAGCCCACCTAACCGTCTGCGGCGAAAGGAGTCGAGGCCGATAAGGGCCAGCATGTTCAGCGTGACTCCATTGGCCACAGCTTGCAGGAACGGACCGCGAGCACGGTCGGCATGGATCCCTAAATGTTCATTCACTATGTAAGGCGGCAGAACGAACTGGCTTGCATCGAGCAGAAACAGGACAGCGACAAGGCTGAGATAACCGAGCACAGCGAACAGGAAGAGCTCCAAGCGTCGTAGGGACGCGGCGTCTTGAAATACAAGGCCGGAGATTTCATAGAAAGCAAACGGTACTGCCCACTTGGCGGCAAAGACACTCCAGTTTTGCGGGTCGTAAGGTTGTGACAGCAGCGAGAAAAAGCCCAACAGCAACAAACCGAACATCGGCCAGGTGACCAGGATGGGAATTTGGAAGGGTTGTCGCTCTAGAAGAATTTTCAGCACAACGACTGATGAGAGAAGCAGGAAAGCGATTCGGTCCAAGGAGTGGAACGGCAAATCGGGGGGGCGAAAGAGCATTGCTGCTAAGGTCGCTAAGAAGACGATTTCAGGAGCTGCAACCAGCGTATGCAGGCAACGGAGAATAGTGGCGGTTGCTGCTTGCGTGGCAGTCAGCGAGCTTCCGATGAGAAGTTCCTGGGGGACTGCGACTCTATGCGCCATTACCTTGGAAGACTAGGGCGACGGTCTTGAACAGAATTCGAATGTCCAGCCACAGGGTCCAGCGCTCGATGTATTCGAGATCGAGCGCCATATTGCGCTGGAAGGAAGGATCACACCTTGCGGTCACCTGCCACAGACCAGTGATGCCCGGAACCACATCCAAGCGGCGCAGGTGTTCGAGGCTATAGCGTTCGACATCATCCAGCGGATGCGGTCTGGGACCTACCAGACTCATGTCGCCTCGGAGCACGTTCCAGAGTTGCGGCAGTTCGTCCAGGCTGTAGCGCCGCAGAAATTTTCCAAACGGCGTAATGCGGGGATCATCATCGATTTTGAAAAATGGCCCTGCGCGCTGGTTCGAGCTGCGCAGCCCCGCCTTCAGATTGTCGGCATTCCAGACCATCGTGCGAAATTTGTAACAGAGAAAGCTGGTGCACTTTCTACCGGCGCGCCGGGCACGATAGAAGACGGGGCCCTGAGACGACAGCTTGATTAGCAAGGCGATCAGGGCCATTAACGGAGTAATTAGAATGAGTCCGGCGGCTGAGAGCACGAAGTCTAGCGAGCGCTTCAAGCCAAGCGGCAGAACGGGAATGTTTTCCCGGTACAGAGTCAGCACCGGAACATTCCCGCACTGTTCAATAGACAATGATGCCGGTCTGTAACCCAAAAAATCGGGAACCAAACTCACATCCAGGCGGTTATGTCGAGCCTGACAGATGATGCGATTTGCCAGATCTGACTGGCACGGTATGGCAACGATGACTTCATCTACGAATTCAGCCCTCGCGACCTGAGCCAGATCTGCGAATCTGCCACGTATGTCGCCTCCAAGCGGATAGTGATCGTCAAGAAAACCGACTATTTGCCGGGCACTGGAAGCATTTTTTCGTACGGCTGTTGCTAGTTCACGTCCCACTTTGCCGGCGCCCGCAACCAGAACCCTCTTGACTAGTCGGCCTTTGGCCAAGCGGGCTGCGGCAAGTCTCTGCAGTTTCCTCCAGAAGCGCATGGAGAAATACGAGGCGAGCGCACGTATGGTGACGTGGCGTGAACGATCCTGCGGGCCTCTGTGTAGTACTGCTTCGTCTCCCGCCCATGAGCGAGAGCGCAGAGCTACCGATCGGAACTTCGTGCGTGGAACCTGGCCTGGTGGAACGACTGGATCTGCTCGAGTGACAGGCGGAGCCTGATTCTCACTGCGTGAAGGATCAAAATGGACGAGAGAGGACAATCAGACTGGCTCTAATTCGTAGCCGCGGATTTCTATGGCGACGGCGCGCTCGACAGTTTCTATTGAGATCACAAGCTTTTCTCCGGTGCGCTCCAGAATTCCCTCAAAGCCGTCCAGGCAGCCGCCACGGATTCTCACGCGCTGGCCTGTTCTCAGAAAGGCATGCAGGGAACATGGGACTCTTTGCGAGAGTAATTGCTGAAGATCTTTGATCTGTTTTTCTGGGATGGCGCTGGCGTTGCACCGAATCCCGACAAAGCCAATGACGCCTTCTGTCTGCAGCACGTGCAGCCGTGTTGATGGAGAGGGCTGTAGACGGGCGAAGACGTAACCCGAAAAGAGTGGAGTCGAGATTTTCTTTTGACGGTCACTCCAGCGATGGACTTCCTGCAGCGTCGGAAGAAAGATCTCAACACATTTGCGCTGGAGGTTGGCCGCGACTTTGGCCTCGAAACGGTAGCGTGTCTGGATCGCGTACCAGTTGTGTGGCTCGCTCGTTAGCAGTTCACCAGGAACGATCGTCATTGCATTCGACTGAGTGGCAGAAGGCTCCGCCATGTGAGTCCCTGGGAGCAAGATGGGTTAACTTTCAAAGTTAGTGTCGAATCCGTAATCAGGTACTAGAGGCGCTGATAAATCGCCTCGGGAACCGGGAAAGTTCTCTCCACCAGCACCGTCCCCAACAAACGGGCACCTGAGTACCGCAAATTCTGTTTGACTATTTGAGCTGCAGCCCTGCGCGTCGAATTTGCCTCGACCACCAGGACGATTCCATCGCTCAAGCGGCCGAGCAGTGCTGCCTCCATGTCCTGTCCGGCCGCCGGACCATTCACGATTGTGTAATCAAATTCCAGGTGCAGGTTCTTCAGCATAATCTCCAGCCAATCGCCCGATTGCTGCTCAGGTGCAGCACCGAAAAGCTCATACGGCACATGCCAAAGCTTCGTGGAAAGCTGTTCTGAAAACTCGCGAAGCGAAGCAAAATCATTCCGACCCGTCTTGGACCGCCTCACAATTTTTCGCTCCCGCTCACCTGGGCGGGCGGCTGCCACCAGAGCAACACTTCCAGTAACCTGGATGGCCAGTGCGACGGCGGTTCTGAGGCAAAGGCTGCCACAATCGTAGGTTGCCACTGGGCAGAAGACGGCGTGCTTTACTGGCCTCGGCACTCCCATAACGAACAACTGCCGCACGAGGCCGCGAATTTGTTCTTCCGCGAACTGCTGAAGATTCCAGGGTTTGCCGCGCCTGAGGATGCGAGGAGGGTCTTGGCGTGGTGTTTCGTCGAATGTTTCGGCCGGTCGGGCAGCTGGTTCTTCGATCACGTGCAGATACGTGCTCATTGAAATAAGTGCGCCCTCTTCGCAATCTTCCGTTACTGGAAAAAATGTCGGTGCTCGTTCGACTCGATGCTGCTGACGGGGAGTGAAGCCAGGACTGGTGTGCCCAGACAGACAATCACCTCGTCTGGTGTTCGGAATACTGGGGCTGAATAATCGGCCGCAAACGCCATTCCGGTGCTTGCCACACTCGCAACCATGACAGCCACAAAACCGACGACCCATGCTGAGCGGACAGGCAAAGCCGGGGGGCGCGGCTCCTCGGCTATTGCGATATTCAGAATTCCTCCGCGATCTAAAGCGTCTCCGATCCTTGCCTCTTCGCGCTTGTTCACATAAAGAAGGTATCTGTCCTCTGCCGTCTTCAAATCGTGCAGCAGCTCTTGCTCTTTTATCGCATCGCTGCTCAGGCGATGGGCTGTGCTATGGTACTCAGCCAGCAGTTTGGTGTTGGCAGCGGCACGGGATTCCAGCGCCACCAACTCGACTTGCGCCTTCATGAGCTCCGATTTCGCCCACTCGTGATTAGCATTCCGGTCAGTAGTTTCTTCCAGCAGGGGAGTTCTTTCCTCGGCAGCGATCGTAGCTTCAGTCTCTGTGATCTGTTGATCGACTTCCTGTACGAGCCGGTACGAGGGATCGAATTTGGTCAGCAGTTCGGTCCGCTTCAATTGCAATTCCAGCAATTTGGATTTCATTTTTTCCAGCAATAGAGGATTGTCGGAGCTCCGGACCGAAGTCGTCACCCGTTCAGGCAAAGAATGCAGTTTCGTTTCCAGAGCACGAATGCGTTGTACGGTTTCCGCAATTGATACCCGGACTTGAGCTTCGTTGTTTTCGGTATCGGCCAGCTTATGCAGTGCCGTGTCCCGCTCCAATGCGGCTGAAACAACGCCCTGATCGCGAGAAAAGTCCATCAGCCTGACTTCGGCGTCCTGAAGACCGTTTCGGGATTGTGCGACTTGGTCCTCAAAGAAGTTCAACTCACCCGAGGGCCTGCGCACCTTCTGGTGACGTTCAAGGTAGGCGTGGGCTAAGCACTGAAGGACGAGAGCAGCTCGTTTGGGATCGGAAGCTGAGTACTTAATCTCGATTACGTTCGTCCTGCGCACTGGGTCTATCCGAAGCTGGCTGCTTATGCGCCGCATTGCGCGAGCAGTCCTGGTTTCATCCGTGTCACCGCGAATTTTCTCGAACCAGGAGTTTCCTGCGAGGTCCTCTCCTGCCGAGTGCACTGCCGCGCGCAGAATGTCCTCATCCTTCAGCAACTCCGCCTCGGAATTCAGTTCCTCCTCGCTCACCTCCTGGCGAAGGGAGGGGAAGGCCTGTGACGGCGTGGCTGAAGGGACGGGGTCCATGCGGCCACGGCGGAGAAGTATCTTCATTCGTGCTTGGTACGAAGAAGAGATGAGCCCGTACGCGAGAATTACGCCAAAAAAGACCAGAAATGAAGTAGACAAAAGTCGACGTTGCCGGAACAACACAGCTGCGAAATCACGTGCGGTTGTCGTGGGAACCGAAGGCGGTCGTCGAATCATCGCAAGTTGTTCACCCATACAGGGCCACTAGTCAGCGAACTATCGCTCTTCGCAATTGGAATCCGTCCTCTACCCTCAAAACTGGGCCGGATTTACATAAGTGCTAAGAGTCGAAGCCGGCAAAAACCGGCGAATCTTCGAGATCCGGTTTTGGGGCACGAAAATAAGGTCCCCGCTCTTGATGTGTATGTCCTCGGACAAATCACGGGACGCAAGCATTTGCTTGACATTCAACAACCGGGACTCCACGCGATCATTGAATGTTCGGCGGAAGAGGACCACTTGTGAGTGCTTTGCAGCCTCAGTCAATCCTCCCGCAGTAGCCAACGCTTCCACGATGGTTTCGCCGCCACGGATTTCGTACCTGCCCGGACGGGAGACCTGGCCGCTCGCGATGAAATATGACTTTTCGAACTGGCGGAGAAAGATCGTGATCTCCGGGTCGTGCAGTTTAGTCACGTACTGCTGCCGTACGAGCGCCTGCAACTCGGACAGGGTCAAGCCTTCAGCATAGAGCTCAGCTGCACCCTTCAAAGTAATGAAGCCGTCCGGCTGGATGCTGACCGTCAGGTTAAATTCTGGGGCGAAAGTAAAGTTGATTTCCAGAACATCGTTCGGACGCAACCGGTATAGCGGGCGGCGGTTCCCCATCGACTCGTCTGGACTCGATGCACCGCCCGCCTGACCGGAGATTGCGCCAGTCCCTCTCCCGGCGCTGGGTTGAGCAACGGACATCTGCGGGACCTGATCCGCGAAAAGAATGCTTTGCGGAGTGCAGCATACAAAGCCGAAGACGACGTGGCTCCAGTTGAACTTCATCTCTTTCCTGGTTTAGCGATGAGACGGATAAAACAAATTTCCTGAAAACTAACTCGGGGCATTGAAAGCGGCAAGACATGGGAGGTGTGCTCCACAAAAGTGGACGCAAACCGCGTCGATTGCGGCGCTGCTCTTCTTTGCGAAAGGCGCTACATGCCAGCTTTAGCGGACGAGAAGGATCGCGATCGGCGGATTCGATGTCACTCTACTTTTGTGG
>QIAA01000177.1 GCA_003224905.1 Acidobacteriota bacterium
CGGAATCATGATCGAGCCCTTGCCCCAGCCGATAAATGACAGGCGCCCCGGCTTCGAGATCCCCTTGCAAGGCGCGCCAATGAAGCGTCGTATGGCGGCAGGCGGTATTGACGCTGCCGTAGTGCTCTCCGTTTTTGTCGGTTCCGCCTACCTGTTCTCGAGATTGGCAGCTGTCCCGCCGCTCTATCAGGCCTTAAGCACGTCAGCGGTCTTCATTTGGCTTTCCTGGTCTCTGTACCAGTACCTGATGCTCGTCTACACCGGCTGCACTCCCGGCCTGAAGCTGATGAAATTGCAACTGCGCAAATTCGACGACTCTCCCGTCTCGCGCCGCCTGCGGCGCTGGCGAGTTCTAGCATCAATTCTGTCAGGAGTATCTCTCGGCCTCGGTTACGCCTGGTGTTTCCTGGACGAAGATCAACTCTGCTGGCACGACCGCATTACCCACACCTACATGGCACCAAAGGGTGAATCATAAAGATTCTGGCGTGCCCCACTAGACCCTGCCTGCTAATTCGTTTTGAAACGGCACTGCGGAATGCGGGAGAAACTCACCTGGGTTGGCGCGGACCTAAGACTGCGAAGGAAGAAACTCTGCGCCTAATTGTTGACCGCGGGGAACGCAACCTCAATCGTGGTATCGATTTCCACGTTTTCTTCGGTAACCACGTATTGCCACCAACTAGCAGCATTGATCGCGGTTTGTGCGAGGAGCGGCGGGCCAGAAAGGTATTGCGCATGCCGTACCCTGCCATCCCTGTTTATAACCGCATGGAGGACCACGTTACCCGAAACTTTTACCACTTGTGCCTCGTGCGGAAGCTCGGGCACCACTCGGTATACGAGCGATCTTGCCTGTACCGCACCATCAACGTGGATTCGGCGTGGCTCCGGCAACGATATAGATGGCTCCGGCAAGACTTCAGCTGTCGAGCCGCCAAGACGGGACTTCTGTTCCGTAAGTGGCACAACCCAAACGATGAAGCTTAATTCCTGATCCTTGTAATGTCCGGTGATCTTCCAACAACCGAACACAGGGATTTGAATACCACCCATGAGCATCGCGTTGTCGTCGTCAAGGGGCAGTCCAGCGCCGCCCTCATACGTTTCTATGAAAGATGGAGCTGCACCGTCCAGCCTTTTTCCAATGATCGTGAGTGGCCCATCATTTGGTGAAAAAGCGGGGTGAACGCGAAACCAGGGGAGTTTGTTACTATATGCGAAATCGCCAGGCTCTCGCGGAATGGGGCCCCTCCAAATTCCCTCAAGCGGTAGCACTGTCCATAGCTTTTCGGTCCCGAACCTACCCTTTGCCGCAAGCCCAAAATGAGCCGCAGAACTCGTAGGAACAGGGTACGGAGGTATGAAACTCGCGTCTGAAGGTAACGTGACGGAGCAACTCCGAGGTGGTGCATGCTGCGCAGCCCATTCGGCGCTTTGCTTCTCACCGGACTCTTGAGCCAAACTGGAAGGTGTTAGCGTGAGTGCCAGCCCGATAAAGGCCAAGGCAATGAACGTCGCGGGCCGTGAACGAAGCATGGAATGGCCCCTCGAAGTGATTGTTTAAAGTATATCGCATCAACTACGGGCCAACCCTACTGCATCGGTTGGACGCTGAGGTGCGTATCCCGAATTGACTCTGATCAAGGCTCACTCGTAACCTATCTGGTCAACAGATCCTTTAACGCCTTCCCCAGATCAACATACTGAAACGGATACCCGCTGGTAATGAGCGACGCCGGCTCTACCCGCTGGCTGGCAAGCAGCATCTCATCCGCCATCTGACCGAAAACCGCCCGTGCTGCAAAGGCCGGAACCGGAAAAATCGCAGGCCGCGACAGCACCGCAGCCAACGTCTTAGTGAACTCCGCATTGGTCACCGGTTTTGGCGATACCCCATTGACGGGACCTTGTAACAAATCACTCTTGATACTGTGGTGGATTGCAGCGACCAGATCATGAACATGAATCCAACTCCACCACTGCTCTCCGCTCCCCATGTTCCCCCCTAGCCCCAGCCGGAAGGGAAAAAGCATCTTTGGCAACGCGCCCCCATCCCTACTCAACACGATTCCAATCCGCAGGCACACAGTGCGAATGCCCGCATCAGCGGCGGCCCTGGTAGCGCCCTCCCACTCCCGGCAAACTTCCGCCAGAAAACCCTGACCGGAAGAGCTCCGCTCGCGCAGAATCTCATCTCCACGATCTCCGTAATACCCGATTGCCGAGCCAGAGACAAAAACCCGAGGACGCGCCGGTGCGTTCGCCAACGCCGCCGCCAGATTCCTCGTTCCCTGAACGCGGCTGTCGAGAATGCGCCGCTTTTTCGCTTCGGTCCAGCGCCCGAAGATGGTCTCTCCCGCCAGATGGACCACCGCTTCGAAGCCGGAAACCGACTCTGGCGACAGCGGTTGCGCTGGATCCCAGGCAATCTGTCCGTTTTTTGCGGGCCCGCCACGGACCAACCGGGTGACCTCGAACCCGCGAGCCTTGAGCAGCGGCAGAAGGGCGGCTCCGATCGGGCCAGAAACTCCGCTCACGAGAATGCGCCCTGAATTCGTCACTGTGCCAGGTTCAAGAATGTAGCAGATCAGCGAGAGCCTGGCAGCTACGTAGGCCGCTTCGCAGCCAGGTTCATTTCTTCACTGAGAACTGAGAACCGGGAACTGAGAACTGTTCTCACGCCTCCGGAAAAGGCAGCGCGCTGCCCTTTACCTCGAGTGTGCAACCGATAGTCGCTGCCGTATCGCCCCGCCAAAGACATATAATCACTGTCAAGAAAAGCAGTTCACGGGACTACGCTCGCGCCTTTCCACCGCTCCTTTCCCGCGAACTATAATCCTTCATGGCGACTTTGCGCGAACAGTTCGCGACCAACGTCCTCACCGTCACCAAGTTTCGCGAACTCATGCGCCGCATGCGCGCAACTCGCCCGAATGACGACCTCGGGCTGATCCGCAAAGCCTACGAGTACTCCCAAAAGCACCACGCCGGCCAGACCCGCGCGTCCGGAGAGCCATACCTCGTACATCCGCTCGAAGTAGCGCTGGTGCTGTCGGAAATGAAAATGGACCCCGTGGCCATCGTTGCCGGATTGCTTCACGATTCGGTGGAAGATACTTCGGTCACGATCGTGGATATCCGCAAAGAGTTCGGCGAAGAGGTAGCACACATCGTCGAGGGAGTCACCAAGATCAGTGCCATTGACTTCGCCAGCCGGGAAGAGCAGCAGGCCGAGAACCTGCGCAAGATGGTCCTCGCGATGGTCGACGATATCCGCGTCGTCCTGATTAAGCTGGCCGACCGCCTGCACAATATGCGCACGCTGGAACACCTCCCCATCGAACGCCAGCAGAAGATTGCCCAGGAAACCCTTGATATCTATGCTCCCATCGCGCATCGGCTCGGGATGGGCAAAATTCGCGGCGAGCTGGAAGATCTCGGCTTCAAGTACGTCGACCCGATCGGCTATGAGCAAGTCCACCAGGCGGTCGAAGCGCGCCGCAAGGCCGGAGAAGAGTTTCTCGCGCGTGTCGAAATCATAGTGCGCGACAAGCTGCAGGAAGCCGGGATCACCGCCAAAGTAGAAAGCCGCATAAAGCGGATCTACAGCATTCACAAAAAACTGCAGCGGCAGCGCATTTCGGTTGAACAGGTCTACGACTTGTATGCCATGCGCATCGTCACTCAATCACTGCAGGACTGTTACGCGGTTCTGGGGATAATCCACAACCTCTGGCGCCCGGTTCCGGGCCGGATCAAGGACTTCATCGCCATGCCCCGCCCGAACCTGTACCAGTCGCTGCATACATCCGTTATTTCTGAGGAAGGCCAGGCCTTTGAAGTACAGATTCGCACCGACGAAATGCACAAAATGGCGGAAGAAGGCATCGCCGCTCACTGGAAGTATAAAGACGGCCCGGTTTCCGCCAGAGACGAACAGCGGCTCTCATGGTTGCGTCAGGTAGTGGAGTGGCAGCGGGACGTCAGCGATCCCACCGAGTTCCTCTCCACCCTCAAAATCGACCTTTTTCCCGAAGAGGTTTACACCTTCACCCCAAAAGGAAAAGTCGTGGTCCTGCCGCGAGATTCCACGCCAATCGATTTCGCGTATTCGGTGCATACCGAAGTTGGCCACACCTGTGTCGGAGCAAAGGTCAATGGCCGCATGGTCCCGCTGCGATTCAAGCTGCACAGCGGAGACATCGTCGAGATTCTCACCCAGCCCGGCCACAAACCCAGCCGCGATTGGCTGTCGGTAGTGCGGTCATCGCGCGCCCGCAACAAAATAAAACACTGGCTCAACCTCCACCAGCGCGAGCGTGCCATCGAAATCGGCAGGAAGCTGATCGAGAAAGAAGCACGCAAGTATCGCGTCACCCTCAAGGCGATCAACGATGAAGATCTACAAAAGATAGCCTCCGACTACGGTTTAGGCCGTCCAGACGACCTGATGGCCGGCATCGGCTACGGCAAGTACTCGGCCCGCTCGGTCCTCGCACGCCTGGCTCCCTCAAGCAATGCTCCTATATCCGATGCTGATGCGGAAAACGTTGGCGGTATTGCCAGCGTGGTCCGCCGCGTCTTTGGCGGCGACCACGATAACCATGCGATTCGCGTGAAAGGCCAGGGAGACCTGCTCGTCTACCGCGCCCGATGCTGCAACCCGATCCGCGGCGAAGAAGTCGTGGGATACGTGACCCGCGGCAAAGGTGTGGCCGTTCATGCCCAGACTTGCCCGAATGTCGTAAACCTCATGTACGAGCCCGAGCGCCGCATCGATGTAGAATGGGCGCGCGACGACAGCATCCCGAGCTCTTATCCTGTGAAACTCACGGTTTCCTGTGACGACCGTTTCGGTATGCTGAAACAGATTACCGCGGTCATAAGCGACAGCAAGACCAACATCCGCAACGTTGAGGCGCGTACAGGCAGCGGCCAGGCAAGCATCGACATCGTCCTCGACATCGCCGACCTGAAGCATTTGGAGAACATCATCAGCGGCGTGCGTAAGATTCCGGGCGTGCACGACGTTCAACGATTGCAAAAGGTGTAAGACCGACGGTGGGCATATGGTGTGAGAGTGGTGAGAATCTTATGCTGGATACACGGAACGGAACTAACTGCTCCGGATTCCAGCCGCGCAGCGGCGGCATGTGAAAGCCCGGCACGGAAGTGCCGGGAAAGATGGGGATTGCAGCGAGTCCCGACAGGGACGACACCGATTTTTACACTCATAGGACCTTGAAGAATCCAGAATGAACGGCCTCGGAACTCAGCAGGTGTTGCATCATCGCGGAAACTACCTGGTCCGCCGACAGCGGCTGGCCCCTGGAGAGGCCTCTCCTTGGCATCGCGATCCGTTTCATCGTGTGACGGTAGTCATGAGCGGCGACTTGCTGAATATCGAGTTCCGTGACGGGGAAAAACCTCAGCAGTGGAAGGTCACTGTCGGCGAAGTCGATTGGGTGGAGCCGACGAATCGCACCCACCGCGCAGTCAACGTCGGCAGAGAAGTCTTCGAAGAGGTCGTGACTTTTTTCCTTGACCGCCCTGACGCGGAGCCGCAACCCGAGGATGAGATTGGTATCAAAACTTACTAGCCACTAGCCACTGACAGCCACTCATGCGAGAACTAATCACCACCAAAGATGCTCCCCAGGCGATCGGCCCATATTCCCAGGCCATCCGCGCCAACGGATTCGTATTTGTCTCCGGCCAGGTGGCGATCGATCCCGCGACACAACAGGTGATCACCGGCGAGGTTGCTGCGCAAACCGAACGAGTGCTGAAGAATCTCTCCGCAATCTTGAAAGCCGCCGGAACCGGACTTGAGAAAGTAGTCCGCGCCACCGTCTTCCTGAAGAACATGGGAGATTTCACCGCCATGAATGAGGTCTACGCCAGATATTTCAGTTCCCAACCCCCCGCCAGATCGACTGTCGAGGTTTCCCGATTGCCTAAAGATGTACTGGTGGAAATTGATGTGATTGCGTTAGCGTAGCTGCATCCGTGGTTTCCAATCGGTGCCTTATGCCTGGAGAAGAGTGATGCGAAACACTACAGTCTTGATTGCATTGCTTGGAATGCTTACACCTTTGGGGGCGCAAACCAGCCCGAAGAAATCTGCGCCGGCACATCCCAGCACGACCAAAAAGTCTGCGCCGGCACACCCAACCAGCGGCCCCACAAAGGTCACCGGCGATCCCACAAAAACTCCATCAGGTCTCGAATTTTGGGACATCAAACTCGGCACCGGCCCGACCGCTCAGAAGGGTCAAACCGTGAGAGTGAATTACACCGGCTGGCTCACCACCGGCAAGAAATTCGACAGCTCGGTTGGCGCACCACCATTCGAGTTCACCCTGGGCGCAGGAGAAGTGATCAAAGGCTGGGACGAAGGTGTCGATGGAATGAAAGTCGGTGGCAAGCGCCAGCTTAAGATCCCCCCTGACCTGGCCTACGGTGACCGCGGCGCCGCAGGAGTCATTCCTCCCGGAGCAACGCTGATTTTCGATGTCGAGTTGCTGGGCGTGCAGTAAGACAGATTTGCCCGACTAGGCGCCGTCTTCCAGCAATCTGTATCAAGTCGGCAACTTACCTCCCTCTTCTGGGTTTCAGTCCTAAGTAAGGTTTCAAGCTTGCGCCATTAACCCAGATGAGGTTCGCCATGAAATTCTGTGCCACTTTCCTGCTTGCAGTATCACTCGTCTACGCCCAGTTTTTTCCTGACTCCAATAGCATCGATGTCACAGGCGATGCCGCCATCAACGTCGCTCCCGACCGCGTCCGGCTGAACTTTGGCGTGGAAACCCGAAACAAGGCTCTCGATAGCGCAGTTGCCCAAAACGATGCTATCGTGCGCCGCGTAATGGCCGCCGTCCGCGAGTTTCAGGTAGATGCGGGCGACATTCAGACAGAAAACATCCACGTAAGCCTCGGCTATGACAGCCACGACAGTACGCTCATCGATTATTACGAGGTCACCAAAGGAGTGCAGGTATTCCTGCGCGACGTTTCTAAATTCGAGCCCCTGCTGACCGCCGTGCTTCGCGCCGGAGCTAATCACATCTACGACGTCGACTTCAGCACCTCCGAGCTGCGCAAATATCGCGATCAGGCCCGCACCCTCGCGATCAAGGCCGCAACCGAAAAGGCGAACGACATGTCTTCCGCCGCTGGCCTGAAAGTTGTGGGCAAGCCCGTTGCCTTAACTGCCTACAACTACGGCGGCGGCTCATGGTACAGCGCCTGTTGCGGCAACCGCTACGGCGCACAGGGATTTCAAAACGTAATCCAAAACGTGGGAGGCGGCGGAATAATCGCCAACGATGCCACCGTTGCCCTCGGCAAAATAGGTGTCACGGCGAGCGTAACAATGAAATTCCGGGTGGAGTAATCTCAAGCACAGGTTATTGATAAAAAGAATGCCCCCGAGCTCGGAGCCATTCGATTCTGGGTCCTACAGCATCCTGCGACAATCCCAGTTTAGCTCTGCTTGGATTGTCGGAATGTTCGTTTGTCCTCATCAGCCCGCTCCACCCTTCCTCGGCCGATAAATATCCGTACTCGTACCAAAGAAAACCTCCGCCGCTTCCATAATCGTCTCGGACAACGTTGGATGGGGATGAATGCTGAGCGCAATGTCCTTGGCCAGCGCACCCATCTCCATCGCAAGCACACCCTCGGCAATGAGTTCGCCAGCTCCGGCTCCCACGATTCCCACGCCGAGCACGCGTTCCGTCTGCGGATCGAATATCAGCTTGGTCATGCCTTCCGTGCGATCGAGAGTCATAGCGCGTCCGGAAGCCGCCCAGGGAAACTTCGCAATCTTGATTTCACGATTTTCCTTTTGTGCCTGAGTCTCCGTGAGCCCACACCATGCGATTTCAGGATCGGTGAATACAACCGCAGGTATCGCGTTCGGTTCGAACGCGACTTTGTGCCCGGCAATCGCCTCAACAGCGGTCCGCCCCTCATGGGAAGCCTTGTGGGCCAGCATCGGCTCACCCACTACATCGCCGATAGCGTAGATCGCAGGATCATCAGTCTGAAGTTGTTTGTTCACCTGGATGAAGCCTTTAGCACCGACTCGTACTCTAGTGTTTTCGAGTCCCGAAATCTCCGAATTCGGCTTCCGTCCGACCGAGACGAGAACCTTGTCGAAAACCTTCTCTCGTTCCTGAACTTCAGCCCCTTCAAACGTAACCCGAATGCCGCCACTCTCCTCTTTGATTGCAGCCACCGTCGAATTCAGTAGGATCGAATCGAAAATCTTCTCCATGCGTTTCTGCAGCGGAAGCACCAGGTCACGGTCCGCCCCGGGCAGCAGACCGGAAAGCATCTCGACGACAGAAACTCTGCACCCCAACGCCGCGTACACCGTGCCCAACTCCAGTCCGATATAGCCACCGCCAATTACCAGCAGGCTCTTGGGAATCTCAGCTAGCTCCAAAGCAGCCGTGGAATCCATGAGCCGCGGACTGTCCAATTGAAGGCTCGGAATGATCGCCGGCCGAGAGCCGGTCGCAACAATGATGCGGTCGAAGGAAAGGCTCTCTTCGGCTCCATTACTTTTCGTCATGCGCAATGTGTTGGAATTCTCAAATGAGGCTCGCCCATGGATGTATTCAACCTTGCGCTGTTTTGAGAGCTGCCCCAACCCTCCAGTGAGTTTTTTTACGACATTCTCCTTCCAGGCGCGCAAACGGCCGAGTTCAATCTTCGGCTCGCCAAATTCAATCCCCCATTCTTTGGCTCGTCGGAATTCCGACAGCAGGCTCGCTGCGTGCAATAAGGCCTTCGACGGGATGCATCCCCGATAAAGGCACACTCCGCCCGGATTCGGCTCCGGATCAATCAGGGTGACTTTCATCCCGAGATCGGCGGCGAGAAACGCGGCAGCGTAACCGCCCGGCCCGCCACCCACGACTGCAATGCGCAAATTGGAAGTCTCTGACATTTAGCTCTCAATCACTCGCCGCGTCCGCCCGCCCAACGTTTAGACAAAGGCAAAGTATAACGGCTACGGCCGCGCAAAAGACTCAGCTTGCATCCCTGTCTTGATGGGCGCCGGCTGCCAGAGCGTGCGTAAGAGCTAGAGGGTAGAGCGGGGGAGCAAGCTCATTCACATTCCAGCCCCGCAGGGGCGGAATATGACAGCCCGGCACGGCAGTGCCGGGAAAGTGAGAGATCGCAGCGAGTCCCGAAGGGACGGCACCAGTTCTCACGCACACACCTCCGGCGGTGCCGTAAGACAAAAACCAGCGGATTCAGCCACTGACAAAAACAGCGGACACCCGCAGCCCATTGGTTCGTGTCTTGCTATTTTCATCCCTGCACGGACAGCAGGAATGGTTGTTCGAAAGCCTCAGCGATCCAGCGCAGAAAGCGGGCAGCGTCGGCTCCGTCAATCAGGCGATGATCGTAAGAGAGTGAGAGCGGCAGCACAAGCCTGGCCTCGAATTTTCCATTCATCCACACGGGCTCCATGCTGGAGCGTGATAGCCCCAGGATCGCGACCTCCGGGTGGTTCACGATGGGAGAAAAACCGGTACCGCCGATTCCGCCGAGATTGGTAATAGTGAAGGTACCGCCCTCCATTTCTTCCGGAGTTATTTTTTTCTCTCGCGCCTTTTTCGACAGCTGTGTCAGCTCCGCCGCCAGTTCGACAATATTCTTCTTGTCTACATCTCGGATCACTGGAACCAGCAGCCCGCGGTCGGTATCCACGGCCACGCCAATGTGGATGTACTGCTTGTAAACGATCTCCTCTTTCGCCAGGTCGATGCTGGCGTTGAATTGCGGAAAAACCTTCAGCGCCGATGCGCAGACCTTCAGCGCAATGGCTGTAACCGTCATTTTTCCGCCGGCTTCTTCGGCCTTCGGCGCGAAACGAGCTCGCAGCTGCTCCAGTTCCGTAATATCGGTTTTGTCCTGCTGCGTGACATGGGGAATCGTGTTCCAGGCCTCCCACAAATGCTCAGCAGTCTTGCGCCGCACACCGCGCATAGAAACGCGCTCGATCTTCCCCCACTTCGCGAAATCAGGAAGCGCCGGCTCATCTACATGCGTCCGAGGCGCATGAGCCGCCGCTGCCACAGAAGCAAGTAATGACTTTGAGTGCGCCTTAACATCATCCTCGCTGATGCGTCCCCCAGGCCCCGAGCCCTTCACGTCATGAATGTCAATCCCGAGCTCACGTGCTAACCGCCGCACGTGCGGCGCCGCTGGAACTGGCTCTCGATGCTCGGTACCGGCAACCTTGCCCAGTTGCACAGGTAAAGCAAATTCCGGTGGAGACGCCGGTGGCTGGTCCGGCGGCAACGCCTGCTCCTCAGTTTTTCCTTCAGCCCGAATCGCCGCCTGGAATGCTAGCCGCGCTGCATGCTGTCCCGAAACATGCTCCACCGGCGTATGCCGCCCTGGCTCGGGTTGAGCAGAGGTGCCGCCCTCCAACGTAAAAATCAGTTGCCCAACTTTTACCTTCTGGCCTTCCTTGACCTTAACCTCTTTGACCACACCATTGACCGACGACGGAACTTCCACGACAGCTTTGTCAGTTTCCAGTTCCATCACCGGCTGGCCCTCTGACACCTTCATGCCGGGTGAAATCATCAGCCGCACGAGATCCCCTTGATCGATGTTTTCGCCCAGTTCAGGCAGCTTGAACTCACTGGCGCCGCCCGGTGCGCGCATCGCGGGAGCCGACGGAGCTCGCGTCTGAGTTTCGGCCTGTGAAGTCGCCGGAGGCGCAGCGGCCGGTTTCTCGATCTTCGGCCTCGCCTCGCTCCCTGCCTTTGCTTCTGCAACCTTGCTTCCCGCGCCATTCTCAACCGTGAAAATGACTTGCCCGACCCTGACTTTTTCCCCTTCCTTAACGCGAATGTCTTTCACTGTACCGGCGACAGAAGACGGCACCTCAACCACAGCCTTGTCGGTCTCCAACTCCATAACAGGCTGCCCCTCGCTGATGCTGGCGCCAGGCGAAATCATCAACCGCACCAGGTCCCCCTGGTCAATATTCTCGCCGAGTTCGGGAAGCTTGAATTCAGTCAAGATCACGTGCTCTATACCATTGTGTCCTGCAGTTCACGACTTACCTTCAACCTGTCATCCTGGCGCTGAGCGCAGCGACGCGGAAGGATCTATGTATTTACTTGCAGCATCGATCCTGTTCGCATCACTCAACGCGGCAGCCCAGATTCTCCCACTAGCTGCTAGCCGGGTTCGGTTTCTCAGGATTGATTCCAAGATCTTTGATGGCGTGTTGTACCACTTCGATCTTGAGCTTTCCCTCGCGCGCCAGGGCGTTCAACGTGGCAAAGACGATGTGCTTGGCATCCACTTCAAAGAAGTCGCGAAGCGAGGCCCTGTTCTCACTCCGCCCAAAGCCATCCGTACCCAGCGCGACCACCGGCCGCGGCATCCACCGCGAAATGGCTTCCGGAAGTACCTTCATGTAATCCGAGGCGGCGACAAGTACCCCGGGTGCATCTTTCAGGCACTGGGTTACAAACGGCACGCGCGGCGCTTCGCCTGGATGCAGCATGTTCCAGCGCTCGCAATCGTTGCCATCGCGATAAAGCTGCTTGTAACTGGTAACGCTCCATACGTCGGCAGCCACGTTGTACTTCTCTTCCAGTATGCCCTGTGCCTTCAGAACTTCATACATGATCGTGCCGCTGCCAAACAGTTGCGCGCGCTGTTTGGCATCTTTCTTTTCCGAGACCTTAAACCGGTACATGCCTTTCAGAATGCCTTCGCGGATTTCCTTCCCCTGCGGCATCTCCGGCATAGGCACCGGCTCATTCGTCACGGTCAGATAGTAGAAGATCGACTCTTGATCAACGTACATGCGCTTAATGCCGTCCTGAATGATGATGGCAAGCTCATAGGCGAACGCTGGATCGTACGCCAAAAGATTGGGAACAGAGAGAGCCAGCACATGGCTGTGCCCATCCTGGTGCTGCAGACCTTCGCCTGCCAGCGTAGTTCGGCCCGCAGTTCCTCCAAGCAGGAAGCCGCGAGTACGCATATCAGCGGCCGCCCAGATCAAATCGCCAATCCGCTGAAACCCAAACATTGAGTAATAAATAAAAAATGGGATCGTGTTGATCCCATGATTGGCATACGCAGTTCCCGCCGCAATAAACGAGCACACGGACCCGGCTTCAGTAATCCCTTCTTCCAGAATCTGCCCGTCCTTCGCCTCCTTGTAATAGAGGAGCGTATCCATATCTACCGGTTCGTAGAGCTGCCCCACGCTGGAGTAAATCCCAACCTGGCGGAAGAGTGCTTCCATGCCAAACGTGCGCGCCTCATCGGGAATAATCGGCACGATCAGCTTGCCGATATCCGGATCACGCAGCAACTTTCCAAGAAGGCGCACGAACACCATGGTGGTTGAAACTTCGCGCCCTTCCGTGCCTTTATGAAACTCCTCGAAAGCAGCGTCCGAAACCTGGGCGATCGGTTTGGAACGGATCTTGCGTTCTGGCAAATATCCGCCCAATTGCTTGCGGCACGCCTGCAGGTATTTCCCCTCCGGGCTGTCGTCCGCCGGGCGATAGAACGGAGCATCGTGCAATTCTTCATCGGGAATGGGGATTCCAAAGCGCGAGCGAAAGGTGCGCAGCTCATCTTCATTCAGCTTCTTTTGCTGATGAGTGATGTTCTTGCCTTCGCCCGCCTCGCCCAGGCCATAGCCCTTGATGGTTTTCGCGAGAATGATGGTTGGTGCGCCTTTGTGCTCTACCGCGGCTTTATATGCCGCATGTACTTTGATCGGATCGTGCCCTCCCAGCCGCATACGGGCCAGTTGCTCGTCAGAAAGATGTTCGACCATTTTCAAGAGACGGGGATCTGTGCCGAAAAAGTTCTGCCGGAAGTAAGCTCCGCTCTCAACAAAATATTTTTGATACTGGCCGTCTGTGATCTCGCCCATCCGCCGGACAAGCACTCCGTCGCGATCGTTCTGGATGAGCATGTCCCAATCCCCACCCCAGATCACCTTGATTACATTCCAGCCCGCTCCGCGGAAAATTGCCTCCAGCTCCTGAATGATCTTTCCATTCCCGCGGACCGGTCCATCCAACCGTTGCAGATTGCAGTTCACGACGAAGATGAGATTGTCCAGCCGCTCCCGCGAAGCCAGCGTGATCGAGCCGAGAGCTTCCGGCTCGTCCATTTCTCCGTCCCCGATAAAAGCCCAGACCTTTCCGCCTGTGGATTTCTTCAGCCCACGGTTCTCGAGATATCGAGTGAATCGCGCCTGGTAAATCGCCTGGATCGGGCCTAAGCCCATGGAAACAGTAGGAAACTCCCAAAAATCCGGCATCAGCCAGGGATGCGGATACGAAGACAACCCCCCACCCAGCTTAAGCTCGCGGCGGAAATTCTCCAGTTTCTGGCTGGGGATCCGGCCTTCCAAATACGCGCGGGCATACATCCCCGGCGCGGCATGACCCTGAAAATAAACAATATCCCGATCGCCGCCGTCAGTCTGAGCACGCAGAAAATGATTAAAAGCTACCTCGTAAAGCGTGGCCGCCGAAGCGTAAGTCGAAATATGCCCGCCAATCCCCTCCTGAATCTTGTTAGCGCGCACTACCATAGCCAGCGCGTTCCAGCGCACTAGGCTCTTGATGCGCCGTTCCATCTCCTGACTGCCCGGAAACGGCGGCTGTTGCCGGGAAGGAATCGTGTTCTGGTAGGGAGTAGTGGCGGTAAACGGCAGGTTGACCCCAGCCTGACGCCGCGCATGCAACGAGAGCTGCTGCAGCAACCGCCCAGCCCGGTCGGGGCCACCTTTGGAGAGCACATAGTCGAGCGAATCGATCCACTCCCGCGTCTCAAGCACTTCTAATCCATCAGTTTGGGTTTCTGCCACTCCGGATCACTCCATTTTTCTGGTGTTTGAACCTTCAATCATAGACAATTGCACGGAATTTTGCTGCGCGAAGACTAGACAATTTGATCACAAATCGATTAGCAATTCCGAAATTGAACTTGCTTTGTCCTTCCAGTGCCGTCTCGTACACGCGACGGCCGCTGCTGCCTCAAGTTTTGAAGCGCCAGCGACAGCGGCAATTCCGACAAATCTGAAGAATTCTTATTTAGCAAGCTTCAAAGCTCGTATCCTTTGGCCGTGCGAGGCCCCACTCACCCGGGCCGAGCGAATCCCAGAAAATTATGAAAAGGAGCAACTCAATGAGAAACTCAGTAGTCCGTTTTTCCCTTCTGGCATTAGTGCTGGCCGTCTCGGTAATACCGGCTCTTGCCGACACCAGCCCTGTGCCTCGGCCGAAGAAGGCACCTAGCCCGGTTCTAAACGTCAGCAGCAATTCCGGCACACTGACGCAAAGCTCGCCGAACGTGGTCGCTGACGGGTTACCAGTACCGTGGCCGAAGAAAGCCGTCTCGACGCCAGCCTTGCGAGCGGATGGATTGCCCGTGCCTTGGCCCAAGAAGGCGATTCAAACTCCTCCAGTTTTGATGGCGGATGGATTGCCCGTGCCCTGGCCCAAGAAGTAAAGGGCAGCCACTGCTGTTTCCTTCCAGACCTGGCCAGAGACAATCTTGGCGCGGACTGGCACTAGGGCTTTTCCTTGCAGCTTGTGGGTGGCTCGTATAATCTGGCCACCCGCAGGCTCTTATGGATTGGCTCGGCTCACTCCTGCCGTGGCTGTCTGCCGCCATGCAGATATGGATTCTGGCGGTGATGTGGCGGCGCAGCCTTTTTGCCAGATTTCCGCTGTTCGCCGCTTACATCGCGTTTGTGACGTTGCGCGCCATTGTTGGCTCCCTGATTCTCTCACATCAGGAGTTGTACTTCTTTTTCTACTGGATCACTGCTCCCCTCGAGGTCGTCCTCACTCTCCTCGCCGCCCATGAAAGCTTCATGAAAGTGTTTGGCAACTTCTATCTGCTGTGGTGGTTCCGATTTCTCTTTCCTAGCGCCATTATTAGCGCACTCGCCTACTCGGGATGTACGGCATACATGCATCCCCCGGTTAACACAAGTCCTGCCGGTGTCGCCATCATTTCTGCCCAGATCGCATCCCAATACATAATTCTGGGTATCTCAGTTCTTTTCTTTTCCTTAGTAAAATTCCTGAACATCCGCTGGAGGGTTCACGAATATCGTTTCGTCTTGGGTTTCGGCATTTCGGCACTCGGCATGGCATTCGCCGGCGCGCTGCGTTCGGAATTCGGAACAAGATTTACTTTTTTGAATGAAATGCTTCCGCCCGTGGCATATGTGATTGCACTATTGGTGTGGCTGTCGGCGGTCCGCGAAACTGAAGTACAGGCCGAGCCCGCTGCGGACGAGCGGCCATTACCTCGGGAGTTAATGCAGGAATTGCGCTACCACTTAAGGATAGTACGCACATTCCTCAAAAAAGGATAAGCTTACAAACCAGGGGGCGGCGGCTGCACCGCTTGTTTCGTGCCTGCGCCGAGTGCAGATTGGAGTCCGGCGTAAGTTTGGATATTGCATGAGCATTACACTCTTTCTGCCATTCCTCTTTGGCGTGATTTTCTTCGTGGCGGTGGCCCGCACTGCTTTCCATCGGCCCCGCCGCCGTAAAATCGATAGCGTCATTCCCTTCGTGCGCAAGCTCGACGTTTCCGAGCTCGAAGTCCTTATGGACGCGGGTGAGGAATGGAGTCTTCGCCATTTCCTCGCCGAGGACGCATTTCGCATCGCCCAACATGAGCGCATCCGCCTGGTCGGTGAATACCTGCGCCGCGTGGCCCACAATGCTTCCGTCATTCAACTCTGGATGTCCGGCGAATACGAACCCATCAAGCACAAGAATCGCGATAAGCTCTCCGAAAAAGAAGCGCTCATCCTGGAGTTGCTGCAAATCACAACCGAACTCCGCATCTACTCCATGGGCGCGCTCCTTAAAGTCTGGTTCTGGAAGGCGTTCCGTGTAGATCGCTGGCCCGCACACCTCGTTCCCCGTTTAACCGACTTGCGCGTGACTTGCGGCGTGAATGTCTGCGACAAATACCGCCAGCTGACTCAAGTCGCCTCCGTTCTCAGCGGCACTTATGGCCAGAGCTACCAGGAGAAGCTGCTTTCCGCACTCTAGCTTCATCTAATATGCCGAGTGTCGCTCCGCCCTTTCAAAAATCAGGGCATCGGCACGAACCCCCGGCACCTCGTACCTCATCCAAGAATACGATCCCATTTATCCGCACAGATCAGGAGGCTCCCATGCCCAAAAAGCTTACTTCTAACAATCACGGACGACTGAACGCCCAGCCGCGTTTCCATCAGAAAGCCCGCGAGATTCAACCATACGGAACTGTCACCCACGCCCTCCCGCTGGAACTCGAGGAACCTGTCCGCCTGGAAGTGACCGAACAACTCAACCAGCTCCTCGCCGACACCATGACCCTCCGCGATCTCTACAAGAAATCCCACTGGCAGGTCGCCGGCCCCACGTTCTATCAGCTCCACCTCCTGTTCGATAAGCACTTCGACGAGCAGGTCGAATTAGTCGACACCATTGCCGAACGCGTCCAGATCCTCGGCGGCGTGAGCATCGCCATGGCCCACGACGTCGCCGAAACCACCCAAATCGAGCGCCCGCCGCGGGGCCGGGAAGAGGTCCCCGTCCAACTCTCGCGCCTGCTGGACGCTCACCAGATCATCATCCGCCACTGCCGCACCCTGGCCCGCCGCGCCTCCGAACTGGGCGACGACGGCACCAACGACATGATCGTCAGCGACGTCCTCCGCGCCAACGAAATGCACGTCTGGTTTCTGAGCGAGCACCTGGTGGAAATGCCTCTGGTGAAAGCTGAGGACTGACCTTAAGACAAAAGATCTTTTCTTTTCAGGTGTCCGAAAATGGACAACACGAGCAAAATCTTTGGATCCAAAGGAGCTGCTGGCAAAATCTAGAGCGCAAAGGGGTTAGCTCTGGATACTGTAGCTCGGAACGGCGGATGGGATTGCCAAGAGCAGCTCGGCTGGGAGAACCTGAAAGGAACAACCACTTAGGTGACTTCTTAGAGCCCTGGATCAACTTGCCTTCTTCTCTTATGGGGCAAAAGGTAAAGCGAAGTCAATAGGAAAAGAGGGTAGTTGAGCCGGATCGGCGCCGAAGGTGAGTTGCGCAGCCTCAACATTCTTCGTGGTGCCAGGAGCGAGTCAAAGCCGCAAAGGTGGGCCGGGTGATTTGACTGCTCTGGGTGTGGATAACTATGTTGTCGCCTCTCACGCTTAGTTGGAGCATAATGCGGTGCCTAAATCCCGGGATTTCCTTTAAGCGAAGACTCTATGGAATTGACACTGCAAAGAGAACCGAGCACCGACGAAAGCACTCCCGGCACGTTGTCTGTAAACGGCGTTTTCGAATGCTTCACCCTCGAGGATGTTGTTCGCGAAGTGCCAGGCTTGCGAGTTGCGGCATGGAAAGTAGCCTCACGAACCGCGATTCCCGTAGGGGCATACGATGTCACCATCGATTTTTCCCAGCGTTTTGGTAGGGATATGCCTCATATCCTGGATGTCGAAGGATTTGACGGTATTCGGGTTCACAGCGGCAACACGTCAGCCGACACAGAGGGATGTATTTTGCTCGGAACGGCGCGGAATGGTTTTGACGAAGTGATCAATTCGCGCGCCGCTTACAATGCATTCTTTCCCAAGTTACAGGCGGCTATTGATAATGGAGAGCGCGTGAGTATCACGATTGTCGCCGCCACAGCAGTAGGCGCGACGGCTGTTGCTTGACGTTGAGTGTCAGCAGCAGCGCATAGGCCGAGCGCAAATTCCCTAGAGGGGTACGATGCGGAGCTGAAGTATCTCTATCGATAGTCGAAACGACGAAAGGCACACGCCGGTAACAGGCTACTCTGCGACCGTATCCCCCACACGAATTGTTCCCGCAGTGAGGACCTGCGCGCGCAGGCCTCCGCGGTGGCGCAGGCCTTTGATGACCGGCTTCGCGACCAAGGTTTCAAGATGCGCGCAGGGTTCACAAAGCCGCAGCCCGCGAATCTTGACCTCGCCTACGCGAAATTCGCGCCCAACCAAATGGTTCAGCGGTACGCCGCGAGTGACGATGTTGCGGCGCGAATCGCCAGGCCCGATCTCGACGCCGTAGTCGCGTTTCAGCGCCTCAATCGCTTCCGCTTCAATGAGCGTGAGTTCGTAATCCGGCTCAGGTTTCGAAAATGTGCCCTGCTGTAAGCCGTAGCGGTCACCTTCGAGGCCAGCTCCCGGAGTAGCGACCACAGAGTCCACCCTGCGCGTGGGTTCTCGAGCCTTCTCGGCGATGTGAATCGATTCGACGCTGCCTTGCCACATAGATCTATTGATGAGAAGGCGCGAGGCGTTTGCCGCCTCGCACGTTCGCCAAAATATTATTGCGCTTTCGGTTTCTGTGTCTTCGCAGCCGAAGCCCTTGCCTTCAGAGCCTGGTCGGGCGGAATCTCAGTGCCGCTGGCGTCTACATAGTGGATGTCGAAGGGAGCTCCGGTGCTTACATCGAAAAGCGTACAGGAAAGCTGGCACGTGAACTGATGGACGTGCTTCGAGTTCAAGTTCACGAAATCGCCGGCGCGCACGGTCGCCGGAGAGCCGTCTTTCATCTCGACCTTGGCGCGGCCGGAGACCATCATCAGCCGCTCGAGCGCCGTGTGCCAGTGCCACGGTATCACGCAGCCGGTCTTGCCCTTCAGCAAGAGAACGGCGTCACCTTTCGACGGATCGCCCTGTTGCACCGCGCCCACGAAACACTCCGGAACGCCTGGAAAGTTGACGAACTTGCTGGTTGCGCTCGCCACGTAGGCGGACTTATCCGAGTCCTGAGCGGCTAGGGATATTGTGGAAAGGAGAACCAATCCGAAAAGACAGTATTTCGCGAAATGCATGCACGCCTCCGTGTGGTAACGGGAAGAGATTCGAACCGGGCAGCAAGTATAACAAGCACGGCGGCTTGTCTCTACTCACTACCAGACGATCTTTAGCCCTTTGTAGAGACTGAATTTCTTATCAGAAGTGACGACCGGAATATTCTCGGATAAGGCTTGGGCGATTATTTGGCGATCGAACGGATCACCGTGATGCAATGGCAAGTCGAACAGTCGATATGCGTGCTCGGCAGTGTAGGGCAGAACGCGGATGTCCAACTCCTGAATCGCTTGACGGGCAATTGCGGCTGAGACGCTTAGCTTTCGCAGGGCGCTTTTGATTGCGATCTCAGCCAGGGAAACAGGGCTTATCTCGAGAACATTCTCCTGGTTTTTTAACGCGGTAACGGCACGCTTGCTGAGCCGCTCAGGTGATTCAACTGCGTAGATGAGAACCGCGGTATCCAAAAGGAGGCGCAACTTAGCGGCGTCCTGAGAGAAAGTCGTCCACCTCTTCTTCTGTCATAGGCTTCCACCAGTTCGGATCGATGATTTCAATCTTCCCCTTCAAGGTCCCGAGGCTCCTCTTTTTGCGAGTGGGTCGTTTTGTGCGCACGATATCTACGACGGGGACGCCACGACGGCAGATGGTGACGGAATATCCGTCCTCGACGGCCTTGATAAGTTCCGGGAGCTTGTTCTTGGCATCCGCCACGCTGTATTGCACTTCGTGATGATAGCTATATTAGATAGCTATGTCAATGTAGACCCATCCTGGTCGCTGGAGTTCCTGGAAAGTGCATTGCATTCGATGTAGAAGTTGACGTACCGTGAGGCAATCCTCAACCCAGCAACGACTCCACCACTGCATAGGCCTCGCCGAGTGCAGCGTCGAGAGCGGATGGATCTTTGCCGCCGGCTTCGGCCAGATCTGGACGGCCGCCGCCCTTGCCGCCAACTTTCTGCGCCACAGGAGCGATGACTTTGCCGGCCTGGATGCGCGAGGTCAAGTCTTTGGTCACGCCGACGATCAGGGCAACGTTGCCGTTGGTCGCCGAGCCGAGTATGACAACGCCGGAGCCGAGCTTGTCGCGAAGCTGGTCCACTAGAGTGCGCATCTGTGGGCGTTCTAGATTATCCACGCGATGCGCCAGAACCTTCACTCCGCGCACTTCCTTGATCTTCTCTCCGATGTTTGCAGTCGAGGACGAAGCCTGCTTCATTCGCGCCTGGTCGAGCTCGCGATGCAGCCTTTTGATCTCTGCTTCTCGTTTTTCCAGTTCTGCTTTCAGAGCTTCCGCGGGAGAGAATTCTGGCTCCGTGGTCGTAGTGTGTGACCCATCCTTGCGCGTTTGTTGCGTGAGGGTGGGAGAGACGAAACTGGAGACGAAGTTCTCCAACTCATGGTCCTTGCGAAAATGGCGTAGTGACCCCTCGCCAGTCACGGCGTCCACGCGCCGGACTCCCGACGACACGCTGCCTTCCTTCAAAATCTTGATCAGGCCAATCTCGCCTGTCGCGCCCGTGTGCGTGCCGCCGCACAGCTCGGTCGAGAAGTCGCCGACCTTGATCACGCGGACTTTATCTCCGTACTTCTCGCCGAAAAGCGCCATGGCCTTGTACTCGTTAAGAGCGACGTCAATCGGCACATTTTCGATGACTTCGACCCGCTGATTGCGCAACACTTCTTTATTGATCAGGTCCTCAATGTCCTGCAGCTCTTCGTCTTCGACAGCGGTGAAATGCGAAAAATCAAAGCGCAGGTGATTGGGCGCCACCAGCGACCCCGCCTGCTTCACATGCTTGCCTAGAACTTCTCTCAGGCCGGCGTGGAGCAGGTGCGTCGCGGTGTGATTGCGCATGGTGGATTGGCGAATGGACGTGTCTACCACCGCATCTACTTTCTCGCCCACGCGAATGGGTTGCCTGGCGGCCACCTGATGTGCGCGCACGCTTTGTACTGGGTAGTAGCAGCCGTTTACTTCGGCGATGACGTATGCCTGATCTATGAATCCGGCATATGGAACGCGCACCTCTTGGGATCCGCCGGATGGCAGGTGATGCCCGGGAATCGTCAGCCATCCCCGGTCCCCAACCTGTCCACCCGACTCCGCATAAAATGGCGTGTGATCGAGAATGACCTCGCCTTGTTCGCCGAGCTTGAGCTCCTGTACACCGAAATGATCCTTTACGATAGCAAGCACTTGGCAGCTCTCGGACCTAGTCTGAAGGTACCCATCAAATACTGTTACGGGGTGGCGGCCATACACCGGACTTGCACTCTGCTTAGACGCAGCTTTCCAAGATGCTTTGGCCCGCTCGCGCTGTTCGAGGAGAGCCTGCTCGAATCCAGGTTCGTCGAGATTAAAACCACGATCGCGGGTTGCGTCTCTTATGAAATCGAGCGGCAAGCCATAGGTGTCATAAAGCTTGAAAGCATCTCTTCCGATTAACCAAGGCCTGGACCTAGGTGCAAACGGGACAGATTCGTCGTGTTGTGCTTGTCTGGCCAGACTCTGGTCCATTATCTCTTCCAGCCTCTTTAGACCTTCAGCGAGTGTGTGTTCGAACCGGGTTTCTTCAACCCCGATCACCTTTTGAATGACGTGGAGTTTCTCGCTAAGTTCGGGGTAGCTATCTTTCATTGCATTGGAGACGGGATGAGCCATATTGGTAAGCACGTAGAAATTTCCACCCAACAATCTCACGTGCATGATGGCCCTTCGCATGATTTTCCTGAGCACGTAGCCACGTCCTTCGTTCGAGGGTACTACCCCATCGGAAATCAAAAACGTCGTGGCACGTGCGTGATCCGCAATAATTCGCAGCGAAGCTCGGGCCTTGTCACTGAATCCACGGTAGTCAAAATCGCTTGACTTTGACCCCGGCAGTTCACAAAACATTGCAGCGCCTCGAATCAGCGGCACAAACAAATCAGTATCAAAGTTGGAGATTACGCCTTGTAGCACCGCAGTTATTCGCTCCAAGCCCATTCCTGTATCGATCGATGGCCTGGGCAGATGAATCAAAGCATAGGGACAGCTTTGCGAGTGCGGGTGTGGGTTCTTGTTTTCGCAAACCCGATCGAACTGCATGAACACTAAATTCCAAATCTCGACATAGCGGCCGCACTCGCAGCCAAACGCGCAATCCGCATGCCCCTGATCAGAAGCTGCCGGGCCCACATCGTAATGAATCTCGCTGCATGGGCCGCAGGGGCCGGTGTCGCCCATCTGCCAGAAGTTGTCTTTCAGGCCGAACTCGAAGATGCGGCCTTTATCGATGCCGTGTGCGACCCACAAGTCGTATGCTTCGGCATCACGCGGCACGCTGCCATCACCTTTGAAGATGGTCACGTACAACTTGTCTTTCGGAATACCAAACCACTCGCGCGAGGTAATCAGCTCCCACGCATACGCAATGGCTTCTTTCTTGAAGTAGTCGCCGAAGGAGAAATTTCCCAGCATCTCGAAAAAGGTGTGATGGCGGTTGGTGAAGCCGACATTTTCCAGATCGTTGTGCTTCCCGCCGGCGCGCACGCATTTCTGCGAAGTGGTCGCGCGCGCATAGTCGCGCTTCTCGAGGCCCAGGAAGACATCCTTGAACTGATTCATCCCTGCATTTGTGAAGAGCAGCGTAGGATCGCTATGCGGTACGAGCGACGAGGAATGCACCTCGCGATGGCCCTTCTGGACAAAGAAACCCAGGAATTTCCGACGGATTTGCGATCCAGTCAACACGGGAATGTTTTTAGTATGGCATATGGGAGCGCTCGATGTTCATCCATCACAGACAATCGTATGGCTTGGGGATAGATTTCAGCCGTCCCTACGGGACTCGACCTGATACCGGATGCTTCCCGGGGCTAAAGCGCCGGGCTATTGGCATGCGTGCCTACGGGACTCAACAATGGTTCATCACGAGACTCAACGCGGATTCGACATGAGGGCTCGACACGGATCCAACATGGGATTCAACACCGGAAGATTCAACATGGGGGTCAACCTACGGCGTTGGGGAACGAAAAATCGGTACGCTTCACGTCCCGGAGGGACGCTCGCTACTAGCCCGGCGTTTCCAACGCCGGGTCCCGGAGTTGGAGGACACGAAGTCCCGTAGGGACGACTGAACATGTCACACACATACGTTTCTGAACTGATACACGTCGTCTTCTCGACCAAGGGACGGCAAAATTCCATTCCACGTGACACGTTGAACCGGCTTGGGTCGTTCCTCGGTGGCATCGCACGAAACAACGGTTTCAAGACCATCGCAATCGGCGGCACCGAAAACCACGTGCATGTGCTGCTTTCACTGCCCGCAACCATGCCGCTGGCCAAGGCGGTTCAATTGCTAAAGGGCGGTTCTTCAAAATGGCTGAATGAAACGATCAAATCGCGGTTTGAATGGCAGCAAGGTTATGGAGCATTCAGCGTGAGCATTTCCCAACAGGTCAGCACGATTGCCTACATTAACAGGCAGGCCGAACACCACCGCAAGCGTAATTTTGAAGAGGAATTCATCGCGTTCTTGAAGAAACACAATGTCGATTATGATCCGCGATATGTGCTGGGATAAGGTCAGCCGTCCCTACGGGACTGGCAGGATATCTTCTATTTGCCCGGCGCTGAAGCGCCGGGCTATTGGCATGCGTCCCCACGGGACTCGGGCTCGGACGATTGACGTTTTAGGAGGGAAACCACAATCCGTATAGCTACACCGCCAGTTTCAACCGCTGGACTCCTGCCAACCAATCAGGCAGCCGGATGTGCTAGTCTGGCTCACTATGGCTGAGGCTGCGCTGCAGCAGAAATCGTTTCTCAGCGGGAAGGTCGAGCACTTCACGGAGTCGGTGATCCGCGAGATGACGCGGCAGGCGATGCTTTATAAAGCCGTGAATCTGGCGCAAGGATTTCCCGACTTCCCTGCACCGCGCGAGGTTAAAGAGTCGGCACAGGAGGCGATTGCCGGCGACATCAATCAATACGCCATTACCTGGGGAGCCAAGAATCTGCGCGATGCGATTGCGCGCCAAAGCCAGGTCTGGCAGGGCATTCGGGTCGATCCCGAAACGGAGATCACGGTTTGCTGTGGTTCGACCGAAGCCATAGTCTCCACGCTTCTCGCCGTTTGTAACGCAGGCGACGAGGTCGTGATCTTCGAGCCTTTCTACGAGAACTACGGTCCTGACGCGATCATCTCCGGCGCAAAACCGCGTTTCGTCAAGCTCCGGCCGCCCGCAACTTCAGATGGTGAGTGGACGTTTGACGAGCGCGAACTGCGGGCTGCGTTTCACAATCAGACGAAAGCCATTGTTCTTAACACCCCGAACAATCCTTCAGGAAAAGTATTTACGCGCGGCGAACTGGAACTTATTCGCGATCTGTGCGTCGAGTTCAACGTCCTCGCCATCACCGACGAAATTTACCAGCACATTGTGTACGACGGCACGGAGCACATCTCGGTCGCTTCGCTCGACGGGATGCAAGAGCGGACCGTTACCATCAATGGCATGTCGAAGACCTACAGCGTAACGGGATGGCGAGTGGGTTGGACGATTGCGCCGCCTGAGATCACGAACGCAATTCGCAAGGTGCACGACTTTTTGACCGTCGGTGCTCCCGCGCCGCTGCAGGAAGCGGGCGCTGCGGCACTCGGCCTTCCGCCCGCTTACTACAAGCAGCTTGCCGAGGGCTATCGGGTTCGCCGCGACCTGCTTCTGCCGGTGCTTGAGAGTACCGGGTTCCGTTGTTTCCGTCCTCGTGGCGCGTATTACGTGATGACAGACATCAGCGCTTTCGGATTTCCCGACGACGTTTCATTCACGAATTACCTGGTGAGGGAGATCGGTGTGGCTGCTGTGCCGGGATCGAGCTTTTACAGTAATCCTCGAGATGGCGCCCGCCAGGTACGTTTTGCATTCTGCAAGCGGAATGACACACTAAATGAAGCGGCGCTGCGTTTGCAGCGCCTGCGGAAAAGATAGAGGTCTGGCTTAGCTCTCTACACACTAGCGGCATGCCGCGCTTCCCGGCAATCAGCGCCGACAAGAACCATAAACGCGTCATGCAAGGACGAAATCTCAAACACGCGGTCCAGTTGCGTGCACTTGAGCATGGCGTACACGAATGGTGAGGGGTTAACCAGCTTCAGCTTGATTCCGCGGTCCCGAGTCCAGTTGTGCAAAGAGACGAGCGCATTCAACCCGCCGGCATCCACCATTTCCACGGCGGACAGATCCAGCACAACTATGCGCGTGTTATTTTCCGAGATGACTGCATCTTTGAGCGTGGAAACTTCCTGCCCGCGCACCAAACGGCCGGCGCACCGCACAACCGCTACATCTTCGCTTCTTTCAACATCGATCGTTAGCATCGCTGGCTCCCTTGCTGATTCACTTCTCTTAGACGCCCATGATAACTGGATGTAATCATTTGGTTTGTGAAAAGTTGTTAACAAATATGTCGCATCTTTTACATTCATTTCCGCTAACATCAAATACGCATTATGCGTTCGTTTGGTTTCAAGAAACTTTCGAGTGAAGATGACCTTTATCAATATGCAGTTGCGGCCCTTGCCCGCCGCATGCGGTCGACAGCTGAACTCAAACGGTTGCTGCGACTCAAGGTTGAGGCTGACACCGAGTATGGCCGCACGCTGGTTGAGCTCGTTATCCGCCGCTTAAAAGATCAGAGCTATTTGAATGACGCGAAGTACGCTGCCGCCTATTCGTCTTTTCGACGGGACAATGAAAAGTTCGGACGTCGGCGTGTGATCACAGATTTGAAAACCAAAGGAGTGCACGCTGAGATCATTGCGCAGGCGGTGGCTTCAGTTTATGAAGAAGTAAATGACGAGAAGCTGGCGCGAGAATTTCTGCGTCGTAAAAGGTTGGCGAAGCCGACGGATCAGCGAGAAGCAGCCCGGATTTTTCGACAGCTGATGCGCGCCGGATTTACCAGCAAGACGATTTTTGCAATCCTAAAAAAGTGGAGTGTTGGCGACGAGACTCTATCGGCTCTGGAGAGCGAAACCAGCGAATAGACGTGCGCAATCTACGCCCGCTGCTCTCCGCCTAGTTTCTCAAGTGCTTTGACGATCTGTTTGGACCAGTCGGCGACTTCGTCCTCGCGCAAGGTGCGCTCCCTCGATTGGAAGGTGGCTCGCAGGAGGATGGAGTATTTCCCTGCCGGCAGCTTTCCTCCGCGGAAGATCTCAATCGGCTTGAAGCTTCGCAACTCACTGAGCGCCAGAGAAAGCACGCCCTGTTCAATCTTCGCGAAGATTATTTCGTTGGGAAACAGGAACGAGAAATCGCGTTCGACAGCGGGGTACCTGGGGAGTGCCTCATATCGAATTTGGCGCAGGCCGTGGCGATAAAGCTGGTCTAGAGAAAGCTCCGCAACGTACGCTTCCTGCCGCAGCTTGCGCTTGGCCGCAATTTCCGAATGAACCTGCCCGAATTGGGCTACTGTGGCCCCGTCCATTACGACACGGGCTGCACGTCCCGGGTGAAAATATTCGGCGAGGTGCGAATCGTACGAAAGTGTCTTGTGCTCAAACGCGTGTAGCAGCGTCTCTACATCCCCCTTCAGATCGAAGAACAATTGAGTAGGCCAAGTCTCGCCTTGCTGAGGCGATGGAGAGGTCCTTCCCAGTGAAATACGTTTCAATTCTCGCGGCATACCCGTCTTTTGATCTTGGAACACTGATCCCATCTCGAAGAGCCGGACATCATTCGTCCCGCGATTCAGGTTGTAGGAAAGCATGTTCAGCATTCCTGGCAGCATCGAGGTGCGCATGATGGACGCCTCCTCACTGATCGGATTCGCCAGCTCAATGACCGGCGCATTGGAAAATGTCTCCGCATCTTCATGGGAGATGAAAGTCAGTGATACGGCTTCGTTGTAGCCCAGGCCCAGCAGCGAGGAACGGAGTTTCTCATCTTTCTTCGAGTCTGCCTGTTCCACTACCGACCCTGCGAAGGCAGGCAGGGTGTTGGGGAATTTGTCATAGCCGTAAAGCCGCGCAATTTCTTCAATCAAGTCGATCTCGCGTTCCACATCCAGACGCCAGCTGGGAATCCGCACTGTGAAATCGAACTCTCCACCGCGTTCGGGTATCAGCTCGAAGCCCAACCTGTGCAGGATTCCGTAAATCACCTGCGTGTCCAGCTTCTGCCCCAGAATTCTGTGGACCTCGGAAATGTGCAGAGCGACCGGGGCTTGATCCAGGCGCCTCGCGACCACATCGATAACATTGCCCTGCAGTTGCCCGCCACCGGATTCGAGAATCAGCTCCATGACCCGGTTACATGAGAGCAGCGTGGATTCGAAGTCCGCTCCGCGCTCAAAACGATGCGAAGCATCTGTGTGCAGCCCATGACGGCGCGAGGTCTTGCGAATTGTCACCGGATCCCACCATGCCGATTCAATCAGGAGATTGCGAGTTTTCTCGGTGATCATGGTGTCGAATCCGCCCATCACTCCGGCCAGAGCAACGGGTTTTTTGGCATCGGCGACCACCAGATCTTCTGAAGTCAGGGTTCGTTCGACTCCATCCAAGGTTTTCAGCTTCTCGCCATTCATCGCCCGTCGCACAATGATCTTGCCGCCTTCGAGCAGGTCAAGGTCGAAAGCGTGAGTCGGCTTGCCCATCTCCCATAACGTGTAGTTGGTGGCGTCGACTGCGTTGTTGATTGGCCGCTGATCAATGAGGGCCAGCCGCTGAGCGATTCTCGTGGCCGATGGTGCGACTCTTACGTCGCAGGCTACGCGTGCAGTGAAGCGAACACAGCCGGTGGCGTCCTGAATTTCGATGGGGAAGGCTGCAGCGGAACCAGGATCGGGGAGCTTTGGTGCAATTGGTCTAAGCAGCAGGTTGTAGATCGCAGCGGCTTCTCGCGCCACGCCGTAGTGATTCATGGCATCAGGACGGTTGGTCCCGATCTCCATCTCGAAGACGGTATTCTCCCCTTCGCCGGCAATGGCCTCCACGGCGATGCCTGCGGCAGTCAGATCGTCGGCGAGTTGACGATTGTCGACTTTGAGGTCGGCAAATTCGCGCACCCATTGGGAAGAAAGTTTCATAAATCAGCTTTTAGCGCTTTGCCCAACTATCTCTCAACTTATAAACGGTTGCCGAGTGCGCTATTGCGGAATGCATAGATCATTGCGCCTCGCTGCGCTCAGCGTCAGGATGACATGACATTGCAGGCCAACAACGGCTACTACCTTCCGTCATGCAAACTGCTGCAAAAACCTAACGTCGCCGTTAAAGAACAGCTGAATGTCATCGACCCCGTACTTGAGGATCGCGATCCGGTCCGCGCCCATTCCGAATGCGAAGCCGGAAATTTTCTGAGGGTCATAGCCGTTGTGTTTCACGAACTCGAACACATTCGGGTCCACCATGCCGCAGCCTAGAATCTCGATCCACCCTGTCAGCTTGCAGGGGCGGCACGGCTCCGCGCCGCGCTTGCCGCTTCCGCCGCAGATAAAGCAGGAAACCAGCATCTCCGCGCTGGGTTCGGTGAAGGGGAAGAATGACGGGCGGAAACTCGTCTTCACACTTGACCCGAACAGCGCCTTCATGGCGTGATCGAGCGTGCCCTTCAGATCGCCGAAGGTGATGTTCGTATCAACGGCAAGGCCTTCGATCTGGTGGAACATTGGAGAGTGGCTCGCATCCGGCGGATCGTTGCGATGCACCTTCCCCGGAATCACGATGCGAATCGGCGGCTTCATCTTTTCCATGGTTCGAATCTGCACCGGGGACGTATGAGTGCGCAGCAGCAGGCGCTCTCGCAGGGGCTTGGATTCCTGGTTTGCCACAAACAAAGTGTCCTGCGTGTCACGCGCGGGGTGATTTGGGGGAAAGTTGAGTGCCTCGAAATTGTAGTAATCGGTCTCGATCACCGGGCCGTCTTCAACCGAATATCCGAGATTGCGGAAGACAGAGACGATCTCATTCATCGTCTTGATGACTGGATGTTCTGCACCAAGGGGACGATGGTTGCCCGGTAACGTGATATCGAGGCGCTCTGCCGTGAGCCGCGATTCTGCAGCGCCCGTGCGAATCCTCTGAAGCGTGAGTTCAACTGTGTTCTCAACTTCTTTCTTCAGTTCGTTAACTAGCTGCCCCACTTCGCGCTTGGCCTCTTTCGGCGCGGCTTTCAGCCACAACTCATTGATTTGAGTAAGCACACCGCTCTTGCGCCCCACCCAACGATCGCGGAACTCTTTCCAGACGGTCTCGTTCTTGACGGCTGCAGATTCCTGCTCCAGCGCGGAAACCAATTTGCCGGCGGCTTTTCCCAGTGCGGCCGCCGAGTAATTTTTCAGCTTGGGTACGGTGTAGGTCACGTTAATGTTCCCAAAAGACTCACTCTAGAAACACCCGTCTGTCGCAATTTTCCCGCGAAAGCTAAATGCTAAGAGCTAAGTGCTGAAGGCTGGTTTTCTACGCTGCCCCGCCGAGAGCGCCCTTCGCCTGCTCGGCGAGGCTCTTAAACGCGCCGGTGTCATTCACGGCCAGGTCGGCCAGAATCTTGCGGTCCAATTCCACGCCTGTTTTCTTCAGCCCGTGGATGAACTGGTTGTAGCTGAGCCCGTTCAATCTGGCAGCCGCGGCGATGCGGACTATCCACAGAGAGCGGAACTGGCGCTTCTTCTGGCGTCGTCCGGCGAAGGCGAACTTCAGGCCGCGGTCGACGGCTTCCTTGGCGGACCGGTAAAGCTTCGATTTGGTGAGGAAATATCCGCTCGCTCGATCCAGTATCTTTTTGCGTTTGGCGCGGCGTTTGGTGCCGCGTTTTACACGAGGCATGGTGTGCTCCTTTTTTGTTCTTTCATTTACGGCGGCTGGAGGCAGGAGACTACTAGAGTCTTGATGGCCTCTTCACTCGCCTTCGGCGGGTGTGCCCGCGTTCTGAATCCCTTTCCACAGAGGGACACAGAGGAAAGCTCAATACGGAATCATTCTCTTTACTTTGGGCGTGTCTGCGTCGCTGACTAAAACATTGCTGCCCAGCTTGCGTTTGCGCTTCTTGGCTTTCGAAGTCAGGATGTGGCGCAGGAACGAGTGTCCGCGCTTCACCTTGCCTGTCGCGGTCTTCTTGAAGCGCTTGGAGGCGCCTTTGTGTGTTTTTAGTTTCGGCATGAAATCTCAGCTCTTAGTATTTGGCACTTAGCAGTTAGCATGTCCTGCTTTGCTGAGTGCTAACGGCCAAATGCTGGTTCTTACGCCTGTTTGGCCTGATGCACTGGCTGCGGCGGTGTCACTGGCTTCTGCGGCTTCTCGCCTGGTTTCTTCGCGTTCGGCGCCAGTATGGCGTGCAGGGTATTGCCTTCCTGACGCGGGCGAAATTCCACGATTCCGTGGTCACCTATATCCTTAATTAGACGCTCAAGAATTCCCCGTCCCAAGCCGGTGCGAGTCATCTCTCGTCCTCGGAAGAAGATGGTCGCTTTCACTTTATCTCCTTCACCCAGGAAGCGGAGCACGTGATTCTTTTTGGTTTCGTAATCGTGGTCATCTACATTGATCCGAAACTTTACTTCTTTTACTACGATCGTTTTCTGATGTTTCTTGGCCTCGCGCTCTTTCTTCTCCTGCTGGTACAGGAATTTTCCGTAGTCCATGATGCGGCATACGGGCGGCTGTGCCGTGGGCGAAATCTCTACCAGATCCAGGTTGCGTTCGCGGGCCATTTTCAGCGCTTCGTAGGGAGGCAGGACGCCGATCTGTTTGCCTTCATCGTCAATTACGCGGATTTCCCGGGCACGAATGCGCTCGTTGATGCGGATAAAACGCTTATCGATACAATCCTCCGTATATTACAGGGGTGAGTGAGATTGAAAATTATAACATGGGTGAAATGCAGCCCATTCTTAAGTAATACCCAGAATACCTGATTGTGGCGCTGGCTGCGGAACCGCAGAATCATGGTACATGACAAAATCCATTCTCGTCGTGGACGACAATTCGGTGGTCCGGCACAGTTTGCGGCGGATTTTTGAAGGGCACTCCGGATGGCAGGTCTGCGGCGAGGCGGTCGACGGAGTCGATGCTGTCGAAAAGGCCCGGGAATTGACGCCAGACCTGATTGTGCTGGATCTCGCCATGCCGCGTATGAATGGGCTGGAAGCCGCGCGCGCCTTACGTAGCTTTATGCCGAGCGTGCCTTTGATTTTGTTCACGGTGTTTGGAAATACTCCTCAAACCACGAAAGAAGCGCGCGAAGTTGGAATCACGAATGTAGTTTCCAAGGCGGACGGCGCTGAGGGTCTGGTGAGCACCATTCAAGCGGCATTTGATCGTCCGAATTAATTTCCACTACCTTCCTGGAAAACCGGCTCGCGTCTTTCCATGAAAGCGCGGATGCGTTCCCGATAGGCGTCGCTGTCATGAACGCGGAGGTCAGGTTCGGAAGGTCCCAAGTAACCGATCAGGCGCTCGCAGCTTCCTGGCTGCCCAGCGGCAGGAAGTACTGGGTCCCCTTGATAGGCGAGGCAACTTTAC
>QIAA01000081.1 GCA_003224905.1 Acidobacteriota bacterium
CGGCCATTGATCTTGCGCTCGATGACCAGAGCCTGCAGTGCGTCGGAAACCTGATCGGGAAGATTCCCCGCCACCGGAACCTGTCCCTTAAACAGAGGCACGCGAGTGTGTAATTGCTGCAGCAGTTCTTGGTCAGAAAGCCAGACAAAATTGTCGAAGCGCGCCGGGACGAACTTGTCATTCTCCGTGATTTGCAGATCGACCTTTGTACCTTCGGGCGAGAATTGAAACCCGTACGCCACGTTGGTAAATGCGCCGGTTTCTCCCAGTTGCTGGCTGGCTTTCTTGAAATCCTCTTCGTGCGCAGTCTGCCCGACCTGCAGACCAGTCGCGCCGATGATCTCTTCCGGCGTATAGCGATTGTTCCCGGTGACCTTGATCGCAATCAGCTTGAATGCCGAAGCAGGCAGAGGCTTTGCAGGCTTACGGGTCTGAGCGGCTAAAAGGGAAGGGAAGAGGAGAGTACAGCTCAACACCACACCAGCTGGGATGATCCGGAATCTCACCAACAAAATTTTAACTCAAAGTGTAATGCTCCCTACCTACCGCCGCACCGGCACCACCACCTCCGGCGTCTTGATCTTCACCGTCGTATCGATAAACGCCAGCGCCGCGCGGCTCAGAGCCTTATCTTTCCGATAAACCAACGCCAGATCGCGCCGAATCTGCGCATCGGAGATCTCAATCGCAGCCAGCACCTTCGCCTGCACGTCCTCCTGCACATGCGAGCGGGCAATGAATCCGACGCCAACGTTTGCCGCCACAAACCGTTTCAGCAGCTCGCTCGAATCGAGCTCCATCGCATATCGAGGCTTGACTCGACGTTCATTGAACAACTCCTCCAGCGCATCACGGGTGTGCCCAACCTTGGGCATCACCAGCGGAAAATTGGCGACATCCGCAACCCTGGCCGATTTATTCTCCGCCAGAGGATGACCCGGCGGCGCGATGATCACCAACTCATCGCGATGGATAAGAACAATTTTCAGCCGATTATCTGTTACCGGAAGCGAAACCACCCCGAAGTCCACCGAATTATCAATCACTGACTCCAGGATTTTGCCGTAGTCGGCGCGCTTGATGTTTACCGCCACATCAGGATACTGTCGCTTAAATTCTGCAAAGACCTCCGGCAGAATGTGCAGGCACGTGCCTTCATTGGCGCCCACGATGATTTCGCCCCGCGGTACGCGCTCCGTTTCTGCGATGGCCGTTAGCACCGCCTTGCGCGCTTCCAAAGTCTCTTCCGCATACTTCTGAAACAGTTTGCCTGACTGGGTGATCGACACCTTGCCTCCTGAACGGTCGAGCAGTCGGGCTCCAACTTCTTCTTCCAGCGCACGAATCTGCGCAGAGATGGCAGGCTGGGTTCGAAATCGTCTCTCGGCGGCCCGCGAAAAAGAACTCAACCGCGCCACCTCGAGAAAGGTTTCTAATTGCTCAAAGTCCATATTCAATCATCGCCCGCAACCGGCGCTCGCTCTCACAAGTCACCATTCGCCTCTCGCGCCAGTTACTTGTGGATAACTAGCCGCCCGAAGCTCCTTTTGTCCTTGAATAAAAGCAGTGTAACAATCAGATAAACAGTAACTTAGTAGAGAATAATCAGTGCTTATGACCTCATAAAAACAATGGATTTCCTTGCACAGGTCATTGGGCTTTACACTGATTTCGGCCTGCACAACGCGAGATTGTAGCAGGTGCACAACATCCCCTTATATTGATGAGAATCTGTTTAGCGCTTACGTCGGCGAAAGTGTGCAACTGCAGCGCCAATTCAGCGCCTGGGTCTGCCCGGCGCAAAGGAGCGATCCATGGCTGATCCGAAATCCATCCTGGAGTTCGTGAAGAAAAACAACGTCAAAATCCTTGACCTGCGTTTCACGGACCTCCCAGGATTGTGGCAACACGTCTCATACCCAATTAACCAGTTGAGCGAAGACTCGTTTGAAGAGGGTTTTGGCATGGATGGGTCATCAATCCGCGGCTGGGCGGCGATCAACGAGAGCGATATGCTCCTCGTACCTGACCCGGGCTCGTACATGCTCGATCCCTTTACCGAAGTTCCCACCCTGGTGTTGGTCTGCGACGCCATCGACCCGGTCACGAAGCAGCGCTACGACCGCGATCCCCGCTACATTGCAAAAAAGGCGGAACTTTACTTGGGATCAACCGGCATCGCCGACACCGCCTACTTCGGCGCAGAAGCCGAGTTCTTCATCTTCGACAACATCCGTTTCGATCAGCGCGAGCAGCACGGCTTTTACTTCATCGACGCCGAAGAAGGCCGCTGGAACTCCGGACGCGAGGCCAACAATCTCGGATATCGCCCACGCTACAAAGAAGGATATTTCCCAGTCCCACCAACCGACCACTATCAGGATCTCCGCACCGAAATGGTCATTACCATGATGAACTGCGGCCTGGAGGTCGAGTGTCACCACCATGAAGTGGCAACCGGAGGCCAGACCGAGATCGACCTCAAGTTCGACTCCCTGGTACGCTCCGCCGACCACATGATGCTCTACAAATACGTCGTAAAGAACGTGGCCAACCAGTACGGCAAGACCGTGACCTTCATGCCCAAGCCCATCTTCCAGGACAACGGCAGCGGCATGCACACCCACCAGTCGCTCTGGAAAAACGGCAAGCCCCTGTTCGCCGGAGATGGCTACGCTGGCCTCTCCCAGACAGCTTTGTGGTACATCGGCGGACTGATCAAGCACGGCCCCGCGCTGGCGGCCATCATCGCCCCCAGCACCAACTCGTATAAGCGCCTGGTGCCGGGCTTCGAAGCCCCAGTCAACTTGGCCTACTCACGGCGTAATCGTTCCGCGGCATGCCGTATCCCTATGTATTCGGCATCTCCCAAGTCGAAGCGTGTCGAGTTCCGTCCGCCTGACCCGAGCTGCAACCCCTACCTGGCCTTTGCGGCAATGATGATGGCCGGACTGGATGGAGTCGAAAACAAAATCGATCCCGGCCAGCCCCTCGATAAAGACATTTATGACCTGGGGCCAGAGGAGTTGGCAAAGGTCCCCTCGATGCCGGGATCGCTGGAAGACGCGCTCGACGCCCTGGAGAAAGATCACGGATTCCTGGTCAAGGGCGACGTGTTCACCGAGGAGCTGTTGAGCACTTACATCGACTACAAGCGAGCAAAAGAAGTGGACGCCGTCAGATTGCGCCCACATCCGTACGAGTTCGCCTTGTACTACGACATTTAACAACCAGCAAACCCAACGTCCAGCAAAGACAAAGGCCCGGCACCAGAACCGGGCCTTTTATTTATAAGTCTGAAACTACAAGGACGGCAGAAGCAGTAAGCGTTTACATTGCGCTGCTCATGGCAGCTCGGTCGTTGCGGCTTGAAATCTTCGGCAGTTTATCGGAATCGAGGGTAGTTGAGGCCTTGAACTCCTTCGGCACCGGCAATCCGATGGTGATAGCGCCGAGCGTCGCATTACACCGCTCCAGCACCATCAGCATATATTTTTGTGCCACGGGCCGGTCTGCTGGATGGATCAAACTCCACCAGCGGCGCATCGACTCCTGCACCTCGGTAGGAGTCTTTTCCCCCTCCACCATGGCGTCTACCAGCTTGTACACCTTGCTTTTTACCGCTTGGTAGGAGATAGAAATCTCCTGAGGCATTTGGACACCCCCGTTGCAAACCTACAGAGCAACCCGTTAGCCAAACGGTAACCCTTGTGCGTACCTGTATTTAACTTCCCAAGTACTCCGAGTTGTTGGAGGAATCCGAGCAACCGCTATGGATTTCCGTAGAGCTGATAATCGACATCGTATTTTCTGATGGGCCGGGGAACGCCGGATGACCGTTGCTGTCCGTTTCTGAAGGTTGTTGACCGCCGGCCAGCAGGCCCGAAGTGTTCGCCAAATGGTTTTCGCCAGGAAACATCCGTCTCAATGGCACGATTTCCGAGCCGGAGTACAATGTTGCCCCAAATCGCGCCGGGCACGCTGCAAACCGACGCTTGCCATAACACGCTTTAGTGATAATTCAAACTTCCGCGGAGGGTCGATGAAACCACTGCTGTTGTGGGTGTCGCTTTGTCTGGTCGGCTCCACAGTCTCAAACGCGCAAAGCTCCATTCCGCACGGGACCCCAGAGCGGATGTTCCTTCCCCGCGATACTTTCTGGGGCTATGCCCAGTTCGACCTGGCCCCTCCACACAACGAGATTGATCCCAACATTTGCCGTGCCGACGCCGGCAATTTCGGAGGCGTGAACGCCCCCTGCACGGCCTTTGCCCGCTACATGCTTTCCGGCTACGTCGAGGCAAGGCCCTTTGGTCGCGGCGAATTTCGCAGGTTCCTGCTGTTCGGTGAGCCGCGCTTCCTGTTTGGCAGAAACCTTCCCCAGACTCTCTACACCTGGTCCTTCGCCGGCATCGGTGTGGAGCGTTCCTGGGGCGTGGGGATCTACATGGGCAAGGGCTTCGAGATGCGCTGGACCCAGCATTTCCTCTTCTCCCGCTTCGGCTCCCGGGACCGCAACCTCGGCGGCGCCGATCTCGGTCCCAACGGCCCCTGGGGACGATACAACATGATCGGCGTGCGAAAGTATTTCGGCGAACGTCGATACTAACCACGAGGTCTTTCCGAACCCGTCGGCTGTCCCTTGGTAATTCGCATCCTTTGCTTTGTAATGGAGAATTGACTACTGATCCGCCGAGTTACCTTCGACAACGATCCGCAGGTGTGTCTGGATTCGTATCAGGGCACGACTTCACAGCTTGCGGAAAAGCTCTGATTTGGGGTGGCGCAGCGCTTTTTAGCGCTGCGATAAAGGCTTTCCTTTCAGTCGCGGCTTCAGCCGCTGAGGTGACCCATTCGAATTTTTCCGCAAGCTCTTCAGTCGTGCCGTAACTGCCTGCTACTGACCAGGCGCCCATGGGGCGCAACTGCCAATGGCTTCAGGTTCTAGCGGAACAGCTTGAGACATCAACTCTGCTCCGCCGGTACGCGCACCGTTGCAAGCCACTCCCCATGCTATGCTCAAAATCTGAGCTAACCCTTGCCCAATCCCGCTGCACCAATGGATTCCCCCAATCCGGCAGACTCTAATCTCCGGCTAGCCAACATACCTTTCCAGGATCCCGAAGGTGCCAAACTCCACTTCCTCCGAGTTGCCAACCAACTCTCTCCTGTATTAGCCAGCGCCCTGCCCTCCCTGCTCGCCGAATCCCCGGACCCCGACTCCGCCGTCCTTCTTCTTGATCGCCTGGTGAATGAGCATCCAGAAGTCATCACATTACTCAATGCTCACAATTTTCTCGCACACTACACGCTCGTTGTCTTTGGCCACAGCCGCTTTCTGGGCGAAACTCTCATCCAGAACCCCGATCTTCTGCAGTCCTTTTTGCGCGAAAAAAACCTCGACCGCAGTTTTTCCCGCGAGGAGTTCCACGAATCCCTGGCCCGGTTCCGTTCGCGCTCGTTTGAAACAGATGTTTCACTGCTCCTGGCCCGCTTTAAGCGCCGCGAATATGTCCGCATCATGCTGCGCGATGTGCTGAAGATCGCCCCCCTGGCCGAAACCACTGCTGAAATCTCAGCTCTGACAGATGTCCTT
The DNA here is from genome assembly GCA_003224905.1 of Acidobacteriota bacterium. Classification (GTDB taxonomy): domain Bacteria; phylum Acidobacteriota; class Terriglobia; order Terriglobales; family Acidobacteriaceae; genus QIAA01. The sequence goes on from QIAA01000081.1 coordinate 5,597, forward strand.
ATCGAAGACGCTCTGCGCGAAGCCGAGCGCAGGCTTCAACGCCGCCATGGCAAGTCCCAGCATCTCGATGCCGAAGGCCGGCTTGTAGATACCCCGTTCGCCATCTTCGCCTTGGGAAAACTCGGCGGCAACGAACTCAATTACAGCTCGGATGTGGATCTGATGTACGTCTTCGGCGACGGCGACGAACCGCCCGAAGCGCCGATTTCGAACCGTGAATTCTTTATCCGGCTCGCCCAGCAGGTTACAGAAATTCTCTCCCGCACCACTCGCGAAGGAACTCCATTTCGAATTGATCTGCGCCTTCGCCCCCAGGGTGGGGAAGGGGAATTGGCAATCAGCGTGTCCCAGGCTTTGCGCTACTACCAGGCAATCGCGCATGACTGGGAGCAGCAGGCGCTGATCAAGCTGCGCTACTCGGCCGGAGATCCCGCCCTCGCCCGGGAATTTATTCGCGCTGTGCAGCCACACGTCTACACGGAAAAAGTAAACTTCGCCGCCATAAAAACCGCTCTGGTCGCACGTGAACGGATGCAGAAGCATCGCCACGCTAAGGCCTCAGAGCACTCGGATACCACCATCGATGTAAAAATCGACAGCGGCGGCATTCGAGATATCGAATTCCTCGTCCAATGCCTCCAGCGCGTATACGGAGGCCGTGAGCCCTGGCTGCGCTCCGGCGGCACGTTATTCTCCCTGCATAAGCTCCATGACAAACGTCACATCAGCGGCAAGGAATTTCACGAACTCAGCAGCGCCTACGAATTCCTGCGCCACCTGGAGCATCGCCTGCAATTGCGCCACGGCCAGCAGACCCATCGCCTTCCCACATCACCAGCAGAATTGCGCATCGTGCAGCGTTCCATGGAAGGCCTGGTCCCCGGCGAAGACCGGCTCAGCGATCTCCCCAATCTCGTGCGCACACGGATGCGCGCCGTGGCCGAAATTTACCGGCGAATCATCTACCACCAGCAGGCGCAGCATGCCCATGAACCGCAGGCCACGGAATTTCAACTGACGGCTACTCTGGAACCGTCTGCCGCCGATGCTACAGCCCAACAGATGCTCGAGCGGCTCGCATCCGATGCGCCTCTGCTCTATCAAGCCGCCCGACGGGACTTAGCCGCCACCGCTAAAAAGAATCTCCTGCGTTTCCTGACTTCCGTGCTCGCCGGCTCAGAGCGTTACGCCGATGTAGTGCGCCACGCGGAGGCGGGCGAGCGTGTCCTGCAACTCTTTGAGACCAGCGAATACCTGGTCGAGATTCTGGTTCGGCATCCTGAAGAAATTGCCACCTTGGCGGAGTTGAAGCCCGCAGCGGAAGTAACAGAAAACCGGTTCCTGTTTGCCGACACCCTTCGCCCCGAGGCAAGCCGCGATCCGGTATTTCAATATCTGGCAACTTCGCCGGTGTCCTACGGGGAAAAACTTTCGCTGCTGCGGCAGCACTTTCGACATCGCGTGTTTGCCGCCGTCGCTCGCGACGTAATTCATCCGCGCCCCGTATATGAATCCTTCGCTGCGACTACAAGTGCCGCAGAAGACGCGATCGCTGCTGCGTTCCTAATCGTGGAAGCTCCTCGAGATCTGGCCGTGTTCGCACTCGGACGATTGGGCAGCGGTGAGTTTGACATCCTCTCCGACGCTGACTTGTTGTTTGTCTGCGCAGAAGATGCCGACCGCCACTCTGCAACCAAAGCCGCCGAGCGCATGATGCAGGCACTCGCTGCATATACGCAGGAGGGTATGGTATTTCCCGTGGACGCACGTTTGCGCCCACGAGGCGGTGAAGGTGAACTGTTGGTCACTCCTTCTCAGTTGGCGGCTTATTTCGAGCAGGAGGCTCAACCCTGGGAATCGTTGATGTACACCAAACTTCGCTTTCTGATCGGCGACCGCAATCTGGCCGGCCGCACCATGCAAGCGCTTCCCGTTCTCTTCCAGCGCTTCGCCGCAGACGATAATTTCTTTCCAGCCGTTCGCGAAATGCGCTCCAAGCTGGAAAGTGCGGACGCTCCCCAGAAGACCTTCAAATCCTCCGCCGGCGGAACCTACGACATCGACTTCCTGGCCAACTCGCTCTTAGTGAAGCACCAGATTCCGAATAAGCAGGGGACTCTCCGCGATCGGCTCTGGCGTTGTGCCGAATCCGGCGCGCTGCAAAAAGGCGACGCCGCCGCGCTCGATCACGCCGCAGAACTGCTGCGCACCACAGAACACTCCGTCCGCCTCGTCACCGGACGCGCCCTCAAATCGCTCCCCGCCACCGAACACGGCCGCCGCACCGTCGAAAAACTCACATCGAAAATCCTGCGCGCAAATTTCGAAAAGGGACTGGAAGCTGAACTGGACTGCACCGGCCGAAAAGTGCGCGCGATCTACGAGCGCGCGTTAGTGAGCCTCGCCCCGTCGAACTAGATGTCGCAGTCTTTGCGTTGTTTGCTACCTTGGGGGTGTAAGACTTTTCTTCTCTAGCGATGCGAGTCCCGCCAGGACTCCGTGTGTCAGTTGCTCAAATTCCAGAAATAGCCGCGAAGCGGCGGAATTCATTAGCCCAGCGCGTGAGCGCTGGGTCCGTAGAAGAAAATTGTCGAGTGCCGTAGGCACGGCACAGGGGACTGTGACCAGACAACAGACCGCATCCAGCGTTCTCCCTTCTTACGCGGCCAGCGGCCTCACTCCCTGCGTTGTTCTCCGGTTGCGCTGTACCAGCCAGATGATCAGCGCAACAATTCCTCCCAAAAACAACAGTGGTAACACAAAGATCGCCAAAGCCCACCCGCTCCCCGGCATGGATGACACGTCACCCCCGACCCGTGCACCCGAATCGCGCCGCACTGCACCGCCTATACTCGCAACATCTCCGCCCACCTGCGCTCCCGTTTCCAGCCGCACGTTCCCGGCAAGCGAAGCAATGTCTCCTCCAATTTGTGCGCCCTCATAGACCACAACATTGCCGTGGATTGTCAGAATGTCTCCGCTTGCTTGGCCGCGTATATAGATTGAGCAGTTAAGGCACATGACGTCGCCTACGCGGTCGTCCGCCTCAACCCTTATGTCGCGACCTGTTTGAAATCGATCCCGGTTGGCATCAGCCCTGGCAAGCATTCCAGAAGAGCCCAGCAACATCAATGTGAACGCCACGTAACGGAACACGAGCATACCCGCCTTTCTCACGCACCCAAGACACGGTTATTTTAATCCCTCAGTCGCCCCCCTGCCGCGCTAAGGCGCACTTGCCCGGTGTGTCTTCAGCGCATAATTCCTGGCAGCCCCGAAACCGGTTACCCCAATGTGCGCGATGGAAACCCACCGCTCCAGCTTGTGGTGCTCCGTGCGATGCATCAAGTAAGACAGCCCGACTGACGCCGCCGTCCCGCCCGCTTCGACCCCGGCAAATGCTGCCGAGTTATTCACCACATCATCGGGCAGAAGAATCTCCTCCCGCCCGCGAGCCTGCATGTTGCGTGTGGAAGCATAATCCAACCCGCGGAACACACCCACCCCCGCAAACAGTAGAGTATTAGTGCGATCCCAAAAACGGTGGGGCAGGGAAGAGGGCGATGGATTCATGCCGGCGGGCAGTTTCTGCGGCTGCGAGATCTGCTGTCCCCTGGCAGTCGTCACACTGAAACAAAAAAGTAGGACGACCAGCCCTGCAAAAATGCCCCAACTGCGAGAACACATACCTGATTGTACCCGCCGATAAGGCGTGCTCCATTGCTTGGTAGTATTCAAGCCTTTGCGTTCTTTGCGCCTTTTCTTTTGCGGCCTTAGCGGTTTAAGATTTTTTCTGCTCTCCATGCCAACCCAATTGATCACCGAATCCGAAAACGGACACGAACTCTCACTGCAGGTCCATGACACGTTTCAGTTGCAGCTTCCCGAGAGCCGTATGGGAGGTTACCGCTGGCAGTTGTTACAAACGGGCGAACCAGTGCTCAAGTCCGCGGAGATCAACACTAAGGCGGCTGGTTCTTTGCCCGGTCAATCAAATATCCGAACCTGGCAGTTCACGGTAGAACAGCCAGGCTCGGTGCAGATTCACTTACAACATCGGCGACCGTGGGAGCGGGATAAGCCTGCCCGCGAATTCGTGCTAACCGTCAAAGCCGCCGCCTGAGTCGCAACGCAGTTAATCAGCAGCTTTGGCCCCGGCAGTCGTAGCCGCCTGTCCGGTGACTCCCCGAATTGTCCAGAAGTCATTTGAGTATTGATGGTCGGTGAGGTACGCGTAAGGCATAGTGAAGTATCCCGCCATTCCCCAGTCGGTACCCCAGGAATTGCGAACCAGAAAGCGCTGCTCTCCATCGTCGTATCCCACCGCCATCACCGCATGTCCGCCGACCTGCTCCTCTGTATTCGGATCTGGCATGGGCACAACCCCGGTTCGAGTGACGTCGTCGGATTCGAAGCTGGAATAAACCGCGAAACCGAAGACGAAAGGGTAGCCTTCAGCCAGACATCCTTTCATCTGCCGCAGGTTTTGCGTGACTCGGTGGTACGCAATCACCGTGTTCTGCAGCGCGTCGACATACGCCTGGTCAGGAGGCTTCTCAGTCACAACATCCAGATCGGTGCTGTAAGGCCACTCGTCCTCCGGGCAAACTCCCTGCTTCACGACAGACTTGATTCCATCGCGGATGCGAGCGCCGCTGTCCTGATCCACAGTGCCTTCCCTTACGCGTTCGTTGTAGTAAATGAACAGCCTTGACGGAACGAATTGTTGCAAGACCAACTTTCCTTGCTCGAATTCAAACGCTCCTCCGATTGCGTTGCCTGTGCAGCTTCCGACACTACCTTGGTCATAGACCGGCGGACATGACGGCCTGAGATCTTGCGATGGAGGCAATTGCTGCAGCACCGTAGCTGGCGCTGCGTACATGAAATCCCGTGGGTCCGGCATATCCGGAACCCACCCGTACCACTGGACATAACGCGGCATGGTGTACTCCTTTGGATTGTGATTTGGGGCCGCATTCCCCGAGGGAAGGGAGGGGAATGAAATTCAGACGACCCATCCTACTCCCGAAGTATCTTCTTCGCAACATGAACGGGAAAACATTCTGACCGCGCTCTTCAAAGCCGACGCACTGCCTCCGGCGCTGCGACAAACGTTCTGCCATGAATAGCGGCTTTATGGCCACTGAGGTCACTCTATCTTTTCCGCATCCGGCTAGCCTTGTACTCGTTCATACCCGCTGCAGTCCGTATAATTACTGTTCCGAACAATCAGGAGGTTGCTGATGGTGTCGTCCTACAACGGTCTTCCGGTGCCTGCGAATGGTGCAGGCATAACCTACGCGAGCGGACGTTATCACGTCCCGGAGCGACCCATCATTCCGTACATCGAAGGCGATGGGACGGGCCGCGACATCTGGAAGGCTTCCGTCCGTGTGTTCGATGCTGCCGTTGAGAGAGCGTATCGGAATAAACGACGAGTGGCCTGGTACGAAGTCTTCGCCGGAGAGAAAGCCAAATCCAAATTCGACAACTGGCTCCCCGATGACACCGTCAACACCATCCGTGACTTCCGCGTCGCTATCAAAGGCCCGCTGACCACACCAGTGGGCGGCGGCATCCGCTCGCTGAACGTTGCCCTGCGCCAGATCCTGGATCTCTACGCCTGCGTGCGTCCCGTGAGGTACTACAAAGGCACACCCTCTCCCGTGAAGCATCCCGAACTCATGGACATCGTCATCTACCGCGAGAATACCGAAGATGTCTACGCCGGCATCGAGTGGGAGCAGGGAACTGCCGAGGCAGCCAAGCTCATCGACTTCCTGAACAAAGACATGCTCAAAGGCGGCAAGAAGCAGATCCGCCTGGACTCCGGTGTCGGCATCAAACCCATCTCCGTCACCGGTACCAAGCGCCTCGTTCGCATGGCCATTCAGTTCGCGCTGACCAGCCGCCGACCTGTCGTCACCCTGGTGCACAAAGGCAACATCCAGAAATTCACCGAAGGCGCCTTCCGCAAATGGGGATACGACCTCGCCACCGAAGAATTCCGCGACCAGGTCATCACTGAGCGCGAGAGCTGGATCCTTGACAACAACGACAAAAATCCCTCCCTCACCGTCGAGCAAAACGCCGCCCTCATCGAACCCGGCTTGGAGTTCGCCAACGAGGAATTCCGCCAATCCTTATATAAGGAAGTCAAAGCCGTCCTGGGAACGATCTACCCCACCCACGGCAAGTCCGCCTGGAAGAAAAAACTAATGATCAACGACCGCATTGCCGATTCCATCTTCCAGCAGGTGGTCACCCGCCCCAACGAATATTCCGTGCTCGCAACCTCAAACCTCAACGGCGACTACATCTCCGACGCCTGCGCCGCCCAGGTCGGCGGACTCGGTATCGCCCCCGGCGCCAATATCGGTGACGGCTATGCCATCTTCGAAGCCACGCACGGCACAGCTCCCAAATACGCCGACAAAGATGTCATCAACCCCGGCTCCGTGCTCCTCTCCGGCGTAATGATGTTCCGCTTCCTCGGCTGGACCGAAGCCGCGGACCTGATCGAGCAGGGCCTCGAGCGCACCATCGAGCAGAAAAAAGTCACATACGATTTCGAGCGCCTGATGCCCGGCGCCACCAAAGTTAAGACCAGCGAATTTGCCAGCTTCATCATCGACAATATGACCGCGGCAGCAATGAGCGCGGTGTAGTGGCATTTAGCACTTGGCACTTAGCATTTAGTTATTTGTGGCTAAATGCCAATTGCTAATTGCTAAATGCAAATTTCGAAAGAGAAACTCATGCGCTCCAAAGTCACCATCGTAGGTTCCGGCAACGTCGGCGCCACCGCCGCCCACTGGATCGCCTCCAAGGAACTCGCCGACGTCGTTCTCATCGACATCATCGAAGGCGTACCCCAGGGCAAAGGCCTCGACCTGCTCGAAGCCATGCCGATCGAGAAGCGCGACTCCCGCGTCATCGGCACCCAGGACTACGCCGACACCGCCTCCTCGGACATCGTCGTCATCACCGCCGGCATTCCGCGCAAGCCCGGCATGAGCCGCGACGACCTGCTTAACACGAACTACAAGATCATGAAAGACGTGGTCTCCCAGGCCATCGAGCACTCCCCCAACTGCATCCTGATCATCGTCTCCAACCCGCTCGACGCCATGGCCCAGGCCGCCTACAAGCTCAGCCGCTTCCCACGCGAGCGCGTCATCGGCATGGCCGGCGTGCTCGACTCCGCCCGCTTCCGCACCTTCATCGCGGAGGAGCTTCACGTCAGCGTCGAGAACGTCACCGCCTTCGTCCTCGGCGGACACGGCGACACCATGGTCCCGCTGCCGCGCTACTCCACCGTTGCCGGCATCCCCATCACCGAGCTGATGGACGCCTCCACCGTCGCGCGCCTCGTGCAGCGCACCCGCGACGGCGGCGCCGAAATCGTCAAATATCTCAAGACCGGTTCGGCTTATTACGCTCCCTCCGCCGCCGTCACTGAAATGGTCGAAGCCATCCTGAAAGACAAAAAGAAGATTCTCCCTTGCGCCGCCTATCTCGAAGGCGAGTACGGAATCCACGGCCTCTTCGTCGGCGTCCCTTGCAAGCTGGGCGCGAAAGGCCTCGAGCAGATCATCGAAATCAAGCTAACCCCCGAAGAAAAATCCGCCCTCGACAAAAGCGCCGCTGCTGTCAAAGAGCTCGTTTCCGTAATAGGCGTGTAGCTCGTGTGGCGCGGGCGCCCTCGCCCGCGAAATGCGATTTCCGATAATGTAGGCGCGAGCGTTCCTCGCTCACGTCACCACCGCCGTGAGGGAACTCGAGGGTCCAGCCTAAGGCAGCTCGGCAGCTTCCCAAACATTGTCGTCCCGAGTAGCCAGAATGTTAGTCGTGCGACACCGCGCCTACAGCACTGCCCCTGATTCCCTTGCCTGAAATACGCTATTCGCCTGATTGAGGTACTCCGAAGCGGGGCACTAACCTCTTTCAGTCCTAAGGGGACGAACTATGGCTGCACACCGGTGCGTCGCGTTCTTCGCATGTCTTGCCCTTACTGTGTTCCTGGCCGCCTGCGGCGGTGGAGGCTCATCCAGTGACCGTCCTCGCCCCAACGCCGACGTTTCTGGCAACTGGCACGCAACTACCACCTCCTCCTCAGCACCCACCAGCACTGATCTCGATATGTTCATCGTACAGAGCGGCACTAGTCTCGCTTCAACCCTTGTCCTTCTGAACGGGACGCCATGCGCTAGCCAGGGAACCCTTACCGGCAGAGTCGATCAGCAAGCGGTGGATCTTACGATTCGGGAAAGTGACGGTCCGGACACGATTACCGTGCCGGGCAGCACTGACGGGGTCACCATCAGCGGTAGTTACACGATCAGCGGCTCCTGCGACGGCGGTGACACTGGGACCGTTTTCGCCAACTTCATTCCCACAGTCGATAGTGCCCGCTGGTCCGGCGACACAAGCTCCGTCAACGGCACGCTTACCTTTACAGCAGATATACAAGAGGATTCTCACGGTAATCTGAACGGAACCATGAGTTTCGACAACTCACCTTGCTTTACTAACCTCACGGTCACCGGGAATCAGGTGGGAACCGCCGTCAGGCTTCGCGACACGCAAGATCTTTTTGAGGCTTTCGGCAATACCAACGAGCAAGCCACCAGCATTAGCGGAGACTACTCAGTCCTGAGTGGCGCCTGCGCCGAAGACGGCACCTTCTCTATGACCACCCCCTGAAGGCAAAGTACACGGCAGCGCTTGGCGCCCGCGACTTGGAACGTCTGCTGTGAGTGTGCACCGCAGGTGCGGACATCTGTCTCCGCGAGATCGCACGAACTTCAGATGCTGCGGAAAAACTCAACCTTTGGGTGGCGCAGCCTTTCAGCTCTGCGATAAGTGCGAACAGCGCCCCACCAAAACTGTCATCCTGAGCGGAGCAGGACGGGGTTCACCGCCGTCCTGCGCAGTCGAAGGACCCCATGCCCCTCAATCTCGGCAACGGCACATCGAGGAATTCTCTGTTCCGATCCGCATGGCGGTTTTCCTCTTCACCGTTCATCCCGGGGAAGCGGAGTCCATCGCTCGCGCAGGACTCCTAAAGGAACTCTGTATTTGCGGACTGCCCAAACCGCGCGCGAAATTTGGGTTCTGACTCATGGAAGCGCACAGCTTCGATTTTTGACCCACACGAGCGAGTCACCGAAGACCACCGCCTCGACAATTCTCGTGCAACAACGCTTCTTCAATCACTATGATGATGGTTGCAGCATCAATCGGAGCTGCCTCGGGATTTGGTATTGGGACGCTGTTCAACCGGAGGGCGGCACGCAAACATATTTGAATTAATGGCGAGAAGAAATCGTTGCCAACCGCGGGCACACTGTTGATGCAATTCGCGGAAGATTCTTCATCTCAGGCGGCAGTTTTCTTGGTGGAGGGCAACTCCTCGTTAGCTGGCTCCAGAATATCAGGCATATTGTATTCGTGAGTTCTATCGCAATTCGGGCAGGTCAACCTGCCCCTTCCTTGAACAATCTCTCTCAACGAAGAAGAGAACTGTTGGCTACAGTGCTTGCAGGGGAAATCAAACCTCATTTGCGGCGCGGGGCAGAGCGGCTCCACTATTGCCAGGTCAGCAGTCGCTTCCAGGGAAACCCGTCGCGCCATGTAGTGGTCCTTGCATTCGACTGAGCAGAAGTGAACAGCAAAGGACTGTATCGCCGTTGGCCTGTCCCATACCGATTGAATTGTGACTTCCCGCCGAGCAGCAGCAACCCCCACCGACTCTGCATAAAGACCTACAATCCAAGCTTCGGACGGCTTTTTGATGTCGGCACACCTGTCGCAGACAAATTGAATCATTGGTTCTCCCTCGACTTACCTAACGTCCGCAAGCTACTGAACGTTTCTGGAGTTCGTACGCGAGTATCAGACCCGCGTATTGGTGCGTCCTTTCTCTTGCAGTAGCCGCTTGATTAGCAGTCGATTGATTTCCCGAACAAGCTGCAGGAGACGTTCTAGGTCTTGCTCATTGGCAGCCTGTTCACACAAGTTGCGCCAGCGTTCGTGCTCGGCCTCCATCACTGTGCCTCAAGCAGCATCGGAGTCGGTATCTTGCTCGTCCGACATTTCGGCGGCTATCTGTTGCCATTGTCTGTCGGCACCTTTGTCGTTTTGAAGCATACGGTCCCCTGGGAGTATCGCGAACAACTAATAGAGACCGTCCCACCAACCCGCAGTAGGGATTATGAATGTGTGAACTCTAGGCCGAGTTCTGCTGAGTGAGGTGCGCCAAGATGCGCCAAGTTTCTATTTCTGATACTAAGCTCAATGTCAGAAAGCTGATTTTCACAAGGCAGACGGACGGTACAACATCAGCAAGAAAAGGTTAAATGGCTGCCCCGTATTTCTGGCTGAGATGCGGGGCGTTTTTGTCGCAAACTCGGGGCCAACGACTTTTGTCATCTGTCACTTCGCTATCGATTCGGCCATGCTGCGGGAATGCGTGCTCTCCCTCTTGGCCTGCTGCTCTTCTTATCTGGTTCCTGTTTCGCGTCGTACGTGACGACCACTACAACCTCCTTGCCCGCTGGTGCTGTAGGAGTGAGTTATTCTGCCAGAGTCTACGCGAGTGGTGGCTGCACGCCTTACAAATGGTGGGTTTCCAGCGGCTCCCTTCCCGCTGGCCTCAGTGGCGTTAGGTCTTCAAGCACAACCAACTTCTTGATTCATGGAACGCCAACCACTAAAGCGACCTACGGATTCTCTATTACCGTGAAAGGCTGCGGTGGACACACCAGTACGAAAAATTACAGGGTCAGCATTAACCTCGCATCCCTTCAGCATCTGGTTGGTCTCTCCTGGGCTCCATCCACTTCTGCGAACATCACGGGCTACAACATTTATCGTGCCACCGTGTCCGGGGGGCCTTATTCGCGAATCAACTCCGGCGGCTTAGTCGCGGCGACTCTGTACGACGACGGCACCGTAAAATCTGGTACGAATTATTTTTACGCCGTAACGACCGTGAATTCCTCTGGAATTGAGAGCGTCTTTTGCAATCAAGTCAAAGCGGTGGTGCCGAATCCGTAGCAATGGTGCCATTTTTCAAGCCGCCGTCCATTCAATCAAGCCGCGCAACATCTTTAACGCTCATCCTTGGCTGTGCTGCTTTGGAGCGATGTTGGCTATAGTTATCATCGCTTGCTTCGTCCAACGGTAATGGCGTGGGAAGAAAACTGGAACGTGGGAAGTGGGGAGGCAAACGACTGCTGGCAGTCGTAGCAGGAATTCAGACGTAACGAGGCGCAGCTAGAGCTCCCATTGTTTTTGCTTCAAGGTAGCGACGCGGCCCACTTCCTCGGGCATGCATCTGTGGAGTTCGAATCTGTTCCGCAGGTTTTGCTCAGCTTCTATTGGTTTGCGACCCAGCTCTCGCGGAGTGAAGAATTTGAAATGGCATCTCTCGCAAGTCGCCAGACATGGCGCGTTGCCCATGTGTTTAAGAATCAAGAGTCGACGCTCAAGCATAGAGACCAGTCTTTCACCGCTTGGTCGCATTTGCTAGATAACTACAAGTTGGCGCAAGTTGGCACACCCACGTAAGCCGCAGTGGAAGTACTTTCTCCAGTGATTACGAGCATCAAACCCCGTCGCGGATAAGGAGGGGTTTCATGTCGGACCAAAATGTCCCTGAAATTCGTTTACTGTATCCCGAATGGCAAGTTGAATACACAGGCCGGCGGCGGCGTCGCCGCGTAATGATGTAGGCGCTGGCGACCCCGCCTGTGCTTCCATATAACTCCGAAACATGCAGACTGCTTACGTTTGGGGATGCCTCATCTTTCGCGGTTTTCGAAAGAGCCTGCCCTGAGCGAAGTCGAAGGGTGGGACCCGGACCGAAGCCACGGCAGGCTGCCCCATCCGGTCGAGCACTCTGCGAAAGGGTGGCGATTTCCAACCCCTCGCACTCAGTTAGAAACTCGGCCCCCAGGTTCGTATCAGGGCATGACTTCAGTCATGCCGATGAAAGCAGAACCACGACCCGGCCCCGCATGGGCGCCTCGACTGCCGACGTTCTCCACCTGCCGAACACCATCCCACTAAGACTGTCATCCTTCTATGAAAACAGGCGTACGAGTCCATAGGTATTTGTTTGCGGCGTTGCGGACAGGCTTCTATTCGTGCTCAAAGGCACATAAGGTATGTCCGGATCTCCGCCGCTCCATCTGAGGGTCGTGCTCGTGGCACAAGGATGACAACGAGCTGACGG